>NZ_PNLV01000042.1 GCF_013823285.1 Brevundimonas sp. | reverse complement strand
CGCGATCTGGCCGACCTGCTGCAGCCCGGCGACGCCCTCGTCTTCAACGACACCCGCGTGATCCCGGCCCGTCTGGACGGTGTGCGCGACCGGGGCGGCCTGACCGTGCCCGTGGAGGCGACCCTGCACCAGCGCACGGCGCCCGACCGCTGGACCGCCTTCATGAAGCCGGGCAAGCGGCTCAAGCCCGAAGACCGGGTGATGTTCGGCAAGACCGCCGACGGCGCCTGCCTGGCCGGGCGGCTGGACGCCCACGTGGTGGAAAAGGGCGAGGATGGCCTGATCACCCTTGCCTTCGACCTGGCCGGCCCGGCGCTGGACGACGCCATCCGCGAGGCGGGCGTCATGCCCCTGCCCCCCTATATCGCCGCCAAGCGTCCCGAGGACGACCAGGACCGCCTGGACTACCAGACCCTCTTCGCCCGCCACGACGGCTCGGTCGCCGCCCCCACGGCGGGTCTGCACTTCACGCCGGAGCTGATGGCGGCGCTGGAGGCGCGCGGCGTCTCCACCCACGCCGTCACCCTGCACGTGGGCGCGGGCACCTTCCTGCCGGTGAAGGTGGACAAGGTCGCCGACCACCGCATGCACGCCGAGACCGGCGAGGTCTCGTCCCAGACCGCCGCCGCTCTCAACGCCGTGCGCGCCGCGGGCGGCCGCATCGTCTGCGTCGGCACCACCTCCCTGCGCCTGCTGGAAAGCGCGGCGGACGAGCACGGCGTCATCCGCCCCTTCCACGACGCCACCGCCATCTTCATTACCCCCGGCTACCGCTTCCGCGCCGCCGACGTTCTGATGACCAATTTCCACCTGCCCCGCTCGACCCTGTTCATGCTGGTCAGCGCCTTCGCCGGAACCGAAACCATGAAGGCCGCCTACGCCCACGCCGTGGACACGGGCTATCGCTTCTATTCCTACGGCGACGGCTCCCTGCTGTTCAGGGAGGGCGTATGACTCAAGACTCCGCTCATCCCGGCGAAGGCCGGGATCCAGATCGTATGGCGAGGCGCCGCAAGCTTTGCATCGCCGATCCTGGCCTTGGGACTCTGTTTGTGATTTTGCATCTGGATCCCGGCCTTCGCCGGGATGAGCGGTTCTAGAATGTTCCCCTTCCACATCAACGCCACCGCAGGCGCCGCCCGCACCGGGGTGCTGAAGACGCCGCGCGGCGACATCCGCACGCCCGCCTTCATGCCCGTGGGCACCGCCGCCACGGTCAAGGCGCTCAGCGTCGATCAGGTGGCCGCCACCGGGGCCGACATCATCCTCGGCAACACCTACCACCTGATGCTGCGCCCCGGCGCCGAGCGCATGCAGCGGCTGGGCGGCCTGCACCGCTTCATGCGCTGGGACAAACCCATCCTGACCGACTCCGGCGGCTTTCAGGTCATGAGCCTGTCGGGCATCTCCAAGGTCACCGAGGACGCGGTCACCTTCGCCAGCCACATCGACGGCTCCAAGCACGTCCTGTCGCCGGAACGCTCCATCGAGATCCAGGCCGACCACATCGGCTCGGACATCGTCATGCAGCTGGACGAATGCGTCTCCTGGCCCGCCGAGGAGGACCGCGCCCGCAAGGCCATGGAACTGTCCGCCCGCTGGGGCGCCCGGTCAAAGGCGGCCTTCGGCGAGCGCGACGCCCAGGCCCTGTTCGGCATCCAGCAGGGCTCGACCTTCGAACACCTGCGCCGCGAATCCTCCGCGCGCCTGATCGAGACCAGCTTCGACGGCTACGCCATCGGCGGCCTGGCCGTGGGCGAGGGCCATCAGGCCATGTGCGAAACTCTGGACCACTGCGTCGGCCACCTGCCCGCCGACCGCCCCCGCTATCTGATGGGCGTCGGCAAGCCCATCGATCTGGTGGAGGCGGTGGCGCGCGGCGTTGACATGTTCGACTGCGTCCTGCCCACCCGCTCGGGCCGCCACGGCCAGGCCTGGACCTGGGAGGGCCCCGTCAACCTCAAGAACGCCCGCTTCGCCGAGGATCAGGATCCTTTGTCCCCCGACGTGGATTGTCCCGCCAGCAACGCCTATTCAAAGGCTTACCTGCACCACCTTGTCAGATCGGATGAGATTCTGGGCCAGGTCCTGCTCAGCTGGCACAACATCGCCTTCTTCCAGGCCCTCACCGCCGCCATGCGCGCCGCCATCGCCGAAAACCGCTTCGACGCCTTCCGCCGCGATTTCCACGCGCGGCAGAGGTCATAAGTCTCCTCCCCCGCTTGCGGGGGAGGGGGACCATCCGAAGGATGGTGGAGGGGGCGAGCCCATCCACCGGCGCTCACGGTCGCCCCCACCACCGCCTGACGGCGGTCCCCCTCCCCCATGCGCTTCGCTTTGGGGGAGGAGAACGCTCGACGTTACCCAAACCGCAACAGAATCCCGCTAGTCTCGCGGATCATGAACACGCCCCGCGACGCCAGTCTGGAAGCGGCCCTGGCCCACATCTTCGCCGCCGAGGGCGAAACGCGGGCCAGCTGGTTCGCCCTGACCGGGGGTGAGCGCCTGTTCACGGCGGGCCAACCCGCCGACACCCTCTATCTGGTCCGCTCCGGCCGTCTCGGGGTCTTCCGCCAGAAGGAGGACAACCCCGAGCCCCAGTTTCTCGGCGTCATCCGCCCCGGCGAACCGGCGGGCGAGATGTCCCTGATCGCCGGCACCCCCCACACCGCCACCGCCGTCGCCCTGCGCGACAGCGAGATCCTGGCCCTGCCCCGCGAGGCCTTCCTCGACGCCGCCCGCGCCCATCCCGACGTGATGGTGGAGCTGGCCAGCCTGATGGTGCGCCGCTCGCGCGAGACCTCCCAGCGCGCCGCCGACCCCAGCGTGTTCGGCTTCGTCTCGGCCCGCGAGCGGCCCATCCGCGAGTTTGTGGAGCGGGTACGCGACCAGATCGGCCATCTGGGTTTCACCGCCCGCGTCATCGATTCCTCGGCCCTCAACTCCGCCGCCGAATGGCTGTCCCTGATCGAGCAGACCCACGACTTCGTCCTCTATTGCGCCGAGCAGGACGAGACCGCCTGGGCCGGGCTGTGCGCCCGGCAGGTGGATCGTCTGTTCGTGGTCGGCGATCTGGACGGCCCCGCCCGCATGCCGCCGGTCCAGCGCAGCGGCTCGCTGGAGGAGCATCAGCTCACCGACCTGATCCTGCTGCGCCGCGCCGCCGGTCCGCCGGTCCGCGACACCGCCCGCTGGCTCAAGGCCGTCGACCCGGCCCGCTGGTTCCATGTGCGCGAAGGCCTTGTCGACGACGAGGCCCGCATCGCCCGCACCCTCACCGCCACCTGTGTCGGTCTGGTCCTGTCCGGCGGCGGCGCCCGCGCCTACGCCCATCTGGGCGCCATCGCGGCCCTGCGCGAGGCGGGCGTGCCGTTCGACTTCGTGGGCGGCTCGTCCATGGGTGCGGTGATCGGCGCGGGCGTGGCCCTGGGCTGGGACCAGCAGGAGCTGGAAGATCGCATCCGCAAGGCCTTTGTGGACCAGAGCCCCCTGACCGACATCGCCTTCCCCATCATCGCCATGACCCACGGTCGCAAGGTCAATCAACTGTTGATCGAGGCCTATGGGGATGTGGACATCGCCGACCTGCCCCTGCCCTTCTTCTGCGGCTCGTCCAACCTGACCGCCAACAGCTATGTGGTGCACCGACGCGGCATGCTGAGGCAGGCGCTGCGGGCCTCCATCTCCCTTCCCGGCGTCCTGCCCCCCGCCGTCATCGACGGTCAGGTGCTGGTGGACGGCGCGGTGCTGCGCAACCTGCCCGCCGACGTCATGCGCGGCTGGCAGCCCGGCCCGGTGGTCGCCGTGGACGTCTCACGCACCCACACCGTGGACCCCAGCGTGCTGGAGAACCCCAAGACCTGGTGGCGCTGGATCCTGTCCGGCGACTGGCGCCAGGGCCCGCCCATCGTCTCGATCCTGATGCGCTCGGCCACCATCACCAGCGCCGCCGATCTGGCCGAATCCCGCGCCGCCACCGACCTGCTGGTCATGCCCGAGCTGGGCGGCGTCGAGATCCGCGACTGGAAAGCCTTCGAGCCCGCGGTCAAGGCCGGCTGGGCCGCCGCCACGGCCGCGCTGGCGGACCTCAAGGGTCCCGTTTCCCATCTGCGCCTGCGCCGCGCCAAAAAGGCGCTCAGCGTCGGGCGATCAGGAACAGCCTCGGAAACGGCATCAGGGTCCGTCCATCCGCCCGCCTCGGGAAAGCGCCCGAAAGCCGCTCCGAAAGCGCCGAAACAAAAGCGTCCTGCATCGCGCCGGAAAGCGCCGTCAGATACGGTCTGAGCGCCGTCCCCCTCATCCACTCCAGCACCGCATCCTCCCCGTCCAGCACCTGCAGATAGGTGGTGGACCAGATGTCGAGGTCGGAACAAATCCCCGCCAGCACGTCGTGATAGGCCTCGGGCGTCAGCAGCGGCGCGATCGCATCCACGCCCTCCAGCGCCCCGGCCCACGGCCCCGCCGCCGCCGTCTCGCGCATGATCGTGTGGTGCCGGGTCTCGAAGGCCATGGGCATCTGGCAGGCGAACACCCCGCCCGGCGCCAGCCGCGCCGCAATGCGCCCGAACAGCGCCCCGTGGTTCGGCAGCCACTGCAGCGAGGCGTTGGCCAGAATCAGGTCCACGGGCCGCTCCGGCGCCCACGCCCCGGCGTCGCCCTCTATCCAGTCCACCTCATCCGGCAGGGCCCGCGCCCGCGTCAGCATCTCGGCGCTGGAATCCAGGCCGTGCACCGCCGCCCCGGGCCACCGTCGCTTCATCATGGCCGCATGCTCGCCCGTGCCGCAGCCCAGGTCCCAGATCTCGCGCGGGTCCATGTCCGGCAGTCGGCTGAGCAGGTCCAGCGCGGCGCGGTCCCGTTGGGCGCGGAAACGCTGATACTGATCGGGATCCCAGGCGGTGCTCATGCGCCCAGATAGGCCTGCCGCTCAGTCCCCGTCCAGTTCCGGATAGTGTCGGAAAATTCCGTCCGAGAACGGCAGGCGCCGATCGCTCGCCAGATAATTCTGCAGTTCCGGCAGGGCCGCGACCCGGTCACCCAACGCCACGACGCGCGGGTTGTCCCCCTCCACCGTCTTCATCCGCCGGGGAAAGGCGAAGCGCAGACCCTCCACCAGCTGGAACAGCGACAGGTCCGCGTAGGACCAGCGGTCGCTGCCCGCCAGCCAGTCGCCCCGCCGCTCCAGAATGGTCTCGAACCAGCCGAGGAATTTCGGCATGCGGGTCTCCCTGAAATCCTCGGCCCGGCGCAGCGCTTCGTCCTTCTGGTCCTCGTAGTAGGCCCCCATCGCCACCGGATGATGGGTGTCGTGGGCTTCGGCCACCATGTCGGCGATGGTCAGCTGCACCTGATTCACCCACAGCCGACCCGCCTCGTCGCCGGGCGCGAGGCCGTGGCGCTGGCCCAGAAACATCAGGATACTGGCGGTCTGGCCGATGGTCATGCCGTCGGCGACCAGGTAGGGCGGCGCGAACGGCGGGTCGCCACGACCCATGGCCAGGTCCGCCGACACGTCTCCACCCGGCTCGCGGGCGCGCTCCCTGTAATCGACGCCGCCCGCCTCCAGGGCCAGACGCACGAACTCTCCGCGCCCGGGCAGGCCGTCCCAGTACCAGAAGTCATAGGCCATGGGTGATCCTCCTTGCTTCCGATCAGGAAGCCCGGCGCGGGGCGTCAGGTTCCGTTCGCAATTAGTTGAAGACGGCCCTCTTCCCCAAAGCCCCGCCTCACCCCACAGTGTGAGTCCCTGTTGAATAGCTGAAAGGAGGTGATCCGGTGTCTCATTGTCACTCGACGCTGGCGGAGATCGGAGCCCGGACCTCTCGGGAGGCCCGCGCCTGACCTTTCAGGCAAGGATCTGATCGGCCGCTCTGCGGTCCGACAATGCGAGGCCGCCGGCGCAAACCGGCGGCCTCAATTGTTTTCAGAACAGCCGCCCGGCCCAGCCGCCGATCGCCGCGACGGCCACCGTCACCGCCGTCCACACCAGAAACAGATAGATCACGCAGACCACGGTCCCCACCGCCCCCAGCAGGATCGCGGCGCCATCGCGCTGCATGATCCCCAGCCCGAGCACGATCAGGGTCACGCCGGGCAGCAGGTCGCCGAACGGCACCGGCAGGGCCATCATCACCGCCAGGAACACGCAGGTCAGCCCCGTCACCACGTCCGCGACCTCGCCCGTCAGCCACGGCATGCGCGGCCGCGACAGCCGCTCCACGAACCGGATCGGCTTCAGGACCCGGGACAGCGCCTGGCCGAAGGCGCGACGCGGCAGGCCCCTGTTCAGGGTCCAGCCCGGCAACCAGACCCGTTCCCGCTGAAACGCCAGCTCCAGCGACAACAGGATGATCGGCACGCTCAGGATCGCCTTCGACCCCGGCGGCCAGGGGAACAGGCTGACCAGGGCGAAGATCAGGATCAGGGCGCCGAAACCCCTTTCGCCGAAGGCATGGACGACCTCGCCCATGGTGAGCCTCGGCGCCGGCCCAAGCGCCAGGGTTTCGAGGACGTCGGACACACGTCTCAGCTCTGTTTCAGGTGAAGGAGGGGCCATGGGTTCCGCGCTCGCAGGGCGTCCAACGCCTCAACGACAATAGCGTTCGTTCATGGTCAGCATCGTTTGCCAAGCAGGGCGTCGCGGTCTAGAAAAGCCACAACTTTTTCATGGCTATTGGACCCCTGTGCTCATGCTTCATATCGACCTCCCCACCGTCTCGGACATCAGCATCCTGGCGGGCGAGCGCGCCGAGGCCTGCGTCTCGATCTATCTCGAGACCACCCCGCTGAGCCAGCAGACCGACGCCGCCCGCATCACCCTGGGCAATCTGTGGCGGGACGCCGAGGCGCAGCTGCGGGACAACGGCTTCGACAAGAAACATCTAGCCGCCATGGCCGAGCATGTGGACGACCTGCGCGAAGACGACGGGTTCTGGCGGCTGCAGGCCAACAGCCTCGCCGTCTTCGTGACGCCGGACGGCATGCGGACCTTCCGGCTGCCGAACCAGTTGACCTCGCTGGTCCAGGTGTCCGACCGCTTCCATCTCAAGCCCCTTCTGAGGGCGGTGACCTTTCCCCACGCCGCCTTCGTCCTGGCCGTTTCCGAAAACCACGTCCGGCTGGTGGAGGTCTTCGCCGAGATGGCCCCGCAGGTGGTCCGGGTTCCCGGCCTGCCCGGCGGCGCCGCTGACGCGGTGGGCAAGTCGTCCCTGAATGATCGCGCGCCCGTCGGCCGCATCCACGGGGCGGAAGGACAGAAGGTCCGCTTCAGGCAGTATCTGCGCCAGGTGGACAACGCCCTGCGGCCCATGCTGTCGGGTCGTGAAACGCCGCTGATCCTCGCCGGCGCCGAGCCGCTGGCTTCGCTGTTCCGGGGCATCAACACCTATCCGCACCTTGCGCAACAAGGCATCAACGCCAGCCCGGATCGCATGAGCGAGGGGGAATTGGCCCAGGCCGCCCGCCCCATCCTCGACCAGATCCATCAGTCCCAGGTGGAGGCGGCCAGGGATCTGTACGCGTCCCGCGGCCAGCAGGGCCGGGCCACCGCCGATCTCGCCCAGGCCGCCCGCGCCGCCACCATGGGCGCCGTCGAGACCCTCATGGTCGACATCGACGATGTCGTGCCCGGCTTCATCGATGAGGAAACCGGCCAGATCGACCTGGGCGACGGCGACGGCGCCCGCACCTATGGCGTGGCCGACGAAATCGCTCGCCGCGCCCTGACGACCGGCGCCAGGGTTCTGGGGGTGCGCAAGGCGGACCTGCCCAAGGGGGCCGAAACCCTTGCGGCCACCCTGCGCTATCCCGTCTGACGGGGGCTCAGCCGCTCTTGCGTTCGGGTTTGTCCTTGCGCGAGGTGGAGGCCATTTTCTCCAGCTCCGCCTCGCTCATGGACCCGGCCATCGACTTGGACGCGCCCTGAAGTTTCGATTTCGGCGTGTCCCCACGCTTCGCCGACAGGGCGGCCCCGGCGGCCTTCTGCTGTGCTGCGGATTTTGCGGGCATGGCGGTCTCCTTCTGACAGAGAAAACCGATCGTCGGGGCTCGGGTTCCGTTCACCGGATCAGCACAACCTCGACGCCCACATCCACTTTCGACCACGCGCGATCTCCCGTCAGCACGGGCGCCTGTTCCCGCAACGCCAGGGCGAGACAGGCGCGATCGCCCAGGGACAGGCCCACGCTGCGAGTCGGCGCCTTCAATCGCGCCGCTGTGGCCGCGAGATCGGGCGTGAAGTCGATCAGAACCAGACCGATGTCCTCGAGCATCTCGAGGATGCGCCTCTTCTTGCGGTCGTCGGCCGCCAGACGCTCCAGCACTTCACAGAGATTGACGGCGCTGAGGAGAAACGGCCCGTCGCGACGCGCCATCTCTTCTCCGCCCGGCTCCTCGAGAACCGCCGCGACCACGGCGGAAGAATCCACGACGATCCTACTCACGCGCGGCTTCGGCCCGCCGGTCCGCGATCAGTTCGTCCACGACGCTCCGCCCTTCCGGGACCAGTCGTCGAAACTCCTTCTGGATGGCCTTCAGCGCCTTGTCGGAGGAGTTGATGCGCACCTCCTCACCGTCCGGCCGCATCACCAGCCGCTCGCCGGGCTTGAGCCCCATGGCCGCCACCGCTTCCGGCGTCAGATACAGCGACCCGTCCGCCGCCACCTTCGCCATCCATCGACCGCCGCTGAGCGGCTGCGGCGCGGATTCATGATCGAACGCCGCGCCCCTCTCTTCCACGCCCAGCAGCACGGCCGCGCGCACCTCGCCGCCCGTGGCGGCCTCGATGCGTTTCGCCAGTTCCGGCGACGGTCGGCGATGGCCGCTGCGGATCGAACTCAGCGTCCCGGCCCCGAGATTCAGCTTCCGCGCAAGCTCGGCCTGCCGCCCCCGTCGCCGCGAAAGATAATCATCAAGGTTCGCCATTTGCGAACTATAGGGGAAAATGTTCGCAGAACAAGACTACGCCTTTGGCCGACAAGGCGCCACCGGCGGCCTTCTGCGGGTCTGCGAACTTGGCAGGCATGTGCGGGCTCATTCTGACGAAGGACCGTCCGCCCTTCGCCCGGTTCCGCTACCTCGTGACGCTGACGACGAGCGCTTCCCCCTGCGCCTCGACAACGGAGCCGCGCGGGACGGTCAGGGTCACCCCTTCAATCTCCACCGAAACCGGCGCGTCCAGAGCCCCCGGCGTCAACGCCTCCAGCCCCCCAAGGTCCGAGAGGAGAATACTGAAGCGATAGACACCACGACCATTCTCCACGAGCACCGGCATGTCGAGCAATACGGATCGCCCCTCCACCCGCAACGCCAGTCCGCCCCACTCAGCCGACACCCGGGTCGCATCCGGCAGGGCGATCACCCCGTTCGACAAGGGGGCCATCGCAGCAGAGTGGAAGGACAATTGGAGTTCGGCCAATTCCGCCAGCGGTAGTTCCAGTTCGACCACCAGACGACGCGGCGCGGATGCCAGGAATTCGTCGCGGTCCATTGAGACGGCCCCGACCGAAGCCATCTTCGGGCTGATCTCGCGGATCAGACCATCAAGATCGTGGGTCAACCGGACCTCATCGCGCCGATCCGGCGTCGCCACGCCCACGGCGGCTTCCAGCAGCGTGTCCAGAGGTGCGCCGCTCTCGACGGCTGTGCGCCAGTCCGCGACCCCTATGTCGTCCAGCAGCCAGGCGATCGCCGCGCCCACGCCATAGGCGCGCCAGCGGAACATATTGACCACATACCCGCCCGGACGGGTCAGCAATTCCCGTCGGAGCGCCCCTTCCAGATGGCCGCGCAACACATCATCCGGCTGGTTCCACACGAGGGTGCTGGCCTGAAGGCCCACATACTCGGCCGTGCCCTCCGTCCATTCCCGATGCCTTTCTGTGGCGATGATTGAGGGATGCAAGCGCCCTTCCCGGTCCCGGCGCAGGGCGAGATAGACTTGCGCCAGCGCTCGCCGGGTCTGCGCTTCGGGCGCGCGCACCGCGTCGGCCAACACCCGGCGTTCCAGTTCGACCCCGGCGGTGAAGAGGCCCAGGTCGGCGATCAAGGCCAGGTCCACGTATTCACCGCCGCCCTCGCCAACCCAGGTGAAGGCGTCCGTCTGGAAGTCATGAAACTGTTCGTGGAACAGGGTGTCCAGATCGTCTTCGGGCGAGTCCACCTCCAGTAGCACCGTGTTCGGAGGGCCGAACGGGTAGTTCAGGACGTAGCTGAAGGTCGCGCCTTCGAGCGGGCCGGGACGGAACGAGGGTCCTTGCGGCGAGGCCGCGCCCGCGAACACGGCCCCGGTGTCGGGCGCATAGAGAATGAAGGGCTGGTCCGGCGGCCAATAGCCCGGCCAAACCTCCCCCAGCGCTTCGGATCGATCAACGACTCGCTGCGCCATGGCGGTCAGTTCATCTGCGGTCGCTTGGGCGACGACAGGGGATGTGCCCAGCATCAGAGCCGTCAAGGCGACGACGCTCAGAGCGGCCAGTCTCACGCCCCCAGCAGCTCCCGCCCGATCAGGAACCGCCGGATCTCGTTGGTCCCCGCGCCGATGTCGTACAGCTTGGCGTCGCGCACCAGCCGCTCCACCGGCCATTCCTTGGTATACCCGGCCCCGCCCAGGGCCTGCACGGCCTCCAGCGACACCTTCACCGCGTTCTCGCTGGCCAGCAGGATGGCGCCCGCCGCGTCATAGCGGGTGGTCTGGCCCGCGTCGCACGCCCGCGCAACCGCATAGACATAGGTCCGCGCCGAGTTCAGGGCCACGTACATGTCGGCGATCTTGGCCTGCATCAGCTGGAACGAGCCGATGGCCTTTCCGAACTGCTTGCGCTCGCGCACATAGGGCAGCACCACGTCCAGCGCCGCTTGCATGATGCCAAGCGGCCCGGCCGCCAGCACCGCGCGCTCATAGTCCAGGCCAGACATCAGCACGCCGGCGCCGCCGCCGACCGGGCCCATGACGTTGTCTTCCGGCACCTCGCAATCCTCGAACACCAGCTCCGCCGTGTCCGAGCCGCGCATGCCCATCTTGTCCAGCTTCTTCGAGACGCTGAAGCCCTTCATGCCCTTCTCGATCAGGAAGGCGGTGACCCCGCCGTTGCCGTCGCCGGTGCGGGCGTAGACCACCAGGGTCTCGGCCGAAGGCGCATTGGTGATCCAGAATTTCGTGCCGTTCAGCACATAGCGGTCGCCCTTCTTTTCGGCCCGCGTCTTCATGGACATGACGTCCGAGCCCGAGCCCGCCTCCGACATGGCCAGCGAGCCCACATGCTCGCCGCTGATCAGGCCCGGCAGATACTTCCGCTTCTGCTCCTCGGTGCCCCAGCGGCGGATCTGGTTCACGCACAGGTTCGAGTGGGCCCCATAGGACAGCCCGATGGAGGCCGAGGCGCGCGACACCTCCTCCATGGCCACCACATGCTCCAGATAGCCCAGCCCCAGGCCACCGTGCTCTTCCTCGACGGTGATGCCGTGCAGGCCCAGTTCGCCCATCTCGGGCCACAGGTCGCGGGCGAAGGTGTTGGTCTCGTCGATCTCGGCGGCGCGCGGCGCCAGCCGGTCGGCGGCCCAGCGTGCGGTGGTCTCGCGGATCATGTCCGCGTTCTCGCCGAGGCCGAAATTCATGCTTTGGGGGGCGTTGGGAATGCTCATGGCGAGCGGCGTAGCACCGCCCGGCCCGATCGCAAAGCCGGGCTCAGTCCTCGCTGCGCCGGGCCCAGCGCAGATACAGATTATAGGCCGAAATCCCCACGCACAGGGCGCCGATCAGGGCCAGCACCCCGGACGCGACCGTGATCTGATCCAGCACCGCGCCCACCGGACGGTCGGCCGCCATGGCGAAGCCGGCCACCGCCGCCCCGAACGCAGTCAGGCCCACGGCCCCCATGCCCAGAAAGGCGCCGGTCTCGCTCCAGTCCAGCCGGCCGCGCCGCTCGGGCTCGAAAGACTCCGGCATGAAGACCGGCTGCCCACCCGCCCGCAAGGTGGGATCCTCGATGAACAGTGGCTCCTCCTCGACCGCGGGCTCGGATCGTCGGGCTTCGGGCCAGACATCGCGGGTGGGCGGCTCCGGCTCCACCTCCGGCGGCGGGGTCAGGATCAGAACGCCCTCGCCCGGCTCGGCGGCCTGCGGCAAGGCGGGCGCCGGGGACGTCTCCCCGCCGAACACATGCACCTCCGCCCGGCCCGGCACGACGTAGGGCGAATAGCGCTGCATGGCCATGACCTCCGCCATGACGGCGGCCGGCGGTTGCGGCGCGGGAGCGACAGGAGCCGGCTCGGACTCGGGCTCGGGCTCGGGTCCTGCAGCGAACTCAGGCTCATGGTCGGCCTCAACCTCGTCCGCGCCGTTCTCATTGGCGGCGACCACCGGCTCGGGCGCGGCGACTTCCGCAGGCGCCCCAGGGGCCGCGAACGTCGGCGTCACGACGGGATCCTCTTCGGCAGCCGCATCAGCTTCGATTTCAGGCTCACCCTCGGCCTCAGGGGCCGTCGCCTGTTCCGGGCTCTCGTCGGGCACATCGGCCGGGGTCTCGCCCAGCAGGGCCGCCACGGCCAGGGCCCGCGCGCCGTTGGCCTCGACCTCGGGCTCCGGAGTGTCTTCAGGCTCCTTCGGGCTGCCTTCTGACGTCTCCTGAACCGGCGCCGGCGTCGGCGCGGGCGAATTCAGCAGCATCGCCAGGTCCGCCTCCTGCCCCGGATCGTGCCGGAACAGGGCGCTCTCGGCGGCGCGGCGGCGGCCGGCCGGGTCGGGCGCAGGCGTCAGCGGCGGCGCGTCACAGGCGATCAGGGCCCGCGCGGCGTCCTCGGGCTCGCCCGCATTGACCCACACCAGCACATCCGACGCCAGGAACCGCTCCAACCCCACGGCCTGGCCGAAACTGGTCAGGGCGTCCACCTGATGCGGGTTCAGCGGCAGGTCGACCCGCTCGGCGATGGCGTTCAGAACGGGCAACAGGTCGTAATGCAGCAACAGTTCGGCCTCGGTCGCCGTCACCTCGGCGCCCTCACGCGCGGACAGAGTGTGGCCGTGGCCCACGACCCAGCGGCCGTCCGCCAGACGCTCGGCGCGCGGCCGGAAGCCCTCGAAGCTCTTGATGAGCTCCAGGCCCCGGCGGGACACCTTCAGCTTCGGCTTGTCGATCTGCGACAAAGGTCCTGACCCAGAATGAGACGGGCGGGTTCGCCCTGACGGGGAGCCAGCAAGGTCCGCGCCGGTCCGCCCTGGGCTAGAGCAACAGCAGGCTGGCGATCCCGAGGAAGGACAGGAAGCCGACAAAGTCCGTGGTGAAGGTGATGAACACCGACGACGACACCGCCGGGTCCCGGCCCAGCCGGTCCAGCGTCAGAGGCACCAGTATGCCCACCACCGACGCCACGAACATGTTGATCATCAGGGCCATGGCCACGGTCAGCGACAGCAGCGGATCCTGGAACCAGAGATAGGCCCCCGCGGCCATCAGGATCGCCAGGGCCGTGCCGTGAAGCAGGCCCACGGACATCTCCCTGAGGATGATGCGCACCGCATTGGCGGCGTTCAGCTCACGACTGGCCAGGGCGCGCACCGAAACGGCCAGGGTCTGCGCCCCGGCGTTGCCGCCCAGGGACGCCACGATCGGCATGATCACCGCCAGGGTCACCAGACGTTCAATCTGGTCCTCGAAGGCGGAGATGACGCTGGCCGCGAGCCCCGCCGTGGCCAGGTTGATGATCAGCCACGGCAGCCGTGACCGCACGATGCTCATCACGCCCGCGTCACGGCCCGCGTCCGCCACACCGGCCAGACGCAGCAGGTCCTCGCGGTTCTCTTCCTGGATGATGTTGACGATGTCATCGACGGTGATCTGGCCCACCAGACGTCCGCCCGAGTCCACCACCGGGGCCGAGATCAGGTGGTATTTCTCGAAGATGTAGGCCACCTCTTCCTGGTCCTGATGCACCTCGATCTCGTTGATCGGCTCCATCAGGGCGGACAGCTTCACCTCGCGGGCCGAGCGCAGCAGGCGGCTCACCGCCACCCCGCCCACAGGCCGGTACTGGGGGTCCACCACATAGATGTCGAAGAACAGCTCGGGCAGGTCCTCGCCCTGGGCCCGCAGGTGGTCGATGGTGTCGCCCACGCTCCAGAACTCGGGCGCCGCCATCACCTCGCGCTGCATCAGGCGCCCGGCGGAGTCCTCCTCATAGCCCAGCGAGTTTTCGATGGCCGCCCGGTCCTGCTCGGGCATGGCGGCCAGCACCGCGCGGCGCTGGTCGTCCTCCATCTCCTCCACCACCGCGGCGGCGTCGTCGGAGTCCAGCTCCTGCAGGGCCTCGGCCAGGGCGAGATTGGGCAGCCGCTCCAGCACCTGCTCGCGGATGCTGTCGTCCAGCTCCGGCAGCACCTCGGCCAGCACGTCCGGCGCCAGCCACAGCACAACCACCGAGCGGTGTTCGGAGGTCAGGAAGCCCATCAGGTCGGCGATGTCGGCCGGGTGCAGGTCTTCCAGCAGGTCGCGCAGCCGCTCGCCGTCGCCGGCGTCGGCCGCATCCACCACCTTCTCCACGAAGGCGGCGGTCAGGGCGTAGTCGTCGCCCAGGTGTTCGTCGTCAGTGTCCGGGTCAGGACCGGCCGGGGCGTTGCGCACGTCGTCAATGGTCACGAGCGTCCTCCCCTTCCAGCAGGTCAGTCCTGTTCAGCGTTCAGCCGATGTTTCATTCCACATCATGCGAGAGCCTGATTCACGGCCTCGGCGCAATCGCGATGCGATGTCCCTCAACCGATCAGGCTCGGGTTGATGGTGCGGTCGAGAAGACTCGAACTTCCACGGGTTGCCCCACAGCGACCTCAACGCTGCGCGTCTACCAATTCCGCCACGACCGCTCGCATCGGAGCGGGGGCAATAGCCGAGGATGAACCGAAAGGAAAGGGCCAGTTCGTCCCCAAACCCATTCTCACCTTCCCGTCTCCCCCTGAGGGAGAAGGCGCACCGTGCAGCGGGTCGGATGAATGGTGAATCCGGCGCCATCGCCGCCCATCTCAGGCTCACGCGGACGAGGCTGGCCACAGCGGCCCGGACGCGCAATAGTCAGACAAATAGAATTTTCGGGAGGCTTTGGCATGCGCCACGTCACTGCTGGAATTGCGTCCGCCGCTGCGGCGCTGGCTGTCTTCGGGGCGCTGGCCTGGCCGGGCGCGGCCCGGGCCCAGCTTCCGGGCGCCCAGTTGCCTGCGTATCAGGACTCCAGCCGGCCGGCAGAGGCCCGCGCCGCCGACCTTGTCGGACGGATGACGCTGGAGGAGAAGGCGTATCAGGTGCTCAACGACGCGCCCGCCATCCCCCGCCTGAACATCCGCGAGTACAACTGGTGGAACGAGGGTCTGCACGGCGTAGCCGCGGCCGGCTACGCCACGGTCTTTCCCCAGGCGATCGGTCTGGCCGCCACCTTCGACGAGCCGTTCGTGCGGCAGGTGGCGGCGCACATCGGCGTCGAGTTCCGCGCCAAATATCTGGACGCCCGCCATCGTTTCGGCGGCTCGGACTGGTTCGAGGGGCTGACGGTCTGGTCCCCCAACATCAACATCTTTCGCGATCCGCGCTGGGGCCGGGGTCAGGAGACCTATGGCGAAGACCCCTACCTGACCGCCCGCCTCGGCGTCGCCTTCGTGCAGGGTCTGCAGGGGGATGATCCCGACTACTACCTCACCATCGCGACCCCGAAGCATTTCGCCGTTCATTCCGGTCCGGAGGCGAGTCGCCACCGGGACGACATCCTGCCAAGCCCCCGGGACCTGGCTGACACCTACCTGCCCGCCTTCCGCGCGGCGGTGATGGAGGGCGGGGCCCGCTCGATGATGTGCGCCTACAACGCCGTGGACGGCGCGCCGGCCTGCGCCAGCGAGCCTCTCCTGAACCACTATCTGCGCGAAGCCTGGAACTTCGACGGCTTCGTGGTCTCGGACTGCGGCGCGGTGCTCGACATCTACGCCCCGGATCGACATGCCTACGTGCCCACGCCGGAACAGGCCGTCGCGGTCGCCTTCACGGCCGGCATGGACCTGATCTGCGGCGGGGCCGAGGACGGCCAGGCCGTCGTCCGGGCAGTGCGGGACGGCCTGCTGGACGAAGCGGTGATCGACCGGGCCCTTGTTCGCCTGTTCACCGCGCGGATGCAGCTGGGCCAGTTCGACGAGCCGTCCCGCGTGTTCCCGTCCATCACGGCGGCCGACTTCGACACCGCCGAAGGGCGCGACCTGGCCCAGACCGCCGCCGAGCGCGGCATCGTCCTGCTCAGGAACGACGGCCTGCTGCCGTTGGGAGACAACCCCGGCCGCATCGCCGTCATCGGGCCCAACGCAGACAGCATCGCGGCCCTCGTCGGCAACTACAACGGCGACCCGTCCCAACCCGTCACCATTCTGGACGGGGTGCGTCGACGATGGCCCGAGGTCGAGGTCACCTATGCGGAAGGCGTCGGACTGATAGACCGGTCACTCGAGCCTGTCCCCGGCGGGGTGCTGTGCATGGACGCAGCCTGCCGCGAGCCGGGCGTCCGCATGGAGCGCTTCAGCGACCGCAACCTGGAGGGCGCTCCGGTTTCGACGGGGCGGCAGGATTCGGTCGAACAGGCGTGGGACGGAATCCTGCGGAGCGACGCTGTGCGTTACACGGCGTTTCTTACAGCGCCCGAGGACGGCGACTACGTCTTCCGCTACGCCGCAGACGGCGGCTATCGCGTCTTTGTCGACGACGCGCCCGTGGTGGACGCATGGAATGTGGACTGGCGCCCCTCCATCGTCGCCGGCACGGTTCGCCTGAGGCAGGGACAGACCTATCGTCTGCGTGTCGAGGCCTTCCAGCGCGCCGCCCGGGGCCATGAGCGGCTGCTCTGGAGCCCGCCGTCCGATCCTGCCGGCGCCCGGGCCGAGGCGGCGGCGCGCGAGGCGGATCTGGTCATCTTTGTCGGCGGCCTCACGGCCCAGCTGGAGGGCGAGGAACTTCCCCTCTCCACCCCCGGCTTCTCGGGGGGCGACCGGACAAGCCTGGACCTCCCCCCGCCCCAGCAGGCCCTGCTTGAGCGTCTTCACGCCACGGGCACGCCTGTGATCCTTGTGCTCGTCAACGGCAGCGCCCTGAGCATCAACTGGGCGGACCGGAACCTGCCAGCCATCCTCGAGGCCTGGTATCCCGGCGGCCAGGGCGGCGACGCGGCGGCGCGGATCCTGGCGGGCGACGTCAATCCCTCCGGACGGCTTCCGGTCACCTTCTACCGATCCGCGGACGACCTTCCGGCCTTCACCGACTACAGCATGGCGGGCCGAACCTACCGCTACTTCGACGGGCCGGTGCTGTATCCGTTCGGCCATGGCCTCTCTTACACGCGCTTCGCCTACAGCGACGTCCAGACCAGTCCCGGCGGGATCGACGCGGATGTCGCGGTGGAGGTCAGCGTCGTCGTCGCCAACACCGGCGACCGGGCCGGCGACGAGATCGTGCAGCTCTATGTCAGCCGCCCGGACGTGGAGGGTGCGCCCTTGCGCGCGCTCGCCGGCGCCCGGCGGGTGTCGCTGGCCCCGGGCGAACAGCGCCGCGTCGCCTTCACCCTGGACCGGCGCAGCCTCAGCACGGTGGATGATCTCGGCGTGCGGCGGATCGTGCCGGGCCCCATCGATCTTTGGCTGGGTGGGGGCCAGCCCGGCAGCGACGCGCCCGGCCTGGCTGGACGTCTGACCGTGACCACCGCCGCGACCCTGCCGGAGTAAGCCCCTGTTCCACGCCGGCGCCGATTACTCCCAGACGCGCACATCCGACCGGCCTTCGCTGCCGAAGCCCTCCGTCGCCATCACCTGGTAGTCCAGCGTGCCCAGAGTCAGCCCGACCCGTTCCCAGGCGGCCACATGGTTGCTGAAGGTGATCACGTTCTCGCGCCCCAACGGACGCATGGATGTGCGAACGCTCCAGTATTGATCGAAGGTCGCCGTGCCGACGATCGACGGCTGGTTGACCCGTCGCGTGCGATAGATGCGGTAGGTTCCCCCATCGCTGTCGACGGTCCCCAGAAACGCGGCGCTGTCTCCCGGCGGGACGAAATCGCCCCAGCGTTCGACCACATAGTATTCGACGAGCGGGTCTCGCGACCATCCGTAGAGGGTCAGATAGCCGTTCGTCCCCGGATCAAAGGTGCGCGCTGCGTACCGGACCATGCGATCGGTCGATCCTCGGGCCCACCCCGTGCCGGCCACCAGGTTGCCGTTCTCCCCCAGTCGCCAGGTGACCGAATATGAGCCGTCTCGACCCAGCCGCATCTCGCCGGCGCCCGTATCGTGCCAGAACGTGTGGAAACGCCCGTCCCTGACCCCGGTCGCGTTCTCGGTGATCGGCGGATTGCTGGCGCAGGACGCCGTCAACGCCGCGCAGAGGAGTGACAGGAGCACAGGACGCGACATCGGCAGCCCTCGGTTGGATCCCCTATTGGAACCACGCCGGGCAGACGATGAAAAGGTTTGCCGCCTTCGGATCGCCGCCCCCCCGCCTTGCCATCCCCCTGACGACCCGCCAAACCTCCCCTGTTGAACCCCGGGGCGGCCATGACGGATTTCGAGTTCACCTTCGCCCTGTTCGGGCTGCTGCTGGGCCTGTCGCTGGCCGAGGTGCTGTCCGGTCTGGCCCGCGCCATCGAGGCGCGGTTGCGGCTGGGCGCGGGGCTGCGGATCGGCTGGCTCACGCCCCTCCTGGGCGCCTTCGTCTTCCTCGACCTGCTGTCCTTCTGGCAGGCCGCCTGGGTCGCCCGGGACGTCATCCAGGTGTCGGGCCTCACGCTCATGACGGTGTCGGCCTTCGCCGGGGCCTACTATCTGGCGGCGGCGCTGGTGTTTCCGCGCGGGATCGCCGCCGACACCGATCTGGACGACCACTTCTTCCGCATCCGGCGCATCGTCATCGGCGTGATGTTCATCCTGCTGCTGGTCCAGCTGGCCTTCTACGCCGGAACGCCTGAGTTGTCGGTCCGGCTGATGAACCCCCTGGCCCTGAGCCTGACCGCCGTTCTGGCGGCGCTGATGATCACCGCCATGGTGGTGCGCGGCCCGCTCTGGACCCGGCTGGCCATGATCGCCCTCGTGGGGCGTTACATCATCGTCTACTTGATCTGAGGCGACGCCTGCGGAATTGGGCGCCTTGATCCCGCATTTCCCGGCGGTCACTCCCTTGTGAAACAAGGCCCCGGCCTCAAAATCTCGCCTTTTTCATCCCGCTGCCCGTGGGCGCCTCACACTGGCGGGCATGGACGTCGAATTTCGATATCTCCCCGACCTCGCGCCTGACCCCGAGTCCGCACCAGCGGCGCAGGACGCCCCCCTTGTCATCCCCGAGGCGCCGCAGGCGCCATCCGGGACGACGACATTGCACCCCCGTTGCACTGTTTTTCCGCTTCGGAGTCTCACGCGCCGTCCCCCGGCGACGATGAGTCCATCGACGCCGCCGCGCCCGTTGAAGCCGCCAAGCCCATCTCCACAAGCGATCTCGCCCGCCTCGCCGCCCGTCTCGCAACCGTGGCCCAGCAGGTCGAACAGGCCGCCCATGACGAGGCCGCGAGACTCCCGTTGCACTGTTTTTCACCCGAAGCGTCTCACCACGCCCCGCCCGCGCCCCTCGATCAGGCCATGCGTGACCTCCACACCGAAATCCTCGACCTCAAGGGCGACGGCCCGAAATCCGCCGCTCTCCCCGAGGGGCCCGTGAGACTCCCTTGCACTGTTTTTCGCGTCCGGAGTCTCGCGCCCGCGAACAGGGGCCGTGAGGGCGCCTTGCCATCCCGACCGGCTCAGGGCGAGCCCTTGTCATCCCGGAAACGCCGCAGGCGTTATCCGGGACGGGACGGGACAACAATTCTCCGCTCACCCCAGCGACCCGAAGGGCGGCGCGTAGCAGCCCAGGCTGGGGTCCAGATCATAAGGCGGGGTGGATGGAAGGCCTGGCGCGCTTCAATTCCTGACCGCCCCGCGCCATCTGGATCCCGGCCTCCGCAGGGATGAGCGGGTGTTAAGCGGCTCTGTTCCGTCCCCGCTCTCCCCCCGGAACAAGTCCGGGGTGCGGCCGGGATGACAAGGAGCGCGGGCTCTCCGCTGCGCTGCGGAAGATGAAGCCGCGCCCTACGCCGCGCCCGCCATGTAGTCGAACAGGTCCGCCGGGCGGGTCACGGTGATGGCGATGCGGTCGTCGTTGATGGTGATCTCGCCGCGCGCCACAGGGTGGTTGTTGGCCAGGATCCAGACCTCGTCATGCTCGCCGGCGTCCAGCGGGATCACCGCGCCGCGGCCCATCCGCAACAGCTGCGCCATGGGCAGCACGGAGCGACCGAGGACCACGGAGATCTCGACGTTTACGGATTCAATCTGACTCATCGGGTGTACTGACGCGGTTACTGGGGTGGTCTGGTCTTGCATGGCTGCCCCCTGCCGCCACATTGGGCCGATCATGCTTTCCCAGCCGTTAAGTTCCTCGCCTCATCCGAACCGCCTGCGCCGCGACGACGGACGGCCGGTTCAGTGGGTCGTCGCCCCCGCCCCCGTCCCCTACGAGGAGGCCGTGGCCTTCATGGAGGATCAGGTCGCCGCCATCCATGCCGGCGAGGCGGAAGAAATGATCTGGCTGCTGGAGCATCCGCCCCTCTACACCGGCGGGGTCTCGGCCCGTCCGGACGACCTTATCGACGCCCGCTTCCCGGTGTTCCAGACCGGGCGCGGCGGCCAGTACACCTATCACGGCCCCGGCCAGCGGGTGGCCTATGTGATGCTGGACCTGAACCGGCGGGGCCGCGACGTGCGCGCCTTCGTGCGGGGGCTGGAGCAGTGGATCATCGGCGCCCTGGCCGCCTTCAATGTGGAGGCCGACGTGCGCGACGGCCGCGTGGGCGTCTGGGTCGAGCGCCGCTTCGTGGGCGACGACGGCGCACCTCAGGCCCGCGAGGACAAGATCGCCGCCATCGGCGTCAAGGTGCGCCGCTGGGTCAGCTTCCACGGGATCAGCCTCAACGTGGAGCCGGACCTCACCCACTTCGACGGCATCATCCCCTGCGGCATCCGCGAACACGGCGTCACCAGCCTGGCCGACCTGGGCCTGATCGCGACCATGGATGACGCCGACGCGGCCCTGAAGGCGAGCTTCGAGCGGGTGTTCGGGCCGGTCAGCCCCGACGGGGCGTGAACCAGCTGGGCGCGGCGGGCGGGGCGCAATTGCGCTGCATGCCCATGCCCTTCAGGAACGCCCGGCGCTGACGCCCGGCCTGGATGGCGGACTGCACCTGCTGGCTGTGCTGCTCCGCCCCGCTCAGCCGCCGCACCCAGCTGCGCAGGGGGATGAAGTCGGTGGCCGTGTCCCGGATCGCGGCCAGGGTGGCGTTGGCCGCGGCGTCGGCGGCCTGCTCGCTGGCCAGCGAGCCGTCCTGCGGCGTCGGCTCGTCCAGATCCGGGCCCAGGGCGTCGTCCAGCCGCCGCACCTCGGCCGCGATGGCGGGACAGCGCTCCAGATTGCGCATGTCATAGGGCGCGGACTGGGCCTGCAGCAGCACCATAGGAATGGCGTCGCGCCGCAGGTTCAGATCCTCCAGCGGGGCGGTGGCTGCCTCGGCGAAGCCTTCGCGCACGGTCCCCACGCCGTCCCCCGCCGAGCGGGCGGCCGCGCAGGCGCCGAGTGTGAGCGCGGAAAGACAGATCACGGAAACAGCGAAGGTTTTCATCATGAGGCTGTAACGCATTTCCAGCGACTTGGTTGTGGGAATCGTCACGCGACGCGACGGGCGCTCGCGAACAGGTCAAGCGCTTGTTCCAGCGCCGGAAAATCCTCGGCCACATGGGCCGCCCCGGACGCCAGCACCTCTTCGGCGGTATGGAAGCCCCAGGCCACCCCCTGCGGCCGGACGCCCGCGTTGAGGGCCATGCGCATGTCGTGGCTGGTGTCGCCAATCATCACCGTCCGCTCCGGGGCGCCGCCGCACACACTCATGGCGCAGACCAACATGGCCGGATCCGGCTTGCCGGGCCCGTCCTCGGCGCAGTGGCTGCTCAGGAACAGGTCCGCCCAGCCGGCCCGGGCCAGGTTCCGCTCCACCCCCCGTCTCGACTGGCCTGTCGCCAGCGACAGCCGCCACCCGTCCCGCCTCAGCCGGTCCAGCAGGTCCATGGCGCCCACATACAGCGGCTCCTCGAACCCTGGCCGCTCATGCATGGCCCGGAACGCCCCCTGATAGGCCGCCACGAACTCGGCCAGCTCCGCATCGGTCAGGTCCGGCGCCAGCTGGCGCAAGGCCTCGTGCAGCGACAGCCCCACGATCTGACGCACCTCGTCGTAGCCCGGCTCGGCCAGGCCCACGGTCCGCGCGGCCGTCGTCGCCGCCTCCAGGATCGCCGCCCGGCTGTCGACCAGGGTTCCGTCGATATCGAACACCGCCAGCGGTGCGTCGGCCGCCATCCTCATGCGGGAACCACGTCGAAGGCGATGGTCAGCCGGGTCTGGTCGCCCGAGAACGGCACAGTCCCATGCCACATGTACGACGGGAACAGCGCCAGCAGCCCCGGCTCCGGCTTGATGTAATGCTGCGCCTCAAGAGGCGGTGCGGTGGGAATGCCGGGCCGCCCGAACTGGATCCAGCCCTCGCGCCCCGCCCCCTCGACCGCTTCCGGCAGGGCGATGTAGCAGGCCGACGACAGCCAGCCGTCCGGATGCAGATGGTCCGCGTGAAACCCGTCGGGCTGCAGCTGGACAGACCAGGCTCCCTTGATGCGATAGGCGCCCGTGTTGCGGCGACGCAGCGGATCGTCCCCCTGTCCCAGCAACGCCATGTGCCGCCGGATGGGGCCGTCGATGGCCTGGAAGAAGCCCCGCACCGTCGGCTCCTCGCTGACCAGCAGGTCCATGCTCGTCTGGGTTCCGTGTCGCAGCGACTGGTCCAGCGGGTGGGTCTTCAGCCGATGCAGGCTGCGAAGGGTTTCGGCCAGCTCCCCCAGATAGCTGGCCAGATCCGGCCAGCCGTCGGGCGTGTCGATGCGCCAGCCCCGCACCACCGCCTCATAGTCATACAGCTGCGCCAGGCGGGGATCGTCCAGCAGCCGCCAAAGGGTGGCCTGAAAGGCCAGCAGATACTGATCCAGCGGCCGATCGCGCAGCATCACCTCCACCATGGGCGCCGCTTCCTCCGCCGCCCCCACGGCCAGCAGCGCCTCCACCAGCCCGCGCCGCGTGTCCTCCTGCTCCGGCGCCATGGCGACAGCGGTCCGCGCATGTTCAAGGGCCCTGTCCGCATCAAAGGCCACCGCCGCCCGCGACGCCGCCAGATGGCCCGCCGCATCGGTCAGCGGCCCGGCCGTCATGGCCTCATAAGCCCCGCGCGAATCGTCCGCATAGGTCAGCACCTTGGCCTTGAGCGCCCGCAGCGGACTGACGTCCGGGTGTTCGACAATCATCCGGTCGATGCGCGCGCACGCCGCCGCCGCGTCGCCCGTGCGCATCCACACCAGCTGGGCCTGATCCCGCAGGGCGTCCAAAGCCAGCGGGCGGCGCTTCAGCACCTCGCCGAAGGCCGCGTCCGCCTCGTCATAGCGAGCCTGTTTCTGCAGGGCGCGGGCCAGGGCCAGCCAGGTCTCGGGCGCGTCCCCGCCCCTGGCGAAGGCCGTGCGCGCGGCCGCCTCGGCCCGGTCCGCATGA
>NZ_PNLV01000041.1 GCF_013823285.1 Brevundimonas sp. | reverse complement strand
CCTCGACCACCACGATGCCCGCGCCGCCGGCGATGACGAAGCCGTCGCGGTCCTTGTCATAGGCGCGGCTGGCCACAGCGGGCGTTTCGTTGAAGTTGGAGGACATGGCGCCCATGGCGTCGAACAGGTTCGACAGGGTCCAGTCGATCTCCTCGCAGCCGCCGGCGAAGACCACGTCCTGCTTGCCCCAGGCGATCTGTTCGGCGGCCGCGCCGATGCAGTGCACCGAGGTCGCGCAGGCCGAACTGATCGAATAGTTGATGCCCTTGATCTGGAACCAGGTGGCCAGAACCGCCGACGGGCCCGACGACATGGCCTTGGGCACCGCGAACGGGCCGATGCGCTTGGGACCGCGCGTCTTCGTGGTCTCGGCCGCCTCGACGATGGTGCGGGTGGACGGGCCGCCGTCGCCCACGATCAGGCCGATGCGCTCGTGGCGGATCTCCTCGGCCGTCATGCCGCAGTCGGCCAGGGCCTGTTCAAAGGCGATGTGGGCCCAGGCGGTGCCGGGGGCCAGGAAACGGGCGGCGCGGCGATCCACCAGACCGGTCCAGTCCTCGATCTTCGGCGGGGCGTGGACCTGGGAGCGGAATCCCAGCTCGGCGTACTCAGGCGCGGCGACGACGCCCGAATGAGCCTCGCGCAGGGATTTGGTCACCTCCGCGGCGTCCTTGCCGATGGAGGAGACGATCCCCAGACCCGTGATCACCACACGCCGCATATTGTTCCTCGCCCTAGTCGCCGGTTTCCGGTCGTTGAAAGTTAATCCGCAACTCAGCCGGCGGTTTCCGGCGTGGCCGGGGCCTGGGCTCCGAACAGGCCCACACGCATGTCGCTGGCCGTATAGATAGGCACGCCGTCCGCTTCCAGCACGCCGTCCGCGATGCCCATGACCAGACGCCGGTTAATGACGCGCTTCAGATGCACCTTGTAGACCACACGCTTGATGTCAGGCGTCACCTGGCCGGTGAACTTCACCTCGCCGACGCCCAGCGCACGGCCCCGGCCCGGCGCGCCGGTCCAGCCCAGGAAGAAGCCCACCAGCTGCCACATGGCGTCCAGGCCGAGGCAGCCGGGCATGACCGGATCGCCGATGAAGTGGCACTGGAAGAACCAGAGGTCCGGATGGATGTCGAGTTCGGCCTCGATATAGCCCTTGCCGTGATCACCGCCGTCCATGGTGACCGTGTTGATGCGGTCGAACATCAGCATGGGGGGCGCCGGAAGCTGGGCGTTGCCCGGCCCGAACAGCTCGCCACGGCCGCTGGCCAGAAGGCCGTCGTGGTCGAAGGACGAGGGATAGGGGGACTGGGTCACGGGGCGGCTCCGTCAGGATTGTCGCGCCGTGCGGGCGACAGGGCTTGTGATCGGGCGGTTACACGACGCAGGGGCGAGGCTCAACCTTCAGCAGGGCGAAGATCAGCGCCCGGCGGCGCGGCCCGCGGGGGTCGAGGCCGCACACTGCGCCTGCGTCTGAACTCCGAACAGGGCCTCTTGCGGCGCCCAGCCGTGCAGGCGGCCGGACTGCAGCCGGCACCAGCCGTCCTCGCATCGGTCCAGGGTGATCACGGACCGCGCCGCCAGCCGCGCGCGCACCCCGGCCTCCGCATCGGGTCTGCGGTGCAGATCCAGCGGCCCGTCAGTGCGGTTGAAGGCAGTGCGGCGGCCCGAGGTGATGGTGCGGTGGACCCAGGCCACATTGCCCTCGGGATCGCAAATCTTGCGCCAGTCCCGGGTCTCGGCGACCACCTGAACCGGCAGGCCCGCCGCGCGGTATTCCCACAGGATTTGATGATCCAGGCCGGGGCCGCGGCGAGCGCGGGCGGGCGAGGACTTGATGGAGACCCAGCGCGGCACGTCGAAGCCCGACGGCGTGGGCCGCCCGTCCGGCATCCGGGCGGCGGCGCCGAGCCCCAGCGCCATGCCGGCGGCCAGCAGAACCGCGCCCAGGCTTTTGATCCTTGCCGACGCTTTGCTAGACACGTCCCGATCCCTCGGCCATTCCTCGGCGTCCGGCGCGATGCGCCGTCGTCACAGCCTGAAAGCGTCTATGTCCGCCAGCAATCTTAAGGTCGTGCTAACCAGACGGCTGCCCGACGCCGTCGAGACCCGCATGCGCGAGCTGTTCGACGCCGAACTGAACCTGACCGACGCGCCCATGGACCGGGCCGCGCTGCAGGCGGCGATGCAGCGCGCGGACGTTCTGGCGCCCACCATCACCGACCGCATCGACGCCGAGTTGATCGCCGGGGCGGGAGAGCAACTGAAGATGATCGCCAATTTCGGCGCGGGCGTGGATCACATCGACGTGGAGGCGGCGACGGCGCGGGGCGTCATCGTCACCAACACCCCCGGCGTCCTGACCGAGGACACCGCCGACCTGGCCATGACCCTGATCCTGGCGGTGTCGCGCCGGGTCGTGGAGGGAGCGCAGGTGATGGCCGAGGGCCGCTTCACGGGGTGGACGCCCACCTGGATGAACGGGCGCAAGCTGTGGGGCAAGCGGCTGGGCATCGTCGGCATGGGGCGCATCGGCCAGGCCCTGGCCCGCCGGGCGAAGGCTTTCGGGCTTCAGGTCCACTACCACAACAGAAAGCCGGTCAGCGCCGCCATCGAGGCCGAACTGGGCGCCACCTACTGGGACGATCTGGACCAGATGCTGGGGCGCATGGACCTGATTTCGCTGAACTGCCCGGCGACGAAGGAGACCCATCACCTGATCTCGGCCGAGCGGCTGGCGAAGCTGCAGCCCCATGTGATTCTGGTGAATACCGCCCGCGGGGAACTGATCGACGAGGCGGCCCTGGCCGAGGCGGTGCGCGAGAAAGCCATCGCCGGGGTGGGTCTGGACGTGTTCGAACACGAGCCCCGGGTGCATCCGGGGCTGGTGGGCCACCCCGACGTGGTGCTGCTGCCGCATCTGGGTTCGGCCACCCTGGAGACGCGCCGGGAAATGGGCGAGCGGGTGATCCATAACATCATGACCTACGCCAACGGACACCGCCCGCCGGACCGGGTCATTCCCGCGATGCTCTAGGCGGCCGGCCCCGGCGGGTTCACGCCCTGAGAAAGAATAGGGTTTCGACCGGGGCGTTGAGCGCGCGGGCCAGCTTCAGCGCCAGGGTGGTGGAGGGCGTGAAGACCTCGTTCTCGACGGTGTTGATGGTTTTTCGGGACACCCCGACCATGGCGGCGAGCTCGGCCTGGGTCAGGCCGGCGTCGCTGCGCAGCGCCTTCAGCCGGTTGCCGAGTTCGCCTTCAGCCATCGTCACCCTGACGCTCGAAAATCGCGAAGCTCAGAACATGAGCCAGGACGCCCGACAGAAGCACTCCCGTTAGGACCGGTGCGAGGGGCATGTCGACGAAGACGCTCAGCGGCAGCGCATAGCCGGCCGCCGCCGCGATCGTCACATAGCCCACTGCCATGGCCCGGACGCTGTTGCGGGTCGAGAGCTCGTCGTTGAGCTCCTGGTTCATGGAGGGATCCCGCAGCGCCCGGACTTGCAGGACGGTCAGGCCTATGCTGCCTGGGGCGGCCAGCAGCAACCCAACGGCCAGGACGATCAACAGGGTCGTCGTGTGACTTCCGCCGAGGGCGCCGGTCTGTAGCAGGATCGCGCTGGGCATCAGCATGGCGAGACCAAGGGCGAGGCTGAGCATCAACCGTCGTCGTGTGCGGGCGGGGTTCTTCAGGGACGGCATGTCGGCTCTCCTTCTGCAGGATTCTGATCAGGACGGCGGCAGTCAATTCAAATGGCCCGGCAGGGGCAGGCCGAGGAAGATCAAGGTCAGGCCGTAGGTGTCCATCAGACCATGGGCGATGATCGGCGCCCACAGATTCCGCCCCGAGGCGTAGTAGGTGATCGCGAGGACCACCCCCACGAAGGCGGTGATCAAGACGCCCGTGGGGCCCTGTATGGCGTGCAGGAGACCAAAAAGGAGAGCTTGGACGAGGACAGCGGCGGCAATCGCAACGCGGCTCCCGCCGAACAGAACCGTCAGTCGGTCCATCACGAAGCCGCGGGCGAACAGTTCCTCGCCCACCGCTGCGCTGCCCCACACCACCAGAACCATCCAGACCAGATAGGCGGCCGTATTGCCTTCAAGGGAAAGGCGAATATAGGTCAGGTCCAGGGGCGGCCAGTCGGTTGTGGCCTGGATCACAATGCCCAGCGCCAGGGCTCCGAGATTCGCCCCGACCGCGGCGATCACCGCCAGCACAAGCGTGCGCGTCCAGCTGGCGGGCCGGGCCAGGCCCAGCTGACGGTAGGAAGAACGCCGCAATCTGAGAAAGAGCCCCCCCACGAGCACCGCCCCCCACATGGCGAGCGCCAGCAGGGGAGTCTGAAGCCACTCAACTGCATTGGGCGCGACCAGCGCGCCCAGGATTGCCGAAGCGAAGAACAGACCTCCAAAGGCAGCGATGATCTCGGCGGCTGACTGCGCCGCAGTGGCCAAACCGGTTCGCTTTGAGGAATTTGTTGTCATGACGCACCCTCCATGTCACCTGTGAGTTACATCATGGTTTAGCGAAAACGTAACGTCAAGGTTACATTTCAGGGTAGGTGCTGGCGCCTCGCGCAGGCAGGCAGGCAGGCAGGCAGGCGGCCGGTTCGGGCGAGTGCTCGCGCCGCAGTCTCCGGGCCGGCCACGATGTTGTGACGCCGGGCCATTTTCGGGTTGACCGGAGCGGTTCCCCGGCTGAACTTCAGGTTGTCGGCGTGTGGCTGGCGCGTAGGGCCGGGGGGCTTCATGACAATCACCATCACCGCACCGCGCGGCCCGTTCAGGGACGCCGGGATAGAGGCCCTGCGCGAGGGCCTCACCCGCCGGGGTCTGCTGGGATGCGGCGCCGGAGCGGCGGGCGCGGTCCTGCTGGGCGCGGCAGGCGACGCCCGGGCCAGAGACGCCGTCCAGCCCCATGCCCTGGCGGAGTTCTTCCAGGGCGGCCAGGTGGCGGGCGCGGCCCTGTCTCCCTCCGGCGAACGGGTGGCCGTGCTGTTGAACATCGGTGAGGGCGGGGCCCGGCGCATGGCCGTGGACCTGATCGAGGCGGCCGATCCGTCCGGTCCGCGCCGCCGGGTTCCGGTGGGCGATTTCGACGTGGAGACCCTGGTGTGGGCCAACGAGCGGCGGGTCATGATGAGGCTGGTCATCCCCGTGACGGCGGGCGGCAACACGCCGACGGGACGCGGCATCGCGAACCGGACCTATGAACTTCGGAGCCGGCGCGTGGTTTCCATGGATCTGGAGACAGGGGAAACGGCCCTCATGTTCGGCAACGAGCGTGTGCGCCTGCGTGAGAGCCTGAACCTTGGTTACATCGTCGACTATCTTCCTGACGATCCCGACCATGTGCTGATGGCCGCCCGGGAGTACAGCGGTCTGATGGCCCTGCATCGGGTCAATGTGGACACCGGCCGCGCCGATCTGGTGGAGCGGGGCAGCCAGCTGACCCTGGACTGGTCCACCATAAACGGCGTGCCGGTCATGCGCCGCGACATCAGCACCCGGGGCTCCTTCATCAACATCTTCGTGCGCCCGGATGGGGAGGGACGCTGGCGCCGGGCCTGGCGTCAGCCCACGGCCCAGGTCGCCCTTGCCGATTTCTTCTGGATCGGCGCCGCCGAGCGCTCCGGCCACGCCCTCGTCGCGGCGCGGCTGGAAGGCGAGAATGTCCTGGCGGTGAGGGAGTTGAATCTGGAGACCCTGGAGTACGGGCCGCCGATGGCCAGCCGCCCGAATGTGGATGTGTCCGGCAGCCTGGTGGATGCACGAGGCCGCTACATGGCGGCGGCCTTCTATGCGCCGCGGCTTGAGTACGACTTCGTCGACTCCGATCTGGGCGCGCACCACCGCGCCATGAACGGCTTCTTCGGCAATGAGTGCAATGTGGTGCTGGCCGACGCCGACGCCGCGCACAATCGTTTCATCATCAGGGCCAATGGGCCAAGGGACGCGGGCAGCTGGTATCTCTACGACAAGACCGCCCGCCATTTCGAATATCTGGGCGCCCGGACCCTGCTCGATACACGCCGCCTCGGGCCGGCCGAAGCGGTTCAGGTGGCGACCCGCGACGGCGCGTCCATTGAAGCCTACGTGACGGCGCCCCCCGGCGGCGCTCCCGGTCCGGTCATTGCCCTGGTCCACGGCGGCCCTGAATCCCGGGACGTGCTTGGCTGGGATCGCCAGGCGCAGATCCTGGCCGCCCAGGGCTGGTGGGTCGTCCAGCCGCAGTTCCGGGGCTCGGGCGGCTACGGTCTCGGCTTCGCCAGCCAAGGATGGAAGCGCTGGGGCGACCGCATGCAGGAGGACGTGGAGGACGCCCTGGCTCGGGTCATCCGCGACCGGGGGCTGGACGCCGCCCGGGTCGGAATCATGGGGACCAGCTACGGCGGCTACGCCGCCCTGATGGGCGCGGTGCGGCGACCGGATCTGTACAAGGCCGCCATCTCCATCTGTGGCCTGGGCGATCTGGGCGAGGCCCTGGCCTATGAGAGGCGGGACGATGAGAGCGCTGACGGATTCGTCTACAACTATTGGGTCAGCCGGATCGGCGATCCCCGTACGGACGCTGCGGCCATCGCGTCCGCCTCGCCGCGCCTGCGCGCCGCAGAGATCGCCTGTCCGGTCCTGCTGGTGCACGGCGTCAATGACCGCATCGTCCAGGTTCACCAGTCGCGGCGGATGAACGAGGCCCTGCGGGCGGCAGGAAAGCCGGTCGAGTATGTGGAGGTGCCCGACGCCGGCCACGCCGACTGGGAGGACGATGTGGAGAAGGGCCTGATGGAGCGCTATGTGGCGCTGTTCTCGCGCGCCTTCGCCTGAGCTGAACAGACCGGACAGCCCGGATCGGCGCCGACCGCCACAGTGCGCGCCGATCCCTTCAGTCCGTCGAAGATCATCAGCCGTCCGGTCAGGGGCTCGCCCGCGCCGGTGATCAGCTTGATGGCTTCCAGCGCGGCGATGGAGCCGATCACCCCGGCCAGCGCCCCGACCACGCCAACGCGGGCGCAGGTCTCGGCGTCGGGCGGGATTTCGCTGACCAGACAGCGATAGCAGGGCCGTCCGGCGAACACCCCCACCTGACCATCCCAGCGGCCCAGAGCCCCGCTGACCAGCGGCCGCCCCGCCGCCACACAGGCGGCGTTGACCGTCAGGCGGGTCTCGAAGTCATCCGTGCCGTCGATCACCAGATCATGGGCGGCGACCAGATCGCGGGCGTTGTCCGTCGTGATCCGTTGCTCCAGCGCCTGCACCCGCACATGGGGATTGAGGGCGGTCAGCCGTTCGGCGCCGGCCTCCACCTTGGACCGTCCGATGTCGGATGTGGCGAACAACACCTGCCGCTGCAGGTTGGACAGGGCCACCGCGTCGTGGTCGATCAGGGTGATGGCGCCCACGCCCGCCGCCGCCAGATACAGCGCCGCCGGCGCCCCCACGCCGCCAGCGCCGACGATCAGCACGCTGGCGCGCGACAGCGCCTGCTGCCCTGGCCCGCCGACCTCGGCCAGCACCAGATGGCGCGCGTATCGTTCGACCTCGTCGGGGGAAAAGCTCACGCCGGTGATGTAGCGCGCCGGGCGGCGGAAATCACCTGCGCGGGATCAGGCCTGTGCGCCGGCCTGCGCCACCGCCGCCACCAGAAGGGCGAAGGCCGAACCCGCCGTCAGGGCGTCCATGGGCTGACGCAACACCAGCGGCGCGAGGCGCGGGGTCACCAGGATCTGTCCCATGCTCCACTCCGGAAACGTGCGTTCCCGGATGGTTTCAAAGCCCAGCATGCGGATGTCGGTGTGGCGGGGATCCTTGTGCAGGCGGGTCAGCAGCCGGTCGATGTCGATGCGCGCGCCCTCCAGGGCCTGCAGGAACCAGCCGTCATGGGACAGGAGAACCCCGGTCAGCCTGTCGCGTCGGTTGTTGCGCTCCGACACCCCCAGGATCTCGGCCACGGACAGCAGGTTCGACCCCGCATTGCCCACGGCCTGACTGACATAGATGGCTCGGCAAAGCTGAGTCATCGATACTCCTGACGCACTGAAACTGGAACTGTGTCGCAATCGCTAGGTGAATATCGTTAACAGAATCCTCGGGTGCTTGATCGCACGGGGCCAAACCGCCATTTCGACAGGCATGAGCATGAACACCACGCCCCAGGGCGCCTTTCCCGACTGGCACGGCACCACCATCATCGCGGTGCGGAAGAACGGCCGCACGGTCATCGCCGGCGACGGCCAGGTCTCCATGGGGCCGACCATCGTCAAGGGCGCCGCGCGCAAGGTTCGCGTGCTGGCGGGCGGCAGGGTGGTGGCGGGCTTCGCCGGGGCCACGGCCGACGCCTTCACCCTGATCGAGCGGCTGGAGGCCAAGCTGGAGCAGTATCCGGACCAGCTGGCCCGCGCCTGCGTGGACCTGGCCAAGGACTGGCGCACCGACCGCTATCTGCGGCGGCTGGAGGCCATGCTTCTGGTGGCCGACGCCTCGTCCATCTTCACGGTCACCGGCGTGGGCGATGTGCTGGAGCCGGAACACGGCGTGGCGGCGGTGGGGTCGGGCGGCAATTTCGCCCTCGCCGCGGCCCGCGCCCTCAGCGACCACACCGACATGGACGCCGAACAGATCGCCCGCAAGGCCATGGCCATCGCCGCCGACATCTGCGTCTACACCAACGGCAATCTGACGGTAGAGACGTTGGACTGATCCCTTCTCCCGATGGGAGAAGGGGGTCCCGCGCACCGGAGCGCGCGAGCGCGAAGGTTCTTGCGCGGGGGATGAGGGTCGCGTGTCACGCGGCCAGCGCCGGACCCTCACCCTGCGCGCGAAGGAGCGGTCTGCTTCGCATCCCGCTGCGCGCATCCCTCTCCCATCGGGAGAGGGGGCCTACGTCCCGGGCTGGATATATGGAATGCGGGCGAAGAACGCCCGCTCGTCGCCGCGCGGATCATTCGCCATGCGGCTGGTCACGTCGAACAGCATGGTCTCGCGGTTCTCCAGACCATAGGGCGTCCATGCGGGCAGGCCCGCGTGGTTGGGGTTTCCATTTCGCGCCAGGGCGATGAAGGCGTCGGCCATGGCGTTCGCCACATCCTGCGCGCCCGGCCCGTTCACCCGGGATTCCGGGATTGTGACGTTGTCGAACACCAGGGCGATGTCGGCGGTGTGGAAGGCGCCCGAGCGGCCGTTGGGCAGGGTCCCCGGGTAATCAAGTTGGTAGACCCAGGCCGGACTGCCCTGTTTGGCGCGCTCCTCCGCCTTGATCACGGCGGCGCGCCAGGACCGCCCCGCAGTGGTGGCGCCGATCAGCACCTGGTCGGGCGTCCAGTCCGGCTTCATGCGGCGATAGCCCTCGATCACCATCTCCGGGGCGATGTCGATGCGCATGACGTCGGGCGTCAGCCGCGTCGGCAGGGTCTCCCACGTCAGGCCCGCATTGGCCGGATCACCGCCCATGAAGGCCAGCGTCTCTTCGCGTGTGTTGCCGATCATCATGGGGATGTGCGCCGACCGGGCCGGGGCGTCGGGATAGAAGGGGTGGCGCGTCAGGCTGCGCCCATCCAGCAGCGGCGCGAAATTGATCCCCCCATAGCCCTGCACCGGGTCCCGGGCCGCCGAGGCCTCCAGCATCTGGTCTACGGGCAGGGTCTTCAGCTCATGGGCCGTCGCGGGCGTCAGGCCCGCCGCCTCGATCATGGCCAGACCCCGGGCGGTTCCGTTCATGGGGCCGCACGCGGTCACCTGCTGGCCGCTCATGGTGGCTGCGGCGTGGAACAGGCCGTCGGCGGCGGGCATGGCCATGAGGGTCGCGATCTTGGCCCCGCCGCCCGACTGGCCGAACAGCATCACCCGGTTCGGATCGCCGCCGAAGGCCGCAATGTTGTCCCGCACCCACTCCAGCGCCAGCACCAGATCCAGCTGGCCCAGATTGCCGGAGTCCTCGAACCCCTCGCCCGCCACCCGGGCGAAGGCGCCGTAGCCGAAGATGTTCAGCCTGTGGTTCACCGTCACCACCACCACGTCGCCCCGCCGCGCCAGCCGCGTCCCGTCATACAGCGGGTGGGATCCCGAGCCGGTCGAATAGCCCCCGCCGTGGATGTACAGCATCACCGGCCGCCGGGCGCTGTCGGTGGCCGGGGTCCAGACGTTCAGGAACAGGCAGTCCTCCGACTGGTTCGGCTCATCGCCACGCTGGGGACAGGCCGCGCCATAATCGAAAGCCTCCGCCGGGCGGGTCCAGGGCCGCGGGGGGCGGGGCGCCAGGAAGCGTCGGTAACCGGTGTCATCACCGTAACGCAAACCCTTGAACACCGAGATGTCGCTGTCTCTCCGGCCGATCACGGGGCCGCCCGTGGTGCGCACGGCGGGCAGGGCGCCCTGGGCGTGAACACCGGAGGGAAAGGCCGCCATTGCGGCGGCGGCGGCGCCAGCTCCGGTCAGGCCGCGTCGGGTCAGGGTCATGGGCTTTCCTCGGTCACTTTCACGGGCGGCTCTGGCGTCGGCCGCGCTTCGGTCCCACTGTTCGCCCCATGGCCGCATCCGTCAACGCCTCCGCGATCAATGTTGCTCTCGTGGGCTACGGCTATGCCGGCCGGGTCTTCCACGCGCCCCTGGTCCGCGCGACCCCGGGCCTGACCCTGCACACCGTGGTCTCCAGCCGCCCGGAAGATGTCCACGCCGAGCTGCCGGATGTGCGCGTGGTCGGCGATGTGGAGGCGGTGCTGGCCGACCCCGCCATCGGCCTGATGGTCATCGCCACGCCCAACGACCTGCACGCCCCCCTGGTCCGCCGCGCGATCGAAGCGGGTCTGGCGGTGGTGGTGGACAAGCCCTTCACCGTGACCCTCAAGGAAGCCCGCGCCCTGCAGACCCTGAGCGAGGACAAGGGCGGCTTCATCACCGTGTTCCACAACCGGGCCTGGGACGCGAACTTCCTGACGATCCAGCAGCTGATCCAGCAGAAGCGGCTGGGCCGCATCACCCGCTTCGAGAGCCACTTCAGCCGCTTCCGGCCGCAGGTGCGCGACCGCTGGCGCGAGCGGCCGGGACCGGGCGCCGGCATCTGGTACGATCTGGGGCCCCACCTGGCGGATCAGGCCCTGCGCGTCATGGGCCGCCCGGTCGCCCTGACCGCCGACATCGCCACCGTGCGCACCGGTGGCGGCGCCGACGACTGGTTCCACGTGGTGATGCGGTTCGAGGACGACAGCCGCGCCATCCTGCACGCCGACATGACCTCCACCAGTGAGCTGCGCTTCGTGGTGGAGAGCGAGACCGGCGGCTTCGTCAAGCATGGCCTCGATCCGCAGGAGGACGCCCTGAAGGCCGGCGCGGTTCCCGGCGGCCCCGGCTGGGGCGTCGATCCCCGCCCCGGCGTCCTGACCACCGTCGACGCCGACGGCCGCCGCGCCGAAGAGATTGTCCAGGGCCCGCCGGGCGACTATCTGGCGCTGTATCGCGGGGTGCGCGACGTCTGGTCCGATTTCTCGCCTTCCATCCCGGAACACATGCGGCCCGTGCCGCTGTATTGGGCCGTGGAGGTGATGGAGGTGATCGAGGCGGGTCTGGTCAGCGCGCGGGAGCGCCGCGAGGTGGTTCTGGAGGATTAGGTCCATGTCCGACGCCGTGATCTTCGAGGTCGCCGTCGTCCCGTTCACCCCCCGTCACACGGCGGCCTGGACGGCGCTGAACGAGGCCTGGATCAGCCGCCTGTTCGTGGTGGAGCCGAAGGACCGGCTGGTGCTGGACGATCCCCAAGGCCAGGTTCTGGACAAGGGCGGCCATATCCTCATGGCCGAGATCGACGGTCGCCCCGTGGGCTGCTGCGCCCTCATCGCCATGAAAGACGGCGGCTATGAACTGGCCAAGATGGCGGTGGACGAGACCCTGCGCGGGCGCGGCGTCGGCAAGCGCCTGATGACTGCGGCCATCGCCCTGGCCCGCGAGCTGAACGCGCCGCGCCTGTACATCGAGACCAACTCGTCCCTGACCAACGCCATCGGGCTTTATGAGGCCCACGGCTTCCGCCACATGGCCGCCCAGCCCACCGCCTACGCCCGCTGCGACGTGTGGATGGAGCTGACCTTTCAGGGCTGAGCGATGTCCTGATGGGGGCGCAGCCCGCCCTCCAGCAGGGCCGCCCAGACCCCTTCGGCGTCGTCGGCGTAGCGAAACAGCTCCAGATCCTTCGGCGAGATGGTGCCGTGCTCGACCAGGGTGTCGAAGCCGATCACCGCGCGCCAGTAGGCCTCGTCGAAAAGCACGATGGGGATGGGCGGCGCCTTGCCGGTCTGGCGCAGGGTCAGCAGCTCGAACAGTTCGTCCAGCGTGCCGAACCCGCCGGGGAAAACCACCAGCGCATTGGCCCGCATGGCCAGGTGCATCTTGCGCATGGCGAAATAGTGGAAGCGAAACGTCAGGTCCGGCGTGGTCCAGCGGTTGGGCTCCTGCTCATGGGGCAGGGTGATGTTGAAGCCGATGGAGGGGGCGCCGGCCTCGATGGCGCCGCGATTGGCCGCCTCCATGACTCCGGGCCCGCCGCCGGTGGCGATGACGTTGTCCCGGGTCCCGCCGTTCTCGCACAGGGCCCCGCCGCGCTCCGACGCGATGCGGCCGAACAGGCGCGCCTGGTCGTACCAGTGGCCGTGGCGTCCGCCGCCGTTCTCGCCGAACCGGGCGCTGCCGAACACCACGATGGTGGAACGCACACCCCACGCGCGCAGATGCTCCTCGGCCTTGGCGTACTCCAGCTGGAAGCGGACCCCGCGCATGGAGTCCCCCAGCATGAAGTCCTGGTCCAGGGCCGCCAGCCGGTAGGCGGGCGCGTCCATCTGCTCGGTGTTGGGGCGGTCGGGGGAGGCGAGGATGTCGTGATCAGTCATGGCCCAAGCCTAGCAGCCGCCCGTCGCGAAGCTAGTCTCCGCTCTCCAAACGCCAGGAGAAGCGGCGCACGGCGACCTCACCCGGCGTGGCGGGAACCGAGGCCGAGCGGGTCGCGCCGAAGCGGGCTTCCTCGAACAGGGCCAGCAGGGGCGTGGAGACATCCCCCGAGCGGGTGGTCTCCGTGGGTCCCAGGGCGACGGTGTCACCCACCCCCGGCTGGGCCAGACGGGCGAAGCCGGCGGGCGCGCCGCCCCGGGTGTCCGCCAGGACCGCGATGACGGCCATCTCCTCGCGCGGAATACGGACCGGCCGGGCGGGGTCCAGCTGGACCGCCGTCATGCGCGCGCGTCCCGGCTCGAAGCGCACGGCGGGCCGCCCGTCCATCCACGGCAGTGCCCAGATGGTCCCGTCGGGCGACAGGGACAGGGGCGTGACATCCAGGCTGGTCTGGCCGCTGTTGACGATGCGGGCGAAGATGACGTCGCAGGGACGCAGCACCGGCGGCTGGGCCTGGTCCAGGCCCAGGGCGCTGAACGCCACGGCGTCGGCGGGCGGGCGGTCCGTCAGGCCCCGGTGGCCGGGATGATAGGGGGGGCAGCGACCGGGCCGCACATCCTGCGGCCGCCACAGATAGAGCTCGGTGGTCAGGCCTGCGCCGACGCCCGCGGCGGACCCGTCCAGCGCCGCCAGCAAGGTCCGCACCCGCCACGCCCGTGCGGATCGCAGCACCGCGTCCGCAATGGCCTGCCGTCGCCAGGTTCGGCCCTGATCGCCGCGCAGCCGATGATAGCTGGACATGTCCAGCTCGCCCATGATTGCGTCGGCGGCGTCTGGGTCCGGGCTCTCGGACAGGATGATGACCCGGCCCTGTTCGTGCAGATAAAGCTGCGCGTCCTCATGGGACGCCACCGGCTCGACGCCGATATCTCCGGCGATGTCGGCCAGGACGGCGCCGAGCGGATGGCGCTGCGGGTTGGAGGGCACGGCCGCCACGCGATAGGTCAGGGGCGCGCCGCGCTCCACCAGCCGGACGGACCAGAGTCGTTCGTCGGTGTAGGGGCGGCCTTCCGGTGTTCTGATGTCCGCCCAGTCACCCGCCGAGGCCTCGGGACCATCGGCGGGCGTCAGGCGGGCGCGGGCGGGCTCGACGTCCGACACCCGGCCGTACAGCACCACCCGCTCACGCCCGGCGCGGGTCTCGGACAGGGCCACCAGGCTGTTCTCGGTCAGGCCGTGCAGGGCGCCCGCGTTCAGGCGAAGACCCCCCATGCCGGCGCGGCCGTCAATGACACGCAGGGCCGGCTTGATCACGGTCCAGGGCGGGGTCTCGGCCGCGCCGCGGCCCAGGATGGGACGATCAAGGTCGCCCTCGAACTGGGCCGGAGCGTCCAGCCGTACGGCCCGGTCGCGCACGTCATGCTCGATCAGGCTGGCCTGGACCCGCGCGGCCACGTCGGCCCAGGTGGCGGCAGTCGGGTCCGACAGGGCGGCGGCCATGTAGACGCTGAGCAGGCCGTGGGGCGCGCGGGCGGGCAGGTCGGCCCAGATGGGCGCCAGGCCCTGCATGGCCCGATCGCCCGCGGGGGCGGCGAAGAAGGCCGCATAGGACCCGATGCGGCGGCCGCCGTCCGAAGGAAGCGCTTCCACATCCAGGCGGGACTCCGGTCGTCCCGTGCGCGTGAAGTCCGCCCGGCCGCGGGTGGCGTCGCCGGCGTGACAGAAGTCCCCCACGAAGACCACGTCCACGCCCAGGCCGCGCAGCCGGTCGATGTAGCGGCCGATCTCGTTGTCGATCAGGACGCCTTGAAGCGGATCCAGACGCACATGGTCGTAGGTGTCGCCCTGAAGGGCGTAGTCCTGCGGCAGGAAGACCTCGTCCAGGCCGCTCAGCTCCGATCCGAGAATGGCTTCGCGCTGGCGCCAGCCGTGACCGGCCAGATGGATCACCGCCTGGTCTCCGGGGCGGGCCTGATCGATCAGGTGGTCCAGCGCCGCGCGGATGGCGGACAGGGTCGGGGCGGCGGTGACAGGAACGGCGTGGCGCGCCTGATGTCGGGCATCCTCCGGCCGGGTGGTCAGGACGGCGAGGTCGGCCGGGTCGGCGCCGCGCTCGATCAGCACGTCGGCCATCAGCAGGACGTCGTTGCGGGGGCCCGACAGGTCGCCCAGCCCCAGCGGGTCGTCGCCATAGTCCGACACCCCGACCAGCACCGCCAGGATGCGCGGCGGCGCAGCCTCCGGCGTCTCCGCCCCGGCCGACAGCCCCTTGGCGGCGCCGAGGAACAGCAGGACCAGGACCAGCAGACGCGCGAAACGCCGGGAGAGGAATCCGTTGCGCCCGCCCATGGGATCAGCCCGGCTCGCCCACCAGGGTGAAGGGCGCCCAGTAGGCCGGGTGCGCCCAGCGAGGATTGTCGCGCACCGCCCGCATGCCTTCGCGCAGGGCCCGGGCCCGCTCGCCGATGTCGGCATCGTCCAGCGCCGCGAAGGTGCGGGTCATCAGCTCCGTGGTGGCCGCGTCCGACACCTCCCAGTGGGACACCACCAGCGACCGCGCCCCGGCGTAGAAGAAGGCCCGGGCCAGGCCCGACAGGCCCTCGCCGCCGGGCTGGCCGTCGGAGGCGGCGGTATTGCAGGCCGATAGCACAACGAAGTCGGCGCTGAGGCGAAGTTCGGCGGCTTCCGAGGCGCTGAGATAGCCGTCGTCCTCGGCGGTGGCGACGGCAGGCGGGGTCAGCACCAGGCCCGGCTCGGCCTGATCGGAGCCGGCCAGCAGGCCGTGGGTGGAGAAGACCACGAAGCGGGCGCGGGACAGGGCTTCGCGGTCGGTCTGACGCACGGCGGTCTCGGTGGCGGCCTCGCCCATGCGCACCAGGCTGCGGGGATAGCGGGACTGCAGCGCCTCCAGTTCGGCGCGCGAGCCGGGCAGGGCCGGGAGGGCGCGCAGGCGCTCCACATCGGCCAGCGGGCCGTCGCCCATCAGCTCGCCTGCGGGCGGCGCGCCCCGCGCGGCGCCGACGGCATGGCCGGCCAGAACAGGGGCGCCGAAGGCGACCAGCTCGATGCGCTCTCCAGCCGCCGCCCGCGGCGGGGCTGGACCGGCCGGCCCCGTGGGGCAGCCGGGACTGCGAAGCGCGGGATCGGACACCAGATGACAGCGCAGGGCCGTGAGGCTGGACACCGACGGCAAGGCGGCCAGGGCATAGCGGTCGATCAGCCAGGGCGTGGCGGCCAGGTCGGCGGCGGAGTCGTCCTGACCTCGCGGCGCCTCTGTCGGCAGCAGCGCCAGCGGCAGCGCGGACAGGTCGCCGGAGGTGACGGTGATCAGGGTTGATCGTCCCCGGAACACGTCCTCGACCGGCGCGATCAACTCGCTGTAGATGCGATGGGCCTCGGCCCGGTCGAAGGCGGTGTCGGTCTGGTCCTGCAGCAGGGAGGGATCGATATAGGGCTGGCCGCGCGCCGCCGCCGTGGTCAGGGAAGCGCGCAGCCGCGCCACGGCCGCGGCCATCTCGTCCTGGCCCAGGGATTCCGAACGGGCCCATTCGACCCGGTCCCGCGTCAGAGCCCAGACGTAGGCCGCTTCGGGGTTCACCAGCACGAGCAGCAGCCCTTCCTCCTCGCGCAGAAGCCTCTGGGTCTGCACCACGGTCAGGGCCTGGGGGCTGGTCAGCTCCGAATAGGCCGGGAACCGGGTCTCGATCTCGGTGTCCACGGCCCTGAGGCGGTCCAGGGTCTGGTCGTACTCGGCCCGGGCCGTTTCGCGGCGCTGACGGGACGCCTCGTCATCCAGGGCGTAGAGCCGCTCGATCTCGTGCTCCAGCCGGTCGCGGCGAGTGATCAGGGCCTCGCGCTCCTCCGCCAGCCGGCCGATGGCGTCATCGCCCTGGGCGAAGCGGGCGGACACCTTGGCCAGGGCGTCGGCGGCGTCCGAGGCGATGGCCCACTGGGCCGCCTCGAAGGCTTCGGCGCGCAGGCTCTCGTAGGTGTCGTCGATCCGCGCCGATCCCCCCGTCGCCGCGCCGAGCACCACCACGGCGGCCAGAGCCGCCGCCCTCACAAGGCTCCCGATCCTTGCTCCGGCCATTGCGTCCCCCGTCAGTTGCTCAGGATGCGGACACGGGTCCACACCGCGCCGCGGTTGATGATTTCGACCCTCAGCCGCGTGTCCGCCGCCGGCGTCAGGGTGCAGACCGGAAAGTGGTCATAGGCCCCGTCCTCGCACAGCACGCCGCCGTCGGCGCCGCGCACGATCATGTCGATGTCGGTGTCGCCGTCGCCGATGGCCGCCACTCGCAGCACCTCGCCCCCCTTCACGTCCGCCTCGAACCAGTAGGTCTGGCGGGCCTGGACGTCACGGCGGGTCAGGACGGGGCCCTGGCCGAACGGCGAGTTCGTCACGCCCCGGGCGGCGGCGGCGCGCACCGCCTCGATCTCGGCCAGGGTCTGACCATCTCCGCGCGCCAGGGTTTCGGCCTCGTCCAGCAGTCCGGCGACGGTGAACGGTTCGGCGCCGGCGTCATCCTGCACCCCGGCGCGCGCCTCGGGCGCGCGGTCCGGCTCGGAATGGCGGAAGGGGATTTCGGCCAGCATCCGCGCGGCAAGGGTCAGGGCCTGGGCGTCGCCGGCCTTGCGGCCCCAGGCGGCCACGCGCGCCGCCGTCACCGCCTGATGCACCGCCGCTGCCTCCGCCACGTCTGACGAAGGATCCACGGCCCGGGGACGGGAATCGTCCGCGCGGGCCCCGCCAAGGGTCAACGCCAACCCCAGTCCCAGGGCCGCCCCGGCGACCAGCATGCGCCGCCGCAATCCGGATGTCCTCAACGCCACGCCCACGGTATCCCCCGATCTCCCGACCGTTCACCGAACGGAACTCGATCAGAAATTTCACTTCAGGTCGACTCCGGTCCAGCGGACAGGGCGCCACGCCCTCGTTCTGGGCCGCGGGGTCCGCACGGGACACTGATCGAATATGACGAAAAGCTAGCGGGCTGCGGCCGCCAGAATGCGGCCGTCATCCATCGCCTGGACCAGCACGGCCATGTGCAGACCGTCTTCGGACGGTTCGGGCAGGTTCAGCAGGATCGGCCGTCCGCGCCATTCGCCCAGACGCGTCACTTCGCGAACCACATTGGCGTGGCGGACCTCAAGCCCCCGGTTCTCGCCCTGGCTCACCTGCACGATCTGGGGCCCGGACCGGTAGCGGACCAGCCACACCTCGGCCCCGCCCTCGGGTGCTCGGCCCGAGCCCACACCCACCCGGTCTCCGGCTTCGCGGAACTCCACCTCGGGCATAAAGATCAGGCGCCCGGCTTCTTCCTCCACCACGCTCTCGATCTCGGCGGCGCGCGCGCCGGAGAACTGGCGGCTGCCGTCGATAATCACCTGGGGCGTGTAGACGTCCCGCAGCCGGAGCCGGTCCTGATAGGCGCGCTGGCGCTCGGCGAAGGCGGGCTGGGCGAAAGTATCGGGCCAGCCCAGATAGTCCCAGTAGTCCACCGCATAGGTCAGGGCGATCACACCCGGCCGACCTGCCAGTCCTTCCAGCAGGGCGTTGGCCTCGGGACAGCCGGAGCAGCCCTGGGCGGTGAACAGCTCCACCACCACGGGCTCGACGGGCGTCGAGGCGCGCGATCCCGACCCGGCCGAGGCCGCTTGCGCGCCGGACGACGCCGCGCCGCTCATGACGACCGCGGCCGCCCCGGCTGTTATCAGACCCCGTATGCCCTTCATGGCGGGCACCCTAGTCCAGGCGTTCGAAAACGGGACTCAACTTGGCGTGAACCGGTTCCCGAGCGCGTGATCCCTGGACCGAAATCGGTTCGGTTGGACGCAGTCCGGCCGGGCTCAGATCTCGGTCCAGCACAATGCGAGAGCCTGATTCACGGCATCGGCGGAATCGCGAAGCGATTCCACCTCAACCGATCAGGCTCTGGCCTCAATCGTCCATCAGCTGCTGGGCGAAATAGACATAGTGCCGGGCCCACCGGCGCGCGTTGGCGGCCGGATCGGCGTCGTAGCTGTGCCCGCCCGAGGTGTCCTCGAAATAGAGGTGGTCGTGGCCCTGGGCCTCCAGGCGCGCGGCGAATTTCCGCGCATGACCGGGATGCACCCGGTCATCCAGGGTGTTGGTGGTGATGTAGACCACCGGATATTCCACATCGGGCCGCAGTTGCTGATAGGCGGAATAGCGCGCGATGAATGCAGCATCCTCGGCGATGCGCGGATCGCCGTACTCGCCGATCCATGAGGCGCCGGCCGGCATGTCCGGATAGCGCATCATGTCGATCAGCGGGCTTTCGATGACCGCCGCGTTGAACAGGTCCGGGTTCTGGGTGATGGCCACCGAGGTCAGAACCCCGCCGTTGGAACGGCCGTAGATGCCCAGATGCCGCGGGCTGGTGACGCCGCGCGCGATCAGGTCGCGGGCCACGGCGGCGAAATCGTCGAAGGACCGCTGGCGGTTCTCGCGCAGGGCCGCCTGGTGCCAGCCGGGGCCGAACTCGCCGCCGCCGCGGATGTTGGCCACCACATAGCTGCCGCCGCGCTCCAGCCACAGCTTGCCAAGCTGGCCCGCATAGCCGGGCAGCATGGGGATGTTGAAGCCGCCATAACCGAACAGGATGGTGGGGGCGGTTCCGTCAGCCGCCTGATCGCGCGGACGGACCAGGAAGTAGGGAATCTCGGTCCCGTCGGTGGAGGCGACCGAATGCTGCTCCACCACATGGGTCGAGGCGTCGAAGCGCACCGGGCTTTCGCGCAGGGTTTCAGAGCGCGCTGAAGCCACGTCGGCGAGGGACAGGGTCGAGGGCGTCAGGAAGCCCTGAACGTAATAGAACAGGTTCTCATGGCCGCGGCTGGAGTCGGTGATGCTGACGGCCGCGTTCGCGGGCGTGGGCAGCGGCTGGGCGGTCCATCCGTCGGCGCCGGACGAGAAGCGGATCAGGCCGCCGGAGACATTGTCCAGAACGCTGGCGACCACGTTGCGGCCGGTGATGGCCACGCCGTTGACCGACTGGCGCGCATTGGGCTCGAAGATCACCGGCGAGGCGCCGCTGGCGACCGCGCGGGGATCGCCGCGCAATTGGGCCAGGTTGACCGCCGCCAGGGCGCCGGTGGGCACGCTCTGGCCCTGCAGGCTCCAGTCCTGCTCGGCGGTGAAGATCAGCTGATCGCCCATTGTGCCGTGAATGGATACGCGCTCGGGCAGGTTCAGCTGAACAGTGCGGCCGTCCACATACTGCCAGCGTTCGGAGCGGAAGGTGTCCAGAGGACGGGTGATGATCACCGCCTCCACCGCGCCGCCCGGCCCGCGATAGACCGAGGGACTGACCCCATAGCCGCCGTCGCCCTGCTGTCCACGATAGATTTCGCTCGCCTGATCCAGAGACTGGCCCCGCGACAGGGCGCGCACGATGTAGGGATAGCCGCTCTCGGTCAGGGTGCCCTGACCGAAGTCGGTGGCCACCAGCAGGGTGTCCGCGTCCAGCCAGGTCACCCGGTGCTTGCCCTCGGGCAGGCGGAAGCCGCCCTCGACGAACCGGCCGGTCTGCGTATCGAACTCGCGCACCTCGACCGCGTCCTGGCCCCCGTTGGACAGGTTCACCAGGCAATAGCGTTCGTCCGGGGCCAGGCACTGGGCGCCCTTCCAGACCCAGTCGCGGCCCTCGGCGCGGGCCAGGGCGTCGATGTCCAGAATGGTTTCCCAGCGGGTGGATCCGGAGCGGTAGGACTCAAGCGTCGTGCGCCGCCAGATTCCCTTGGGATGCTGGTCGTCCTGCCAGAAATTGGCCAGGCCCTCGCCCTGGAAGCGGGGCGTGGGAATGCGGTCCTGGGCCGACAGGATGGCGTAGGCGTCGCGGCGGAACGGCTCGAACCGGGGGTCGCCCTCCAGACGATGCCGGGCCCGGGCGTTGGACTGCTCCACGAACGCCAGGGCGCGCTCACCCTGAACCTCTTCCATCCAGATGAACTCGTCGGCGGCGGCCACCGATCCCGGCGACAGGTCGGCGGGCAGGTGCGGCGGCCGCTCCTGGGCGGCGGTCGTGGCGCAGGCGCCCAGCAACAGCGCCGAGGCGGCGGCGGACAGGATCAGTCGGTTCATGGACGTTACGCTCCGTTTTATTCTGTTTTTGCCGAACGCCCGGGTCAGTCCATCAGCCGGCGCGTCAGATAGGTGTATTCCAGCGCCAGCCGGCGGGCCGTCTCGCGCAGATTGGCGCCGGCCGCGTGGCCGCCGTCGGTGTTCTCGTAGAACAGCACCTCATGGCCCAGCGCTTCAAGCTGCGCCGCAGCCTTTCGGGCGTGGCCCGGGTGGACGCGGTCGTCCTTGGTGGAGGTGTGGATGAAGACCTCCGGATAGTCCGCATCGGCCGACAGGGCCTGATAGGGCGAATAGGCGGCGATCCATTCGCGCTGCTCGGCGATGTCCGGATTGCCGTACTCGCCCATCCACGAGGCCCCCGCCAGCAGGGTGTGGAAGCGCAGCATGTCGAACAGGGGCACCTGGATGATCGCCGCATTGATCAGGTCCGGCCGCTGGGTCAGCAGGGCGCCCATGAACAGCCCGCCCTGCGAGCCGCCCATGACCCCGAGCCGGCGAGGGCTGGTGACGCCGCGCGCGATCAGGTCTTCGGCCACCGCCTGGAAGTCCTCATGGGCGCGCTGGCGGTTCACCCCTTGCGCCGCCTGGTGCCAGCCGGGGCCGAACTCGCCGCCGCCCCGGGTATTGGCCACCACATAGACTCCGCCGCGCTCCAGCCACAGCTTGCCCACCGTGGCCGAATAGCTGGGCAGCAGCGAGACCTGGAAGCCGCCGTAGCCGTAAAGCAGGGTGGGGTTCGAGCCATCCGTGGCGATCCCGTCGCGGCTGACCACGAAATAGGGGACCATGGTCCCGTCGGCGGAGCGGGCCTGATGCTGCTCAACATGCATGCCCTCCGCATCGAACTTGGGCGGCAGGCTCTTGACCGTCTCGAGCGCGCCCGAGGCGGTGTCGGCCAGCCACAGGGTGTCGGGCGTCAGATAGCCCCTGACGGTGACGAAAAGCAGATCGTCCTCGCTGCTGGCCGAGCTCAGGCTCACCGACGCATTTTCGGGCAGGTTCAGGCGCTCGCGGACCCAGCCGCTTTCGGCGCGGTGATAGGCGTAGGCCGCCCCTCGCACGTTTTCGAAAAGGGCGACCACCAGCCGGTTGCGGGTCAGGGTCACGTCCTCGACGGATTCCCGCTCCCCCGGCCGCAGGATCAGATCGCCGACTGAGCCTTGCGGATCGGCCTTCAGCGCCTCCAGGTCGAAGGCGATCAGGTCGCCGGCCTCGAAGGCGGTCCCCGCCCCGTCGGTCCAGTCCTGGTCGGTGGTGACGATCATCTGTCCGTCCAGCAGGCCCTGGATCGAGCGGCGGGCGGGCAGGTTGATGCGCACCGCCCCGGCGTCGGTCAGGAAATAGCTCTCCGTCTCGAAGAAGGTGACGGCCCGGTCCACCATCTCGGCCTGCACCACGCCGTCGGCGTCACGCAGGGTGTAGCCGGCCACCAGCACGTCCTCGGGCCGCCCCCGGAACACCTCCGGCGCCGCGTCGATGGACTGGCCGCGCGTCATGCGGCGCACGGTCATGGCGTAGCCGGAATCGGTCAGGGTGCCGTCTCCGAAATCGCGATAGACCAGCAGGGTGTTCTCATCGACCCATCCGGCCGCGCCCTTGGATTCCGGCAGGTCGAAGCCGTTCTCGATGAACTGGCCGGTCTCGCGGTCGAACTCGCGCATGACCACCGCATCCTTGCCGCCGTCGGACAGGCTGACCAGGCACAGGCGTTCGTCGGGGGCCAGGCACTCGGCGCCCTTCCAGACCCAGTTGGCGTTCTCGGCCGAGGCCAGGGCGTCCACGTCCAGGATGGTCCGCCACTCGGGCGTGTCGGTGCGGTAGCTGTCCAGGGTCGCCCGGCGCCAGACGCCGCGCACGTGGCTCGCGTCCTGCCAGAAATTGTCCACGGTGCGCTGACCGCCCGCCGAGTGCCGGAAGGCGGGGAAGGGAATGCGGTCCCGCGCCTGCACCAGATCAAGCGCCGTGGAATGCAGCGCGTCATAGCGCGGGTCGCCGGTCAGCACGCCCAGCGAATGCTCATTGCGCGCCTCGACCCATGCCATGGCGCGCTCGCCCTCGATGTCCTCCAGCCACAGCCAGGGATCGGACGCCGCCGCCTGTTCGGTGAGGGTGGGGGCTTCGGCGGGTTCAGAAGTCTGGGCCATGGAGTGGGTCGCTGAAAGGCTGAGAACGAGCGCGGCGAGGACAGGGCCCCGACAGGCCAGACGATGGAACATGCATTTTCCCCGGATGTGGCGGTGAGCGGCCGCGACCCTATGGGCGGCCCGGGGCGTTGGAAAGTTACAGGCCTGTAATGTCAGCGGCCCTCGTCGGGGATGCAGATGGTCTCGCCGCAAGCCTTGCAGTGCACCGCGTCGGGGTCATGCCGCTGAAGCCCGCAGGTGGGGCAGGGGAAGTACACCTTGTGCGGCACATTGAGGGACTGGATCAGGCGGAAAAACAGCCCGACCCCGCCCAGCATCACCGCGATGGACAGCAGGCGCCCCCACGTGCCGGGCAGGATGATGTCGCCATAGCCGGTGGTGGTCAGGCTGGTGATGGTGAAATACAGCGCATCCACATAGCCCGAGATGCCCTCATAGCGGCCCATGAAGCTCGTGTAGACGAAGCCGGCCACCACAAAGACGAAGGTCACCAGCGCCGCCAGCGCCTTGACGATGTCCTGAACCCGCGTGTCGTTGTAGCCGCGGCCCACCGTCTTCCAGAAGAAGTCGCTGTTGAGCAGGGTCCACAGGCGCAGCACCCGCAGGAAGCCCAGATTGTAGAGCCAGGCCGGGAACAGCAGGGTCGCCAGAACGAACAGGTCGACCCACACGATGGGCCGCTTCAGCCAGTCCCGCCAGTCCGTATAGGCCGAGGCCCGCGCGATCAGGTCGAAGGCCAGGATCGCCGCGATCCCATAGTCGATCAGATAGAAGATCAGGCCGCTCTGATTCTTCAG
>NZ_PNLV01000040.1 GCF_013823285.1 Brevundimonas sp. | reverse complement strand
ACCGTCATCACCATCGGCTTCGAGAAGGGCGACGCGGTCTCCATCAACGGCGAGGCCATGAGCCCGGCGACCCTGCTGACCGCCCTGAACCAGTACGGCCACGACAACGGCATCGGGCGGCTGGATCTGGTGGAGAACCGCTTCGTCGGCATGAAGTCGCGCGGGGTCTACGAGACGCCGGGCGGTGCGATCCTGCTGGCCGCGCACCGGGGCATCGAGTCCATCACCCTGGACGGCGGCGCCATGCACCTGAAGGACGAGCTGGCGGTCAAATACGCCCACCTGATCTACAACGGCTTCTGGTTCTCGCCCGAGCGCGAGATGCTGCAGGCCGCCATTGATCACAGCCAGATCAAGGTGTCCGGCACGGTGCGGGTCAAGCTGTACAAGGGCAACGCCACCGTCATCGGCCGCGAGAGCCCGAACAGCCTCTACGATCAGGAGTTGGTCACCTTCGAGGACGGCGCCGTGGCCTACGACCAGAAGGACGCGGCCGGCTTCATCAAGCTCAACGCCCTGCGTCTTCGGGTGCTGGCCAAGCGCGAGAACCGCGACCGGGACTGAGCGGTCTTGGAGCAGGGCGGCCGGTAGGGCATTCTGGCGGCCGCCCCTGTTTCCGGAGTTCCCGTCATGCTGACCCGCACCCTGCTCGCCGCCACGGCCGTCGCCGCTCTCGCGGGAGTCGCTCACGCCCAGCCCGCAGCCGCTCCGCAGGTCGTGCAGGAGGCCCCGGCGCAATTGGACGAAGCCGCCTTCGAGGCGCGGGCGGACCGGTTTGAAGTCCAGGTGGACCAGATGAGCCGGGAGCTGGACGCCGCCGTTCAGGCGAACGCGGGCGACCGGGCGGCGACCCTGGCCGCTGTGGACGAGATTCTGGCCCGCTATCGCCCCGAGATCGACGGGTTCGCCGATGACTTCGACGCCTTCATCGCCGGCCAGGCGGCCCAGGCCGCTGACGATCCCGAGGCTCTGGCGCAGCTGAACGCCGCCCGGGATTCGGCCATTCCGGTGATCCGCGCCATTCCCGACCAGATCCGCGCCGGACTCGAGCAGCGGCTGAACGCCGAGGCCGGGGACGAGACGCCGACCCCGTAGGGTTTCACCTTACGGCGTTGTCACTTGCCCTTGAGGCGCTGCGGGGAGACCTTGCGGCGCCGACGAGGAGGGTTCCCATGCTGCGTTTGACCGCTGTCGCGATGTCCGCCCTGATGCTGACCGCCGCCCCTGCGCTCGCCCAGGACGGCGAGACCCGGTCCATGGCCGGCGTCATCCCGGGTTATGAGCCCAGCGCCTTTGAGCAGAATCTGGGCGACGTCGAGTCCCGCATGGCCGCCTTCGGCGCCGGGGTCGAGGCGCTGGATGAGGACCAAACCCTCACCGAGGCGGAACGCGAGGCGCGCATGGCCGCCCTCTGGACCGAATACGGGCCGGACGTCATGGCCTTCACGGCGTCGGCCGCCGAGATGGGGCTGAACACCGCCGGAACCATGATGCAGACCATGAACATCGGCGCCATGGTCGAGGCCGCCCTGTCCCAGGCCGACATCGCCGGCGCCATGGTGTCCGTCGAGGTCCAGGCCGCCCTGGCTGAAGCCTTCGCCGAGGTCGCGGAGGCCTTTGGCGCGGCGCGCAGCGAAGCGTCCGCGGACGCCGGCCACGACCACCCCTGATCCCGCTTGACGGCTGACCGGGGCCCGCGCAAACGGCGCCCATGAGCGCCCTGCCCGTCGACCCGCATCTCTATCTGACATTCCTGGCGGTGATGGCGGTCATGGCCATGACGCCCGGCCCCGCCAATATCTTCGCCGTCGCCACCGGCATGCAGAAGGGCCGCGCCTCGGTCTTCATGGCGGTGGCGGGCATGAACGCGGCCACCCTGGTCTGGTTCTCCGCCGCCGCCCTGGGCCTGGGGGCCCTGGTCAAGGCCTTTCCCGAGACGTTCCGGGTGCTGGCTGTGGGCGGAGCGCTGTATGTGGCCTGGCTGGGCGCCCAGGCGATACGGGGCGCCTTCCGCACCAGCGCCGAACCGTCGGAGATCCCGGTCCGGAAAGGCCGCAGCGCCTTCGTGGACGGCTTCACCGTCCAGATCGCCAACCCCAAGGCCATCCTGTTCTTCACCGCCGTGCTGCCGCCTTTCCTCGACGTGAACCGATCCGCAGCCCCGCAACTGGCCCTGTTCGCCTGCGCAACCATCGGCATGGACGTGATCACCATGACCGCATACGGATTGGGCGGGGCGGCCTTGAAAGCACGCATGACCGACCCCAGATTTCAGCGTAACTTCGGCATCGTCGTCGGCGGCCTGCTGCTCCTGGCCTCGGTTCTTATTCTTGTGAGATTATAAGGACTTCTGTTCAGGCGGAACGGAGCCGTTCATCCACCGTTCAGTGAGCGGCGGGTATTGTCGGGCTAAATGGGAGAGAGTTTCATGAAACGCGTCATCCTGGCTTCGGTCGCTGCCCTGGCCCTTACGGCCTGCGCCACCGCCACCCCCTATCAGGCCGCCAGCCCGCAGGCGCGCGGCGGCTACTCCGAAATGCAGATCGAACAGAACCGATTCCGCGTCGGCTTCGCGGGCAATTCCGTGACGTCGCGTGACACGGTCGAGATGTATCTGCTGTACCGCGCCGCCGAGCTGACGGCCCAGAACGGCTATGACTGGTTCCAGACCGTGGACCGCGCCACCGACCGCGACACACGCTATATCGGCACACCTGATCCCTTCTACGGTTCGCGCTACCGGCCCTACTGGGGTCCGTCGTGGCGCTTTTATCGCGGCGGCTTCTGGGGCCCCTGGGGTGACCCGTGGGCACGCGATGTCGACGTGCGCGAAGTCACCCGCTTCGAGGCCAACACGGAGATCGTGATGGGCCGCGGTCCCAAGCCGAACGACCCCAACGCCTTCGACGCCCGCGAGGTCATGCAGAACATCGGCCCGCGCGTCGTGCGCCCGGGAATGAACTGACCGGCCTCGGTCTCAGAACAGCCTGAGCGACTTCATCCGCCGCTTGTTGACATGGTCAGCAGGCGGCGGTGTCGTTTCGTCCGCATACTCGCCCTTGAAATAGAACCGCTGCCAGGCCTCCCTGGCCGCGTCCGGGTCGCCCGAGGCGAGACGGTTGTTGAAGCTGGTGCGCTCGCGATTCCAGGCGTCGAACTGGCCCTTCATGGCCGGGTTGGCGTCAAGGGTCTTCATGACCGGCTGGAACTGCTCCATCTTCTTGTGCTCGACGATGGTGATGAAGCAGAACGGCTCGCCCTTGGCGAACTTCACCCGTCCGGGCCGCGTGAAGATCCAGTTCATGGTGAAGGGGAACGGCAGCCAGTCGGTCTCGATCAGGCCGGTCAGGGCCTGAATGCCGTCCTTGACGTGGTTGGGCGCGCCCGAGGCCACCACCGCCCAGCCCGGCGGCGTGCGGAACAGATAGTTGGGGTGCATGGTCACCACCCCGCGCGAGAAGTGCGACTGCACGAAGTGGGTGAAATCCGGGTGCGGCCGGTCGGGCGTCAGGGTGATGTCGGCCTGCGACGGCCCCCCGTTCCACTCGGCTGTGAAACCCATGGGGCACAGCAGCTCCCACCCGGTGGTGTTGGCCATGCTCAGCGGCAGGCACCGATAGGGGTGGCGCGAGGCGAAGGCGTCCATCCAGTCCCGCGAAGCGCGCCCCGGCACGATCTCGGGCGGGCGGGGCGTCATGGGGTAGCATTCCAGTTCCAAGGCGGGGCTCCGGCGGTCTAGTCTGAAAGGTGCGCGACCCTATCCCCGCCGCACCCGACGCCTCAAGCTTCCAATGACCCCATGACCGATCCCGCCCCGCCCGCCTTCGACCGCGACCGCCTCGAGGTCTGGTTCGCCGAACAGGGGCTGGCCGCCACGACCCACGATCATCCGCCGGTGTTCCGGGTCGAGGAGGGGCTGGAGATCAAGGCCGCCATGCCGGGCGCCCACACCAAGAACCTGTTCCTGAAAGACAAGAAGCAGCGCCTGTGGCTGATCTCGGCGCGGCAGGACACGGTCATCGACCTGAAGGCCGCCCACCGCCTTATGGGCGCCGACCGGCTGTCGTTCGGCAATGAGACGCTGCTGATGGAGACCCTCGGCGTGCGGCCCGGTTCGGTCACCGCCTTCGGCCTCATCAACGACACCGACCGCCGCGTGACCTTCGTGCTGGACCATCGGCTGGCCGACGCGGACCTCGTCAATTTCCATCCCCTGACCAACACCGCCACCACCGCCATGGCCCGGGCCGACTTCCGCCGCTTCCTGACCCTGGTCGAACACGACCCCCTGATCGTGGATTTCAGCGCGTCCGCCTGATTGCGCTTCACGCCGGGGGCGACCATCTGGGTTTCAACGCGTTAGACTGCCTGACCACACTTGCCGGAAAAGACACTGATGACCTTCGCCGACCCGCTCGCCGCCAACACCCCCGACCCCGTCAAGGACGGCTCGGACGCCGAATTCATGACCGATGTGGTCGAGGCGTCGAAGACCCAGCCGGTCATCGTCGATTTCTGGGCGCCCTGGTGCGGACCGTGCCGGACCCTGACGCCAGCCATCGAAAAGGCCGTGCGCGCCGCAAAGGGCAAGGTGAAGCTGGTCAAGATCGATGTGGACGCCAACCCGGCCTTCGCCGGCCAGCTGCGCGTCCAGTCCATTCCCACGGTCTACGCCTTCAAGGACGGCCAGCCGGTCGACGGCTTCCAGGGCGCCATCCCGGAAAGCCAGATCACCGCCTTCATCGAGCGCCTGACCGGCGAATCCTCCGGCCCGTCCGACCTGGACCAGATCCTGGCCATGGGCGAGGAGTCCCTGTCGCTGAACGATCTGGGCGGGGCGGCCCAGGCCTTCGCCCAGGCCTTGCAACTGGACCCGAAGAACGAGAAGGCCATCGCCGGCATGGCGCGGGTCTATCTGGCGGACGGCGACGCCGACCAGGCCCGCCAGACCATCGCCATGGCTCCCGATCCGTCGAAGGAGCCGCTGGTCAACAGCGTGCGGGCCCAGCTGTCCCTGGGCGCCGGCGCTCCCGTCGCCCTGACGTCCGAGCAGGAAGCGAAGGTGGCCGCCGATCCCGGCGACCATCAGGCCCGCTTCGATCTCGCCCTGGCCCTGGCCGCGGCCGGACAGCTCGAGCCGGCGGTGGATCACCTGCTCAAGATCGTCGCCGCCGACCGCGACTGGAACGAGCAGGCGGCGCGCAAACAGCTGCTGACCATCTTCGAGGCCGCCGGTCCCAACGCCGAGATCGCCCGCGACGGCCGCCGGCGCCTCTCCTCCATCCTGTTCGCCTGATCCGATGGCCCACAGCTACATCAAGGCCTCGGACCTGCCGCAGGTGATCCCGGTCTTCCCGCTGGCGGGCGCCATCGTCCTGCCGCGCGGCCAGTTGCCCCTGAATATCTTCGAGCCGCGCTATCTGAACATGATCGACGACGCCATGGCCGGCGACCGCATCGTGGGCATGATCCAGCCCTCGGGCGGCCCCGAGACCCTGCCGTCCCTGTCCCCCGTGGGCTGCGCCGGGCGCATCACCAGCTTCGCCGAAACCTCGGACGGCCGCTATCTGGTCACCCTCACCGGCGTGGCCCGCTTCCGGGTGCTGGCTGAACTGCCGGTCCAGTCGCCCTATCGCCAGACCCGGGTGGACTTCGAGCCCTTCGCTCTGGACCTGAAGGCCCCGGACGAGGACGACGCCTTCGACCGCGACGAGCTGCTCGCCGCGTTGCAGGGTTACCTGAGCCCGCGCGGGCTGGACATCGACTGGGACGCCGCACGCGACGCCCCGCCCGAGGCTCTGGTGAACAGCCTGTCCATGGCCCTGCCGTTCGAGGCGCCCGAGAAGCAGGCCCTGATCGAGGCCCTGACCCTGAACGACCGTCTCGGCACCCTCACCGCCCTTCTGCGCATCGACGCCGCCGAACCCGGTGACGACGAACCCGCCACCATGCAATAATCGCTGCCAGCCGAGGGCCCCCACGCCCTCAAGCAGCGAGCGCCCGCGGCGCGAGCGATAGGGCAAGCAACAATGACCGAGCATTTCAACACCCCGACCACCGTCGATCCCCGCCTGCTGGAGGTGCTGGTGTGCCCGGTCACGCGCGGACGCCTGACCTGGGACCGCGCGGCGGGCGAGCTGATCAGCAAGGGCGCGAAACTGGCCTTCCCCATCCGCGACGGCGTGCCGATCATGCTGGCCGAAGAAGCGCGCGCGCTGGACTAGACCAATGCGCGGGATAAGCGGTTTCAGACCGCCTCGCCCCTCAGCAGTCTCGGCAGATCGCCGGCGCCGCCGCCCGCCTCGGTCATGAAGGCCCGGCGCAGGGGGCCGATCCGGTTGACCGCCGCCATGCCCACGCCGCGCGCCAGACGCGTCAGCGGGTCGTCGTTGGAGAACAGCCGCACGAAGCCGTCGAACCCGGCCGCCAGGGCCGCATTGTCGAATCGGCGCCAGCGGGCGTAGCGCTCCAGCACGCCAAGCGCGCCGATGTCCTCGCCCAGCCGGGCGGCCTCGACCATGACCTCGACCAGGGCGGCCACGTCCTTCAGCCCCATGTTCAGCCCCTGCCCCGCCACCGGGTGCACCCCGTGGGCCGCGTCGCCGATCAGGACCACGCGCGGGGCCACGATGCGCTCGGCCAGCGACAGCGACAGGGGATAAACGAAACGCGGCCCCTCCACAGTGACCGCGCCCAGGAACTCGCCGAAGCGCCGGTTCAGATGGCTCAGGAACGCCTCGTCCGAGGCGTCGCGCAGGGCCTCGCCCCGCCGCGTGGTCTCGGTCCACACCAGACTGGCGCGGCTGTCCGTCAGGGGCAGGATGGCGAATGGCCCGGACGGCAGGAAATACTCATGGGCCACATTGCCGTGGTCCCGTTCCATGCGGACGGTGGCCACCACCCCGCTCTGGCCATAGGTCCAGCCTGTGGTCCCGATCCCGGCCGCCTCGCGCACAACCGACCTGCGCCCCTCGGCGCCGACGATCACCGGCGCGCTGAGGGTGCGGCCGTCCTTCAGCACGGCGTGGGCGGCGAATTCCTCCAGCCGCACCGCCTCCACGGCGGCGGGCGCCAGCACCGGCACCCCCGCCGCGCGCACCGCCCCGGCCAGGGCCGCACGGATATGGCGGTTCTCGATCATGTAGCCCAGCGGCTCGCCGCCCGTGCGCTCGCCGATCTCGTCCGAGTCAAAGCGCAGGAAGGCCGGCAGCGCCCTGTGCGAGGCCGCGCCGGGCCGGGTTCCGTCGGTCACCAGAATGCGGTCCATGCGGCAGGCGTGCGGCTCCATGGCCGCGCCGACCCCCAGCGCCTTCAGCATGCGGAAGCTGGACCAGGCCACAGCCGTGGAGCGCCCGTCGAATGTGGGCGTCAGTTGCTCATCGAATGGAAACGGGTCCACCAGCACCGGCTTCAGCCCGGCCTGGGCCGCGGCCAGGGCGAAGGTCGCCCCCGCCATGCCGGCGCCGGCCACGATGACGTCGAGATCGGAAAGGTCGTCCTGGCTCATGCCGCCCTTGTCGCGCCCCCCCGCCCCCACGTCCAGAGGCGGCGCCGTCGCAGGGCTGGTAAACGCGGGCTTAACCCTGCGCGGGCGATGATCGGCGGAGTAATTCAGTAGCCCCACCGGAGCCCGCCCATGTCCGCGGCCCTCGCCATCGGAACCCGCGTTTATGACGGCGCCCGCATCCTGTGGGGCGCGCCCATCGCCGTGCGTTTCCGGGGCGGCTTCCTGGCCATCGCGGCGACCCTTCTGCTGGCCTCGCTGGTGTCGTGGAATCCGGCGGATCCCAGCCTGAACGCGGCGGCCTCCGCCGCGCCCGCCAACTGGATGGGCGCCAACGGGGCGGTATTCGCGGACCTGCTCTATCAGTCCCTCGGGGTGGCCGCCTGGCCCGCCGTCCTGCTGATGCTGGCCTTCGGCCTGTCGGCGGCCCTGGGCGAGGTGGTGCAGACACGCCTGCGCCCGACCCCGCTCAAGGCCCTGGCCGCCGTGCTCGGCGTACTGCTGCTGGCCGGCGCCCTGTCGGCCCTGGTCATTCCAGCCATCTGGCCGCTGGCCGCGGGTCTCGGCGGCCTGTGGGGCGACGCCCTGCTGTGGGCGCCGTCCAGCCTTTTCGCCTTTGCAGGCATCCCCTTCGCCGCCCCGTTCGCGGGCGTCCTTCTGGCGATCGCTGCGGTGACGCTTCTGGCCTGGACCCTGGGCCTGCGCTGGCGCGACTTCACCGAGGCCCGGGTCGCCCGCCCGGCGCCCAGGGGGGTCCGCAAGGCCCGCGCCGCCCCGAAGGCCGCCGTGACTGCCCGTCCCCGCGCTGTCGCCCCCGGACCGGAGATCGATGACGACCCGGCCGAGCCCTCCCCGCCTTGGGAAGAGCCCAGGCCCGCCCCGCGCGCGCCCAAGGTGGCGGGCGTCAAGGCCCCGCGCCCCTCGGGCCGCGAGCAGAACGAGATTCAGGGCGCCTTCGAGTTCGCCCGCACCGAGGGCTTCGAACTGCCCCCCCTGGGCTTCCTGTCCAAGCCGAAGACCCGCGTCGCCGCCGTGGACGAGGAGGCCCTGAAACAGAACGCCCAGATGCTGGAGAGCGTGCTGGCCGAGTTCGGGGTCAAGGGCGTCATCGACCAGATCCGTCCCGGCCCGGTCGTCACCCTCTACGAACTGGCTCCCGCCCCCGGCGTGAAGCACGCCCGCGTGGTGGGCCTGTCCGACGACATCGCCCGCTCCATGTCCGCCCGCGCTTGCCGGGTCAGCGTGGTTCAGGGCCGCAACGCCATCGGCATCGAACTGCCCAACCAGAAACGCGAGACCGTCTATCTCCGCGACCTGCTGGCCTCGGCAGAATACGCCAAGCCGGGGCATCTGCTGCCGCTGGCGCTGGGCGAGACCATCGGCGGCGAGCCCTATGTGGCCGATCTGGCGCGCATGCCCCACCTGCTGATCGCGGGCACCACCGGCTCCGGCAAGTCGGTGGGGGTCAACGCCATGATCCTGTCGATCCTGTACCGCCTGTCGCCGGAACAGTGCCGCTTCATCATGATCGACCCCAAGATGCTGGAGCTCAGCGTCTATGACGGCATCCCGCACCTGCTGACCCCGGTGGTCACCGATCCCAAGAAGGCGGTCGTGGCCCTGAAGTGGACCGTCCGCGAGATGGAGGACCGCTATCGCCGCATGTCCAAGCTCGGCGTGCGCAACATCGCCAGCTACAACGAGCGCGCCCGCGAGGCCCTGGCCAAGGGCGAGCATTTCGAGCGCACCGTCCAGACCGGCTTCGATGATCAGGGCCGTCCGGTCTATGAATCCGAGAAGATCCGTCCCGAACACATGCCCTATCTGGTGGTGGTCATGGACGAGATGGCCGACCTGATGCTGGTGGCGGGCAAGGACGTGGAGGGCGCGGTCCAGCGTCTGGCCCAGATGGCCCGTGCGGCCGGCATCCATCTGATCATGGCCACCCAGCGCCCGTCGGTGGATGTGATCACCGGCACCATCAAGGCCAATTTCCCCACCCGGATCAGCTTCCAGGTCACCTCCAAGATCGACAGCCGCACCATCCTGGGCGAACAGGGCGGCGAACAGCTGCTGGGCCAGGGCGACATGCTGTACATGGCCGGCGGAGGGCGCATCACCCGCCTGCACGGCCCCTTCGTGACCGACCAGGAAGTGGAGCAGGTGGCCCAGCACCTGCGCGAGCAGGCCGAGCCGGAGTATCTGGACCTGATCACCGAGGGCGGCGACGAGGACGAGGGCTCGGGCGAATTCGGCGGGAACGGCGGCTCCGGGGACGAGCTCTACGACCGGGCCGTGGCCGTGGTCACCCGCGACCGCAAGGCGTCCACCTCCTATATCCAGCGTCGTCTGCAGATCGGCTACAACCGCGCCGCCTCCCTGATCGAGAAGATGGAGCAGGAAGGCGTCGTCAGCCCCGCCAACCACGCCGGCAAGCGCGACGTCCTGGCCGGGCCGCCTCCATCCTAGGGCGCTAACGCTCGCCGCGCGGCGGCTCGCTGCTTGAGCGCGTCTTTGGGCGCTGACGCTCGGCCCGCGGGGCCTCGCTGCTTGAGCGCGTCTTTGAGCGCTAACGCTCGGCCCGCGGGGCCTCGCTGCTTGAGCGCGATCTATTCTCCTCCCCATTCATGGGGAGGGGGACCGCGCCCGACAGGGCGTGGTGGAGGGGGCGGCCGGGTGTTTGCCGCGATGGCGAAGAAATACTTCATCCCCCACCTTCCGGCGTCCCTTATAATGGTCGCTCCAGCCACCGACCCCGGAGCCGATTTCGGACTATTCGGACAATTCGCACCCTGTTTTTTTGAGCCCGGAGTCCGAAATCCGCCGCGCGGCGCGGCGGGAACGCCCCGCCGTCTCATGCGCTCTTATCCGCCGGATGAACCGATCCTGACCGTTTCGCTGAACGACGCTTCATCGGAGCGCCGGAATATGGTCAGGCTGGCGTCACACCCTTGCCGCGCAACCGCGTCACAAGGATCATCTCAACAATCCCGAACGGGAGCCTGATCATGAATCTCTCACGCCGCGCCTTCGCCACCGGCTCGCTCACCCTGGGCGCCGCCGTCATGGCCGGCCTGCCCGCCTTCGCCCAGAACAATCTCTCCGCCGCCGACCGCGAGACGGTCGGGCGCGTCTCGACCTGGTTCCAGGGCGTCAGCGCCGCGCGGGGCAGCTTCGTCGAGACCGGCCCCGGCGGCCGGCGGGCGGAGGGCCGCTACTATCTCCAGCGTCCCGGCAAGATGCGCTTCGAATACAGCAACCCCGAAGGGCTGCTGGTGGTGGCCGACGGCAACAACCTGATGCGTTACGACCCGCGCCTCGAGGTGTTCCGCCAAGCGCCCCTGTCCGCCACGCCCCTGTCGGTGTTCCTGGGTCGCAACGTCCGCATCGAGGAGGGCGTGCGCATCGACCGCGTCACTCGCATGGACTCCGGCGCCTTCGCCGTGGTCGCCCGCGACGCCCGCCGCCCCAACGAGGGCCAGGTCATCCTCGCCTTCGCCGGCAATCCGGTGCGCCTGATGGAATGGACCGTGATCGACCCCCAGGGCCAGCGCACCCGCACCCAGCTGTCGTCATTCGAGGCCGTGAACAGCCTGCCCAACAACCTGTTCACCCTGCGTGATCCCACCCGCCGTCCGGGCCGCAACTAGGGCCGACCTTTGAGCGACCCGTGCTTTCCGGGTCACGCCGAAGCACCTTCGCTTTACGGTTGACTTTTTTGCTGCGGAGTGATTTTTTGGACACAGGACGGCGGCGGCTGTCCTGACCGTCCCGGACACCATCCCCTCCCGGTGGCGGCGTGAGAGAGACAACTGATTTGCGCCCGGTCTGAAAAGGCCGGGCGTATTTTTCGCCCGCATGGACGCCGGCCCGCCTCATGCTCTAGGTGAGCCCATGTCCCTTCGCGTCGTCACCTGGAACGTCAACTCCGTGCGCCTGCGCGCCGAACAGGTCGCCCGCTTCGTGGCCGAACAGGCCCCGGACGTCCTGTGCCTGCAGGAAATCAAATGCCTGCCGGACCAGTTTCCGGAGACCGCCTTCAGGGACATGGGCCTGCCGCACCTGAAGGTCGCCGGCCAGAAGGGCTGGCACGGGGTGGCCATCGCCTCCCGCCACCCTATCGCGGACGCGCCGGACCTGGCCGCCTGCCGCGAAGGCCACGCCCGCTGCGTGTCCGGGGTCATCGAGGGCGTCGAGATCCAGAACTTCTACATCCCCGCCGGCGGGGACATCCCCGACCGGGCCCTGAACCCCAAGTTCGATCACAAGCTGGACTTCTACGCCCGCCTGACCCGTCAGTTCGCCGCCCGCGACCCCAGGGCGCCCCTTCTGGTGGCCGGCGACCTGAACATCGCGCCGGGCGAGAACGACGTGTGGAACCACCGCTACATGTCGAAGATCGTCAGCCACACCCCCGTGGAGGTGGAGGCCATGCGGGCGCTCCAGGCGTCGCTGGGCTTCGCCGATGTGATCCGCGACGCTCACCCCGAGGACCAGAAGCTGGCCAGCTGGTGGAGCTACCGCGCCGCCGATTTCCGCCAGTCCAACCGGGGCCTGCGGCTGGACCACCTGTGGACCTCGCCGGGCCTGACCCCCGCCGTCGTTCCTGGCTCGGCCCGCATCCACGAGGACGTCCGCGCCTGGGAACGCCCCAGCGACCATGCCCCCGTGGCGCTCGACCTGGCGGTCTGACCGACGAAAAGGTCAGACATTAACGCCCCCGCAACCGGCCGCAGCGCTTAGTGTGAAGGTACAGGATTGAGGGCCGGTCCGAGGGGGGCTGATGCCGAACTATGGAGCCTCGCGCGCACTGACGGCCGTCCTGAGCCGGGGCATGGGACTGTTCCATCTGCGCACCCCCCTGAAGATGGTCGTGGCCTTCTCGGTGGTCCTGACAGCCATCGCCGTGATGGGCGTCGTCCTGTTCGCCCACATGCAGACGGTCAAGCGCTCAGAGGCGGCCGTGGCCGACGCCCTTGCAACCCTGAGCGCGTCCGGCGCCGCGCGATTCGACCTGGCGCGTCAGGAGAATTCCCTGCGCGGCTACATGCTGACGGGAGAGCCCTACTATCTGCGTCGCATCGAGACCGTGCACCGCCCCAGCTATGTACGGCACGCCGCCGAACTGGCCCGCCAGGCGGCCGATGATCCCGCCATGCAGGCGCGGGTTGAAGCCCTGAACGCGGCCTACGCACGCTGGGAGGCCGAGGCCATGACCCCGGCCATGGCGCTGGCGGCTGATCCCGCAGGCCGGGCCGAGGCGGCCGCCCTGGTGGGCGAAGCCGGACTGGCCGACAGCCTGATCGCGCCTGCGGAAGACGTGCTGGACGCCATGCGCGACGACGCCCGCGCCGCCCTGATTGAGCACAGCGGCGCCAGCGGCCGGGCGCTTGTGGTCATGGAGGTCGCCCTGGTCGCGGGCATTCTGATCGCCGCCCTGATCGCGGCGCTTATGGGCGCCGTCCTGGTGCGGGACATGGGCTCGCCCGTCTCGGCCCTGACGGGCGTCATGCGCCGCCTCGCCAGGGGAGAGACCGACTTCGTGGCGCCCGGCGTGGGCCGCCGGGACGAGATCGGCGACATGGCCCGGGCGGTGGACACCTTCCGCCGCGCCGCCGTGGTCAAGGCGCGCCTCGAAGCGGAGGCTGAGGAGCATTGTCGTCGCACCGAAGCCCTGATGATCGAGGCCCAGGCCGCCAACCGCGCCAAGTCCGAGTTCCTGGCCACCATGACCCACGAACTGCGCACGCCCCTGAACGGCGTGCTGGGCATGGCCCAGATCATGGCCCACGACGAGCTGTCCCCCGCCCAGCGTCAGCGGCTGGACACCATCAACCAGTCCGGCGGCGCCCTGCTGCGCATCATCAACGACATTCTCGACATCTCGCGCATCGAGGCCGGACGCCTGTCGCTGGAGCCCGCGCCGTTCAACATGAAGGTCCTGGCCGACGACCTGGCGGCGCTCTACGCGCCCCTCGCGGCGGACAAGGGTCTGGCCTTCGCCATGACCGTAGCGCCCGAGGCCGGGGGCTGGTTCATGGGCGACGCCGTGCGCATTCGTCAGGTCATGGGCAACCTGTTCTCCAACGCCCTGAAGTTCACCGAGACCGGGCGCGTGGAAGGCCGCATCGGGCGCGAGGACGACATTCTGCGCCTCAGCGTCACTGACACCGGCCCCGGCATCGCCCCCCAGGATCGCGCCCGCCTGTTCGACCGCTTCGTGCAGGGTGACGGCTCCAGCACCCGTCGGCACGGCGGCGCCGGCCTGGGCCTGGCCATCTGCCGCGATCTTGCCGCCCTCATGGGCGGGACCGTGACGGTGGAGAGCTCGCCTGGCGAGGGCTCAGCCTTCGCCCTTGAGATCGCCTTGCCGCCCAGCGAGCCCGCACCCCGCGACAACGCCGGCAATCCGGCGCCGGACAGGCCGGTGCGCGTTCTGATCGCCGAGGACAATCCCGCCAATCGCCTTGTCCTGACGACGCTGCTCAGCCAGTTCGCCATCCAGAGCGAGGCGGTGGAGGATGGCGAGGCCGCGGTCGAGGCCTGGGCGTCGGGCGACTGGGACGCCATCCTCATGGATATCCACATGCCCAGGATGGACGGCATGGAAGCCACCGCGGGCATCCGCGAACGTGAACAGGCCGAAGATCGGCCGCGCACCCCCATCATCGCCGTGACCGCCAGCACCCTGGCCCACGAAACCGACGGCTACCTCGCCGCCGGCATGGACGGCTGGGTGCCCAAGCCCGTCGACGCCAGACGGATGCTTGAGACCCTGAAGAACGCCCTCGGCGTCTGACGCCTGAAGCCCCCAACGAATTGAAAGCGCCGCAAGCGATCAAGACGCCCTCCTCGGTTGACTCGATGCGACAGCCCGGTATGCCTTGACCGTTCGGTTGCACGTGGTTCTGCCAGATGTACAGGGCCTCGCCCCCCGATGAAGACCTGGTGCAAGCGCACGCGAGACTGCTGGAGGATCAATCCCTGCAGTTCGATCGGGCGGGCTTCGCCCCTCCTGGGGTTCCGTCCTGGCTGCGGTGGATCAGTGAAGTCCTGGACGCCATGGGGCCCGTGATGCAGTGGGCCTTCTGGATCGGTCTCTTCTCCCTGGTCGCCCTGATCCTTTTCGCGGTTGGTCGGGAGCTTGTGCGGCTGCGCCTGCCGCCTGCCAAACCCACGCAGATCCCGCCACTCGCAGCAACGGCATGGCGGCCGGACGCCCAGGCGGCGAGAGATTTGCTGGCTGACGCTGATGCCCTCGCCGCGCGCGGACTTTATGCCGAAGCCGCCCACCTACTTCTGCTGCGCAGTGTTCAGGATATCGAAAAGCGTCAGCCCAAGGCCTTGCGCGCCTCTCTCACCACACGCGAGATCATGGCGCTGACGGCGCTCCCCGATACCGCGCGGCCTGCCTTCTCCAGGATCGGGCGAACCGTCGAACGCAGTCTTTTTGGCGGCGCACCGGTCGGCGCCTCCGCCTTTGCCGAATGCCGCAGCGCCTATGAAGCGTTCGCCCTGCCTGACACGTGGGCCAGATGACGCGATCAGTCCGAACCGGAGACAGCGCATTTTCACCACTTGTTGTGATCGCGGCCGCCCTCGTCGGCGTAATGGCCCTGGCAGGGCTCGGTGTGCTGTCAGCCTATGCACCTGAGCTCCGTTCGGGAAATGATGGCGGCGATCACGCCCTGTCACGCGCCGCCACAGGATTCGGGGCACTGCCGCCCCTGCTGCGCGAGCTCGGTGAACCCGTACTGCTGAGCCGGGGGGCCCTGACCGAGGCCTCAAGTGAAGGTCTTCTGATTCTGACACCCACCGGCCGGTCGACCGCCAATCGAATCGATGACATTGCGCACGACGGAGCGACACTGATCGTGCTGCCGAAATGGGTCACGGCGCCCGATCCGGCCCGTACTGGCTGGGTCATGACCGTCGGCATGCACCCTGCGGCTGATGCGCTCTCCGCCCTTCCGGAAGAGCTGCGTCAGGGCGCCGGCCTGGTCGCGCGCCAGGGGCGCGAACAGGTCATCATGCGCCGACCCAACGGCGCCTCTCTCGGCGCTCCCGTCGAGATCGAGGGCTTGCGCACCCTGTCAGGGAATGGGTGGGTTCCGGTCGCTACGGATGAGCACGGCGACCCGGTGCTGGCGATGCATGCCGAAACAGGAACCTATGTCCTGAGCGACCCCGACCTGATCAACACCCAGGGCCTGAAGACCCTTGAGGGCGCTCAGACCGCCGTGGCCCTTTTGGGCGTCATTCGGGCCCAGGGCGCCCCGTTGATCTTTGACCTGACGCTCCACGGCTTTCAGCGTACGCGAAGCCTGCTGCGGCTGATGCTCGAACCTCCGCTTCTCGGCATGACGCTGGTCATGGCGGCGCTTGCGGTCTTTGCCGGACTCCAGGCTGCGGTTCGCTTTGGACCGACGCGCGAGCCGGCCCGGGTGATCGCGCTGGGCAAGCGCGGTCTGGCGGACAACACGGCGGGCCTGGTTCGTCTTGCACGACGCGAGCACCATCTGGCCACGCCCTATGCGTTGCTGATGCGCGTGGCCGCCGCGCGCGCAATCGGCGCGCCTCGCAGCCTGGATGATGAGCAGTTGAACGCCTTTCTCGATCGCGTGGGCCGCTCAAGCGGTGCGACCGAGACCTACTCGGCCCTTGCCGAGCAGGCGCAGGCGGCCAGGACACCGGGCGACCTGATGCGGGTCGCCAACGCCCTCTATCGCTGGAATCAGGAGCTGACCCGTGCGCATCAATGATGTGAAGACCGTCGCAGAGCGCATCCGCGCCGAAATCTCCAGGGCCGTGGTCGGCCAGGACGGCGCCGTGGACCTGCTTCTGACCGCATTGTTCTGCGGCGGTCATGTGCTGCTCGAAGGACCGCCTGGAACGGCCAAGACCCTTCTGGCCCAGAGCTTCGCCCGGGCGACAGGGCTGGACTACGGCCGCATTCAGTTCACGCCCGATCTGATGCCCGGCGACATCATCGGCTCCAACCTTTTCAACTTTCAAACATCCAGCTTCACCCTGACGCGGGGGCCGATCTTCTGCGAACTGCTGCTGGCCGACGAAATCAACCGAACCCCGCCGAAGACGCAGGCCGCCCTCCTGGAGGCCATGCAGGAGCGGCGCATCACCATTGATGGAGAGGCGCACGCCCTGAGCCCGCGCTTCACTGTCGTGGCCACCCAGAATCCGATCGAGCAGCAGGGCACCTATCCGCTGCCTGAGGCGCAGTTGGACCGGTTTCTGTTCAAGTATGTGCTGGACTACCCGTCGCTCGAGCAGGAACGGTCAATCATCGCCGATCATGGCGCCCGGGTCGGGCAGATGGACCCCATCGCCCTTGGCGTCGGCATCGCCGCTGACGCCGCAGCGATCACCGACGTCAGCGAAGCCGTCGGCGCCGTCCGGCTGACCGAAGACGTGGTCACCTATATCGCCGATCTGGTGCGAGCGACTCGGGAGTCGGCGGATATCGACATCGGCGCTTCCCCGCGCGCCGGGGCAATGCTGGCGGGCGCGGCGCGGGCCCATGCGGCGCTGGACGGCCGCGACTACGTCATTCCGGACGACGTGAAAACTCTGGCCGTGCCCGCCCTGCGCCATCGTCTCGTTCTGTCGCCCGCCGCCGAAATCGAAGGTCGTCGCGTCGAGCAGGTGCTGGACGGCCTGGTCAACCAGGTGGCGGCCCCCCGGTGATCTATCCCACGCGGCGAGCCGTGATCCTGATGGTGGCGGGCGTTCCCGTCGCCTTGGTCGTCGGGGTGCTGACGCCATCGGGATGGCTGGCCGGTCCAGCCTGGATCGGTGCTGTTGTGCTGCTGACTGCGCTGGATGCCCTGTCAGCGGGGTCCCGGGCCGCACTCAGCCTCGACGAACCCGAAACGGCCCATGCGGCGGTCGGAAGACCCGGCTTGCTGACCATGACGCTGCGCTTCGGCCAGAGGGGGCCGGCGCCGCGGGCGCTCGATGCCGCCCTCTCGGGCGATGTTAGACTAGGCCTGGATGGCGTTGCGCGCCGCGCCGAGGTTTCGAACCGAACATCCCATGTCGCCTTTCCTCTCCTGCCCGAAAGGCGCGGGGCGGCCACGTTCGACGCGCTCTGGGTGCGATGGCGCGGACCATCGGGGTTGGCATGGAAACAAAAGGTCTTCGCCCTGGGCCTGTCAGCGCCCATCCTGACTGATCTGCAGGGGGTGCGGGATCAGGTTGTGCGCCTGTTCGCTCGCGACGCCCTGTTCGGCGCCAAAACCCAGCTTGAGCTCGGCGAAGGATCGGAGTTCCAGGCCCTGCGTGACTATCAGCCCGGCATGGACCGTCGAGCCATCGACTGGAAGCAATCGGCGCGTCACGCGGTTCTGCTGGCCAAGGAGTTCCGCACTGAACGCAACCACAATGTCATCATGGCGCTGGATTGCGGTCGTGCCTCATGCGAGCCGGTGCACGGCATGCCTCGCATTGACCGCTTCATTCATGCGGGGCTGCTGCTGTCCTACGCCTGCCTCAGGTCGGGCGACCGGGCGGGGCTGTTCGCCTTCGATTCAGCTCCACGTCTTTCGACCGGCGCGATCGCCGGGCCTGATGCTTTCCGCACCCTTCAGGCGGTGGCGGGACGCATTGACTATTCCACTCACGAGACCAACTACACCCTCGCCTTGGCCGCCCTCTCGGGACAGTTGCAGCGCCGCTCCCTGGTGGTCGTGTTCACGGACTTCACGGACTCCACCGCCGCCGAATTGATGATCGAGTCACTCGGCCGGCTGTTGCGGCGTCATCTGGTGCTGTTCGTCGTGCTTCGCGACGAAGAGCTGGAGACGCTCGCCGCCGCGCGTCCAGAGGAGCCCGACGACGTGTCGCGCGCGGTTGTCGCCGGAACCCTGCTGCGGGAACGTGAAGCCGTGGTGGCGAGACTACGGCGCATGGGCGCCCATATCGTCGACACGCCGGCCGACCGCGTCGGCCCCGAAGTGGTCAACGCGTATCTGGATCTGAAACGCAGGGATTTGCTGTGACCGACCATCGCCCTTCCCCCCTGCTGAAAAGTCAGCGCTTCCGCCAGGCGCGCGAGGAGGATTGGCGACGGTTGGAAAGACTGATGGACAAGGCCGAGAAAGGCTCAGCCGCCAGGCTGACTGATGCCGAAATTCTCGCCATTCCGGTACTGTATCGCTCCACGCTGTCGTCTCTTTCCGTCGCTCGTGAAACCTCGCTTGATCAGGGACTGATCGAGTATCTGGAGACCCTCGCCACTCGCGCCTACTTCTTCGTCTACGGATCCCGCGCGACATTGCAGGATCGGCTGGCCGCCTTTTTCAGGAGCGACTGGCCGTCAGCAGTGCGCAGTCTCTGGCGCGAGACGCTCGTCTCCGCCGCCCTTCTGGCCCTGGGCGCGATGGTCGCGGCGTGGCTGGTCATGCACGATCCGGAGTGGTTTTACGCATTGGTGCCCGCCGAACTGGCCGGGGGCCGTGATCCCGGCGCGTCCACGGAATCACTTCGGGCCACCCTGGGCGACCATGAGGGCGCAGGCGGCTTGTCGGCCTTCGCCACCTTCCTGTTCACCCACAACGCCCAGGTGGCGCTTCTCGCCTTTGCCCTGGGGTTCGCTCTTTGCCTGCCGACCGGCCTGCTCATTCTTTACAACGGCGCGACCATGGGCGCCTTCGTGGCGTTGTTCGCAACGCGGGGGCTGGGCGTGGAGCTCGGCGGCTGGCTGCTCATTCACGGGGTGACCGAGCTGTTCGCCGTGATCCTCGCCGGGGCGGCCGGACTTCGCATCGGCTGGGCTGTCGCCTTTCCGGGCTCAAGAGGACGGCTGGATGCGGCCATGGAAGCCGGGCGAACCGCAGGGGTGGCCATGGCCGGGGTCGTCGTCATGTTGATGCTCGCAGGCCTGCTTGAGGGCTTCGGCCGCCAACTGATCACCGACACGGGCGTGCGCTATGCGGTGGCCGCCGCCTCGGGCCTGATATGGGCCGCTTATTTCTACGCGCCCCGTGCGACACGTCATGCACGCTAGCACCGTGGACAGAAGCGGGACCACGCGTTCCCTGGTCACACCCGAGGGCGTGGATCTGCGCGTGAACATCGCGGACGCAGGCCAGAGAGCCGGAGCCTTCCTGCTGGATGCGGCGATCATCATCGGCGCGCTGATCGTCATGACGCTGGCGGCTGTGTTCATGGGCATCGGCGCCGTGGGCGTGGGCGGCGGTGCAGGCGTCGAAGTCATGTATGTGATCTGGCTGCTGGTCTTCTTTCTGCTGCGAAACTTCTATTTCACCGCCTTTGAACTGTCGGCAGGCGCAGCGACGCCCGGCAAGCGGGCCCTGGGCCTGCGCGTCGCGTCCAGGGACGGCGGGCGGCTGCGGGCTGAATCGGTTTTCGTGCGCAACGCTCTGCGGGAGCTCGAGGTCTTTCTGCCGCTGTCCCTCCTCTTCTCACGCGTGGGCGGAGACGGCGTGGACAGCTGGATGTACCTGCTCGCCTTCGTATGGTGCGCAATCTTCGTCTTCTTCCCCCTGTTCAATCGCGACCGTCTGCGCGTGGGGGATCTGGCGGGCGGGACCTGGGTCGTGCGCACCCCCCGCCGCAAGCTGACCCGAGACATGGCGGACGAGAGCACTGACCGCGTCGCCGTCTACAATTTCACCCCTGCCCAGGTCGACGTATACGGCGCCAAGGAACTGCACGTGCTCGAATCCGTGTTGCGTCAGAACGACCGCAAGACCCTTCGGGCCGTCGCCGATCGCATCGCGGCCAAGATCGGCTGGGTCCGGGATTCGGACGAGGCGGACCGGGACTTTCTGACGGCCTACTACGCCGCTCTGCGCGGACGGCTCGAGCAGCGCATGCTCATGGGCGTGCGCCGCCGGGACAAGCACGACGTCTGACGCATCAATCGAAGACAGAGGCCAGACTTTCGGGACCGGCGCCTTCCTTGACCGTGCGTAGTTCATAATACAGCGACGCCACACCCGCGGTGGCGATCACTGCTGAGAGAACATTGACGACCGGTCCGCCGAGAATATTGATCCACAGATTGGGACCGTCTCCACCGGCGAAGGCGCCGCCGGTGGCGAAGCTGACGGCCCCGATCGCCGCCTCCAGGATCCAGGCCAGCAGGATATAGATGACGAGCAGTCCGAACACGTTCCAGCGATAGCCCCGCGTCAAGTCCCTGCTCCTCTGGAAGCTGTCGAAGACCCCCCGCTTCTCGATCACGATCGCTGGGGCGGCCACCGACCACAGGACAGCCAGAATGACGCCCGGCACGATCAGGAGAATGAATCCGAGCGCCATGCCGAGACCGGCCAGAATGCCGAGCCCCAGCAACGGAAAGAACATCCTCACGCCGACGTCCAGGGCGACGCCCAGATCTGTCTTCTTGCCGTTGAAGCCGTTCACCACCGCCTTTACCGCCGTCCCCTGAAGCATGTAGAAGCCGATGAAGTAGAGCAGGGTCCCCAGAGTGACGAAAAGGAAGCCTGCCGTCGTCGATTCCTGGCTCCAGACCAGTGTCTGGCCCACGGCAGCCAAGGTGCTTGGCAGGCCGACCAGGACGAGAGAGGCGACGAGCAGCAACAGCCAATTGTCCCGGATCGACGCAAAGGTCCGGCTGATCACCCGACCCAGATCAAATCCGCCCTGTGTCGAGACCGCGCCGCTCTCTCCCGACTGCAGGATGAAGATCTCCCCAGGTTGGCCATTCTCGGTGGGGGTGAAATCGACGCGCTGCCCTCTGCGGGGCGTAAGTCCGCTATGGACGGCCGTGGCCGGGAAAAGATAGCGATTCCCGTCGTCCCCTCTGATCGCGACCATTCTGGTGGCCGCATCAAAGGTCAGAATTTCCCCCCGCATATCGCGCTCCTTCTCTTGCCTTCGTCATTTTGGAGAGGATTCGCAAAAAAATGCGCACGCATTTGCGTCTGTGCAGATTCGCGACCCGCGCGTGCGGTCACCCACGCGGCCCGGTGCGCGAATATCAGCTTGCCGGTCGAGCCGCTGGGCGCATTCTGCCATTGTCGGGAACGTCTGTCCTGATCAACTCCAGCCGGAACTTGAGCCTGTGTCAGGTGGTTTGGACAAAACATGGCGACCCCGGGAGGACTCCAACCTCCGACCTCGGCTTTAGGAAAGCCTTGCTCTATGCAGCTGAGCTACGGGGCCTTAGAGGGCGTTCCTAGCGACAACCATGGCGGCTGAAAAGCGAACGGAGTTTGAAAGCGTGAAAAGCGTGCAGAAGGCCGGGCAGCCCGGGACCAGCCGGGCCGTCAGAAAGCCAGCGGATATGGCCAGGCCCCTGATCGTCTTCGGCATGGGCCGGTCCGGCACTCGAATGTGCGCCAACCTCCTGAACAACTCCCGGGACGTGGAGTTGCAGGGCGAAATCGGCGGCCCCGTGGGCTCCAAGATGATGGCCTGGCTGTACAATGTCAGGGTCGATAAGAAAGCTCCGGATTCCGAACGCATATACCGTCTGGCCCGGGCCGCCTTTCGCGATAGCACCAGCTCCAGTTGCCGGATTCGGAACCAGGCTCGCTGGTTCGGTCACAAGACGCCGCGCCACGAACGGCACTTCGACCGCTATGAAGCCATCTTCGATGATCCGGATCGCCCGGCGCACTATGTCTATTGCCTGCGCAATCCCTTTCACGTCTGGCGCTCGTACCGGGCCATGCCGTGGAACAAGTTCAAGACCGTGCGCACTTTCCTGGACGCCTGGATTCTGTCGGTCCGGACCTACGAGCGGATGCTTGAGGCGGCCCCGGGGCGGGTTACCCTGTTCAATCTGGATGACATGGTCAGGGCTCCCGACCGACTGGAGTGGATCGGGCCCAACCTTCTTGCGCCTCTGGGAATATCGCCTGACAGCTTCAGACGGTTCGTTGACGATCTCGAGAACACCAATTCAGCGTCAAACAAGCTTGGGCAGAAGCCGTCGGAACTTCCTGAATCGGACCTGATCGAGATCGCCGCCGATCGCGAGGCGGCGCGGATGATCCGGACCTACTTCCCCTGGATGGAGGAGAAACTGATCGCCTATGAAGGACAGGCCCCGCTGCACAAGCGCCTATTCCGCTTTCGGGCCGCTTGAACGTCCCAGAAACGAGAACCGCGCCTCGGACGCCTTTCGGACGAACTGCTCATTGATCAGCCAGGCCTTCACCGGCCTGAGGGTGGCCAGACAGCCGACCACGAACAGCGGCAGGGTGAAGACTAGGTGCACCCACATGGGTGGTCGAAAGGCGATCTCCATCCAGAGGAACAGGAGGGTCACCGCGATGCCGACACCGGACATGACGAAGAAGGCCGGCCCATCGGCCGGGTCGGCGAAGCCATAATCCAGGCCGCAGGCATGACAGGATGGGCGCAGGTTCAGGAACCCCTGGAACAGAGCGCCTTCGCCACAACGTGGACACCGGCAGACGATGCCGGTCCGGAGCGGAGACAACGCAGGCCATTTACGGATGAGCGCTTCTGGGGACGGGGATTTTTGGGCCATGAGACTTATATAGGCCTCTGCCCGGCTCCTGACAGGACCTTGGTCCGCGCCACAACGCCGCGCCACCACCTGAATCCGCTAGTGGTTAAACCCCATTAAGATACAATATCTTGTAGGGAACAAATCCTGAATCGGGCGAAGTCGGTGATTCGGTCCTGATTCGTTTCGCCCCTGTTCTCGTGAATCCCCCGCGCCGTTTACCCGGCTCCTGCCGCGCTTGAGTCCCGGCCCGGTCGTCGCCACCTTGGAGCCGTCATGAACGACCGCCCCACCGGCCTGGCCCCGTCCCGCGTCACCGCGGTGCTGGGCCCCACCAACACCGGCAAGACCCATCTGGCGGTCGAGCGGATGCTTGGCCACGCCTCGGGCATGATCGGCCTGCCGCTGCGGCTGCTGGCCCGCGAGATCTACGACCGCATCGTGGCGCGCATGGGGGCCCGGTCGGTGGCGCTGGTCACCGGCGAGGAAAAGATTATCCCGCCCCGGCCCCACTGGTGGGTCTGCACGGTCGAGGCCATGCCGCTGGAGAAGACGGTCGAGTTCCTGGCGGTGGACGAGATCCAGCTATGCGCCGACCCCGAACGCGGCCACCTGTTCACCCAGCGCCTGCTGCATGCGCGCGGTCAGCTGGAGACCATGTTCCTGGGCGCGGGGACCATGGCGCCGCTGGTGCGGCGGCTGGTCCCGGACGCGGAGATCGTGTCGCGCGACCGGCTGTCGACCCTGAGCTATGCCGGGTCCAAAAAGCTAACCCGCCTGCCGCCGCGCTCGGCCATCGTCGCCTTCTCGGCGGATCAGGTCTACGCCATCGCCGAACTGATCCGCCGCCAGAGGGGCGGGGCGGCGGTGGTCATGGGCGCCCTTTCCCCCCGCACCCGCAACGCCCAGGTCGAACTGTTCCAGTCGGGCGAGGTGGACTTTCTGGTAGCCACCGACGCCATCGGCATGGGCCTGAACATGGACGTGGACCATGTGGCCTTCGCGGGCCTGAGGAAATTCGACGGGCGGCGCACCCGCTGGCTGCACGCCCACGAGATCGGCCAGATCGCCGGGCGCGCGGGGCGGCACCTGCGCGACGGCACCTTCGGGGTCACGGGCGAGTGCGACGAGATCGACG
>NZ_PNLV01000039.1 GCF_013823285.1 Brevundimonas sp. | reverse complement strand
GGGCAGGCCTTTGGCCAGATCCGGCGCCGCGTCGCGCACTGCGACCCCGCACCAGCCGAGGCGGGCCGACAATTGCGCGGGCGCCGTGACCTTGGCGGCCAGAGGCTCCACGCCGTCGGGCCATGCGGGCGGCGGTGCGTCGGAGCCGGCCCAGTGGGCGGCGGCGCGGGCGTCCAGGGCGGCGTCCAGATCGTCGCCCAGCGCCGCGGCCAGCGCGGCTTCATAGCCCCGCTCGGCCCGCACCTGATCCAGCGCCGGCGGAAAGTCCCGCTTGGCGGCGGTCAGCAGCTGGGCCAGCCCCCGCGCCTCGGTCTGCAGACGACCCAGCCGGTCCTCCAGCTTGCGGGCGTTCTGCCGGGCCTCGGCCTCGGCGCGGGCGGCGTCGCCACGGGCGGTCTCGGCGTTCTCCACCGCCTCGCGGGCGGTGCGCAGGTCCTCCAGCGCGGCGTCCAGCGAGGCGCGGGCCTCGGCGATCTCGGGCGTCTCCAGCGGGCCCAGCGCCTCCCGCTCGCGCCGGGCGTTGTCCAGGGTCTGGCGGGCGCGGGTCACGCGGGCCTCGGCGTCGCGCTTGCGGGCCGTCTCGGCGTTGGCGCGGGCCTCCACGGCGGCCAGCGCCCCGGCCTGGCGCTCCACCTCGCCGTCGGCCGCGGCGCGGGCCTCCTCGGCGGCCTTCAGCGCGGCCTCCAGCTCCGGCCCCCGCTGGGGCGCGGCGGCGATCTCGGCCTGCACGGCTTCCAGCTCGGCGGCCAGCCGCGCCAGCTCCCGCTCCGCGTCCGCAGCGGCGTCCTGCTCGCGCCCGGCGTCGGCGGCGATGCGCGCCTGATCGGCGGTGATGCGCGCGATCTCCTCCAGCACGGCCTGTTCCGCCATGTCCAGCCTGTCCCGCTCAAGAGTCGCGCGGTGCAGCAGGGCGGCGGCCACCGCGTCCTCCTCCCGGGCTGGCTTGAGGGCTTCCTGGGCGGCCAGCGCAGCGGTCTGGCCCCGCGTGGCGTCCCGAGTGGCCTCGGCCACCGCCTGATCCGCCTCGGCCAGCTCAGCCTTCGCGGCCTCGGCCGCCATGCGCGCGTCGTTCCAGCGCACATAGAGCAGGGCCGCCTGCAACGCCCGGATCTCGGCGGAGATCTTCTTGTACTTCTCGGCCTGACGCGCCTCGCGCTTGAGGCGGGCGAGGGTGGTCTCCAGCTCGCGGCTGATGTCGTCCAGCCGGTCCAGATTGGTCTCGGCGGCCCGCAGCCGCAGCTCGGCCTCGTGTCTGCGGGTGTGCAGGCCCGCCACCCCGCCCGCTTCCTCAAGGATGCGGCGGCGGTTCTGGGGCTTGGCGGCGATCAGCTCCGAGATCTGGCCCTGACGCACCAGCGCCGGCGAGTTGGCCCCGGTGGAGGCGTCGGCGAACAGCAACTGCACGTCGCGGGCGCGCACCTCCTTGCCGTTGACCTTGTAGGTGGAGCCCTGACCCCGATCGATCCGGCGCGACACCTCCAGCAGGGGCGCATCGGTGAACGGCTGGGGCGCCCGGCGCCGGGCGTTGTCGATGGTCAGCAGCACCTCGGCGTGGTTGCGGCTGGGCCGCCCCGACGCCCCCGCGAAGATCACGTCGTCCATGCCCTGGCCGCGCATGGCCTTGGCCGAGTTGGCGCCCATGACCCAGCGCAGGCTCTCCAGCACATTGGACTTGCCGCAGCCGTTGGGCCCGACGATGCCCGTCAGACCCGGCTCGATATGGAATTCCACCGGGTCCACGAAGGACTTGAAGCCCGCGATGCGAAGGCGGAGGAATTCCACGGCCGATCAGCCGCCCTGTTCGATCAGGGGCGCGATGGCGGCCTCAAGACTGGCCAGGCCGCCCTCGACCCGCTGGCCGTTGACGAAGAAGGTGGGGGTGCCTGTCACGCCCGCCGCCACGGCCCCGCGAATAGAAGCGATCAGCCCCGCATCAGCTTCGGGATCGTTCAGGCAGGTCTCCAGCTGATCCGGTCCCAGTTCGCCTGCTTGCGCCGCGCCCAGAAGCCATCCGGCCGCGTCGCGGCTGGCGTACATCTGCTCCTGGCCCGACATGAGCGCATCGATGACAGCGGGAAACTGCTCCGCCGTCGCGCAGCGCGCCACCAGCGCCGCGGTCTGCGACAGGTTCTGCGGAGCTGTCGGCAGATCGCGATAGACGAACCGGACCTGGCCCGTGTCGATGAAGCGCGCCTTGAAGGCCGGATAGACCTGTTCATGCCAGTCGGCGCAGTGGCCGCAGGTGAACGAGGCGTACCCGATCACCGTCACAGGCGCGTCCGGATCGCCAAGAATGCGATCTGAGGCCGTCACCGCCGGAACCGGCGCGGCCGCTATCACCGGCGCGTGGTCGTGGCCGGAGTGGGCCCCGCCGGCCGTCTGGGCCGCGGCGCCCGAAGGGGCGGCGACGGTCAGGATCGCTGCCGCGATGAAATATGCGGCGCGGTTCACGCTCAGCCCTCGGCTTCCAGCAGCGGGTCGATCACGGCGGCCAGGCCTTCCAGCGACGAATCGCTGACGTGGCGGCCGTTGACGGTGAAGTAGGGTGTGCCCGTCACGCCCGCGCGAACAGCCGCCTGGACCCGCTGGTCCATGGCCAGGATGGCGTCCTGATCAGTGACGCACCGGGTGAACTCTTCCTGGCTCAGGCCTGCATCGGCGGCGATGCGCACAAGCGCCGCCCGACCCTGGCCCTGGAAGATTTCAGGCTGGGCGCGCATGATCTGGTCCACCACCTCGAAATACCGATCCTCGCCCGCGCAGCGCGCCAGCAGGAAGCCGGCCACGGCGATGTCCTGGGGCGGGGTGGGCAGTTCGCGGAAGACAAAGCGGACGCGGTTGTTGTTGACGTAACGCTCCTCGAACTCGGGCTTCACCTGCTCGTTCCAGGCGGCGCAGACGCCGCAGGTGACCGAGGCATACTCCACCACCGTGACGGCGGCGTCCTCGCCGGCGCCCTTGGTCATGTCGCCCTCGGCGGGCGCGGACACGCCGCCGCCCCCGCAGGCGGCCAGGGCCAGGGTCGCGCCGACGGCGGCGATCATCGCGGCGCGGCGGTTCAGGAAGGTCGGGCGCATGGGCGGCTCCTCAAAACGATGAATTCGGCATGATCGCGCGATTCTCGGGCGTCGCGCGCTGGTCCCACAGTCGAGAACAAGGACGGCGAAGGTTTGTCAACGCTGATCGCCGCGCGTGTTGCGCATCACCGCTCGCCCCAACTTCAGCAGGGCGCTCTTCACCGCGTCCGGGGCGGCGTCCACGGAGCGGGCCAGCTCGGCTTCCGCAGCGGCGTCCAGCGGCGGCGCCGCGCGGCTCCGGCGGGTGGGGGAGGCGGGATCGACCAGGCCGCGCACGGGCCCTTGGGATATCCGCAGCTTCTCCACAGCCCCCGCGCCCAGAAACAGGTTCACCCGCTCGATGATCTCGGCGGACTGATGCTGGACCAGCAGGGCGGCGGCGCCCGCCACACGCAGCTCCAGCGCGCCGCCCGCATTGCCCCGGCCCTTGGTCAGCTTCACCGGCTCGGTGACCCGGGCCAGCCGGTCGCCGACGATCTCGCGCCAGCGGGGCTGCAGCGCCTCGGCCCCGCGCCCGTATTTCTTGTCCAGTTCACGGATGAAGGGCGCCAGCGACCGGCCGACCGGCGGGGCCGGGCGAGGCGCGGGCCGCGTCCGCTTGCGCGACAGAATCTCGCGGACCTCGGCGTCTGTGGGCAGTTGGCGGGCCATGGCCCTATATAGCCCCGATCATGACGCCGGACTCACCCCAATTCGTCGATGCGGTTCGTGCGGCCCTGCTGGACTGGTACGACGCCCACGCCCGCGCCCTGCCGTGGCGCACAGGGCCGCACGAGCGCGCGGCCGGGCTTCGGCCCGACCCGTACCGCGTCTGGCTGTCCGAGGTGATGCTCCAGCAGACCACCGTGCCCCACGCCACCGCATACTTCATCGACTTCACCCGGCGCTGGCCGACCGTGGCTGATCTGGCGGCGGTGGAGGACGGCGATCTGATGGCCGCCTGGGCCGGGCTGGGCTACTACGCCCGCGCCCGCAACCTGCTTGCGTGCGCCCGCGCCGTGGCGGGAGAGCATGGCGGTGTGTTTCCGGATCACGAGACAGGGCTGCTGGCCCTGCCGGGGGTGGGCGCCTACACCGCCGCCGCTGTGGCCGCCATCGCCTTCGACCGGCCTGCCAATGTCGTCGACGGCAATGTGGAGCGGGTCACCGCCCGCCTGTTCGCGGTGGAGTCGCCGCTGCCCGCCGCCAAGCCGGAGCTGAAGCGTCTGGCCGCCACGCTGGTGCGCGAGGATCGGCCCGGCGACTGGGCCCAGGCCTTGATGGATCTGGGCGCGACCGTCTGCCGCCCGAAGGCGCCCCTGTGCGACCGCTGCCCGCTGGCGTTCGGCTGCGCCGCCTTCCGGACCGACGATCCGGGGCGCTATCCGCTCAAGACGAAGAAGGCCGCCCGGCCCCGGCGCAAGGGCGCGGTGTTCGTGCTGCGGGACGGGCAGGGGCGGGTGGCGCTGGAGCGTCGACCGGACAAGGGCCTGCTGGGCGCCATGCTGGGCTTGCCCACCAGCGGCTGGGACGAGGCCGGCGCCGGCGTCGAGGCCGCGCCGGTTCAGGCTGCCTGGCGACCGACCGGCGCGGTGGAGCACGTCTTCACCCACTTCGCCCTGACCCTGACGGTGTTCGAGGCGACGGGGCAGGGCGACTTCATCTGGACCGACGAGGACGAGGCCGCCCGGGCCCTGCCCAGCGTGTTCAGGAAAGCGCTGCGGCCGCCGCGATCTTCTCGGGCGAGCGGCGCAGCATCAGGGTGAACCCCACCGCCAGCGCGGCGGGCAGCACGGCCCAGATCATCCCCGCCACCGCCAGACCCGTGGCGATGGCCCACAGGGCGCCGACGATGAATTCGGCGATGCCGACGAGGATCGAGCCCTTGCTGCCCTTCTGAAAGTCGCGGCGCTGGGCCGGCTTCTGACGCCAGATATTGATCAGGCCCGCCGAGGCCGAGGCGGCCAGGCAGCCGATCAGAACGACGCCGGTCGCCAGCGGCGCGATCACCGCCAGCCCCGCCAGCGCCAGCGCCGTCAGCCCCATGGCCGGGATCAGGGCGGCGTACAGCTTGGCCCGGTCCACCCGGCCCTGCTGGACCGGCGCCGACCGCAGGAGCTCCGGGCTGTCCTCCGCCGATATGGTGATCCACGAGAAGCTGCCGGCCAGCTGCCCGGCCATGATCACCACGGCCCCGGCGCCGAAGGCCACGCCCACGCCCGACTGGGCGTTGCGGAACAGGATGAAGCCCAGCGGCAACAGATACAGCAGCCGCAGCAGCACCTGGCTGAGCAGTTGCGGGTCGCGGGCCAGCAGGCGCAGTTCCTTCTGCACCATCACCCGGGTCAGGCCGCTGGCGAAGGCGCGGTCGGCGACGCGACGCGGTTTCGGGCCGGAACGGTCGCCCACGGCGGCGGCGGCGTTCTCGGCGAAGCGTCGCGCCAGAACCCGGATCGTCACGGCGAACATCAACAGCGACGCGGCGACGAACAGGATCAGGGGCAGGGCCTCGCCCAGCAGGGCGCGCAGGGCCCAGGTTCCCCAGCCGCCGTCCTGGAAGGCGTCCGAGGCGGCCCAGGACTGGAACAGCTCGGCCAGGGCGCCGGCGCCTTCCCCGTCATCGCGCGGGCGGGTGAAGTTGTAGACCTGGCTGGCCAGAAAGGCGGAGGCGCCCACCACCCCGGCGGTGATCTGGGCCACCACGCGGGTGCGGCGCGGGCCGATCAGGCTGAACAGGGCCATGGTCAGACCCAGGCCCATGGTGGTGGCGATCAGGGTCAGGCCCGCGATCAGGCCGTAAAGGGTCAGCCAGTGGGGCTGGCCCAGCGCCCAGGCCGCCAGCACGAAGGGCGTCACCAGCAGATAGTAGAGCAGCCCCGTCGTCGCCGCGATGGCGGCCAGCCGCACCGTCAGCACCACCCGCGGCTTCAGGGGCGAGGACATCAGCAGGTCCAGATCGCCGCGCTGATAAAGGGCCTGCACCGAGGCATTGATGGCGTGGGTCAGCATCAGGGTCAGGATTGCGCCCATGGCGCCGGTGGCGATCAGGGCGGCCATGGACCCGGGCCCCAGGGGAAACCGCCAGACCAGAAACGCCAGACCCACCCCGCCGCCGACAAGGCCCAACAGGCCGACGCCCACCAGCAGGATCAGGACCGCCTTGCTGCCGCTGAGGCCTTCCTTCTTCTCTGCGGACTTGCCGTCCATGCCGCGCCAGGTCAGCCGCACCTCGTGCGCCAGCAGCCAGGGGACCGAGCCCGCCTTCAGAAACCGGATCATGCGGGTGCGGGACCGGAGGTCAGGTCGAGGAACACGTCCTCCAGCGTTCCGCCCTGACGGCCGGCGCGCGCGCCCAGTTCGGCAAGGCTGCCTTCGACCAGCAGGCGTCCGTGCTGGATGATGCCGATACGGTCGGCCATGCGCTCGGCCACGTCGAGGATGTGCGTTGTCAGGATCACCGTCGCCCCGGTGCGCACCTTCTCCTGCAGCACGTCCTTGACCTGACGGGCCATGGCGGCGTCCAGACCCGTCAGTGGTTCGTCCAGCATCAGCAGGCGCGGCTCATGGATCAGGGCCCCGGCCAGCGCCGCCTTCTGTTTCATGCCGCGCGAAAAGCCCTCGCACCGCTCGCCCCGATGCTCCCACAGGGCCAGCCATTCCAGCAGCTCCTGGGCCCGCTTGCGCGCGGTCTTCGCGTCCACGCCCCACAGGCCAGCCACGAACTCAAGATACTCCATGGGCGTCAGCTTGTCGTAGAGCATCGGTTCGTCCGGCAGCCAGGCGATCATGCGCTTGGCCGCCACCGGATCGGCCACGGCGTCCACGCCGAACACGCGGATCTCGCCCGCCGTGGGCCGGGTCAGGCCCGCCACCATGCGCAGGGTCGTGGTCTTGCCCGCGCCGTTGGGGCCGAGCAGGGCGTACAGTTCACCGGCGCGTACAGTCAGATCCAGATCATCCACCGCGGGGCGGGCGAAGACCTTCTTCAGGCCGCGCAGCTCCAGCGCGGCGACATCCGGTGAACTCATTTACGCATCCCCTGTCGTCACCCGACGGTGACGCGCGCGGGGCAGGGCGTCAACGCGTCACTGCATCCCGGCCCGCATCTGGGTGCGCAGGTCGTCGATGAGCTGGAAGCCGCGGTCGGTCTTGTAGCGCCAGAAGGTCCAGCCGTTGCAGGCCGGGGCGTTGTCCAGCAGGGCGCCCAGCTTGTGGATCGAGCCGGTCAGATCGCCGTGGGCCAGGCTGCCGTCGGCGCGCACGCGCGCCTCGCGCTCGCCCTTGGGGCAGTACAGACGGTCGCCGGGACGCAGCAGGCCGGCCTCCACCAGGGCGCCGAACGGCACCCGCGGTTCGGCCTTCTTGGAGCCCATCACCGCCAGGTCCTCGGGGGCGGCCGGAACCACGGCCTGGATGCGTTTCTCCGCGACCTTCGCGTAGGCCTCCTCGCGCTCGATGCCGATGAAATGACGGCCCAGACGCTTCGCCGCCGCGCCGGTGGTGCCGGTGCCGAAGAAGGGGTCCAGCACCACGTCGCCGGGGCGGGTGGCGGCCAGCATGACCCGGTGCAGCAGGGCCTCGGGCTTCTGGGTCGGGTGCGCCTTCTTGCCCTCCTCGTCCTTGATCCGCTCCTCGCCGGTGCAAAGGGCGAAGGTCCAGTCGGAGCGCATCTGGGTGTCTTCGTTGAAGGCCTTCAGGGCGTCGTAGTTGAAGGTGTAGCGCTTCTGCTCGCGGCTGCGCGCGGCCCAGATCAGGGTCTCGTGCGCATTGGTGAAGCGGGTGCCCTTGAAGTTGGGCATGGGGTTGGATTTGCGCCAGATGATGTCGTTCAGCACCCAGAAGCCCAGGTCCTGGATCGCGGCGCCCAGTCGGAACACATTGTGATAGCTGCCGATCACCCAGATGGAGCCCTCGGGCTTCAGCACCCGGCGGCACTCGCTCAGCCAGGCGCGGGTGAAGGCGTCATAGGCGGCGAAGCTCTCGAACTGGTCCCAGTCGTCGTCGACCGCATCCACCTTCGAATTGTCCGGCCGCAGCAGGTCGCCCCCCAGCTGCAGATTATAGGGCGGGTCGGCGAAGACCATGTCGACGCTGGCGTCGGGCAGGCCCTTCAGCACTTCGATGCAGTCGCCCCTCAGAACGACATCGGTCTTGATACTCATGGTCGAAGGGCCCCGCGTGAACTGTAACGCTCACACTGGTGAATCATCGCGGTTAAGGACCGGTTGATTCCGTCGCGCTTGCGCCCCCACGTTGACGCTTTAGGGTCCGCGACCAGTTCAGAATCTCATTGGGGGGCTTCCGTTGTCCGTTCTTTCCCGTCTGGCGACCACGGTCGCCGCCGCCTGCCTGATCGCCGCGCCCGCCATGGCCCAGGACGCCGGGGCGATCCGCACCGCCGAAACCCTCCGCGACCGGGCGCTGGAGGGCACCATCGCCTATGAAATTGTCGAGCAGATCACCACCCGCTTCGGCCCGCGCATGGCGGGGACGGAGTCCGAGCGCGCTGCGGCGGCGTGGGGCGAAGGCTACATGCGCGACCTCGGTCTGCAGAATGTGCGGATTCACGAGTTCCCCCTGGCGGTCTGGACCCGGGGCGTCGAGCAGGTCGAGGTGCTCTCGCCGTTCCCGCAGCCGCTGACCGTCACCGCCCTGGGCGGCGCCATGGCCACCCCGGCGGACGGGGTCACCGGCGAGGCCGCGATCTTCCGGACCTATCAGGATCTGCTGGACCAGCCGGAAGGCGCGCTGGCGGGCAAGATCGCCGTGGTGCTGCAGGACACGCCCCGGGCCCAGGACGGGCGCGGCTACGGCTCCACCTCGGTGATCCGGTTCCAGGGACCGACCGAGGCGGCGCGGCGGGGGGCGGTGGGCTTTCTGTTGCGCTCGCTGGGCACCCACGATCACCGCTTCGCCCACACGGGCGCCACGTCAGTGAGCGACGACGCCGTGCCCGCCTTCGCCATCAGCCCGCCCGACGCGGACCAGCTGGCCCGCATGGCCGCCATGACCGACGAACCGATCCGCATCCGCCTGTTCTCCACGGCGGGCTTCACCGGCCACGCCTATTCGCAGAACGTCATCGCCGAGGTCGTCGGGCGTGAGCGACCCGAGGAAATCATCACCATCGGCGGCCATCTGGACAGCTGGGACCTGGGCACCGGGGCCATCGACGACGCGTCGGGCATCGGCATCACCACCGCCGCGCTCAAGCTGATCGCCGACCTGCCCGAGCGTCCGCGCCGCACCATCCGCGTGGTCTGGTGGGGCGCCGAGGAAGTCAGTCAGCCGGCTCCCGCCCAGGGTCTGGCGGGCGCGCGCGCCTATGCGGACTCCATCGGCGATGAAGCGGCGAACCATGTGGCGATTTCGGAAAGCGATTTCGGCGCCGGCCCGATCTACGCCCTGGGCCTGCCCGAGGGCATGAGCGGGACCGCGTTCCAGCGCGCGGCGATGCGGGTGCTGACGCCGCTGGGCATCGTCTGGGACGGCGCGCCTGCACGGGGCGGCGGACCGGACACCGGCCCGACCGTGGCCTTGGGGGTGCCCGCCTTCCGGCTGGCGCAGGACGGCACGGACTATTTCGACGTGCACCACACGGTGGATGACGTGATCGACCGCATCGAGCCCGAGAACCTGGACCAGAACGTCGCCGCCTGGGCCGCGCTGCTGTGGCTGATCGCGGATTCGGATGTGGATTTCAGAGCGGCGGCTGAATAGGCGCCGCAGAGATCGGAATCAGGCCGCGTCGGAAACGACGACGGCCTTTTTCTTGCGCGGCGCAGGCGTCTTCTTGGGCGGCGCGGCGTCTTGCCGACTTTCGATCTCGCCGTCGATCTGGGGCATGATGTCGCTGGCGGCGATCTTCTGCGCGGGCAAGCCATGCTCCAGAAGACGCGAGGCGTTGGTCCGCAGAACCTTGAGTTCCGCATCGGACATACGCGGGATCATGTCGGTGAGCGCCATGGTTTGAGGCCCTTTCTGAAAGAGGGGGCCTCAGGGCTGGCGCGCGAGGCGCCAGCCCTTCAGCTGATTGAAACCGATCTCGACCACCACGGTTTCCCCCACTTCCGGCGGAGAGGACGGATCCTCCCGCACGGGAAGCACGGTGACGTGGTGTCCGTTGACCAGCTTTACGCGGCGACGCCCTGAGGGAAGGACGCGAACGACCTCTCCATCGAAGGCGATCGCCGTGTGATCCCGATCGACGGCGGTGAACGCCGGATCGGGATCGTCATGCAGTTTATCCGCGATTACGCGGACTGCAGTTGGCCGGCGGATTCCTTGCCCGAACGCGCGTCGCGCTCCAGCTCGTAGGAAACCTTCTGGCCTTCGTTCAGCGAGTTCATGCCCGCGCGCTCAACGGCCGAGATGTGCACGAACACATCCTTGCCGCCGTCGGTGGGCTCGATGAAGCCGAAGCCCTTGGTGGGGTTGAACCATTTAACGGTGCCGGTAGCCATATCATGACCTCCTGTAGGCGTTGGCCGCAGGGGACATCCCTGTTCGGCCTGTCGGGTCTGAATGGAAACGGCTGGCCTCAATGCGTCGCATAGAAGAACGGGGCGTTACGCAAAGAGATCGACCAACCCAATGTGGCGGAAAACGAGGGCGAAAGCAAGGCGTAAGGGGAATCTCGACGTCGGACCCCCGAAAGGCTACGGCTCAGCGAGCGCGAGCGTGGCGAAACTGGTAGACGCAAGGGACTTAAAATCCCTCGGCCTTTGGTCATGCGGGTTCGACCCCCGCCGCTCGCACCATGCCATGTCTCTCGGCGTCATTGAACTGTCAGGTCGGGCCGCTAGAAGGGCCGCGAACCGATTAGAGAGAGTCCCCATCGTGAAACGCCTGAGCGCCGCCTTCGCGGCCCTGACCGTCGCGGCTGCCGCGTCCACTGCCGCGGCTCAGTCCGGCCAGTCCCGGCCCGCGACCAGCGCTGAACCGCCCGCGCTGGTGGTCATGATCGTGGTGGACCAGTTCAGCGCCAACCTGTTCAACCAGCACCGCGCCCGTTTCACCGGCGGCCTGCGCACCCTGATCGATCAGGGGCGGGTCTATCCCAACGGCTATCACGCCCACGCGGCCACCGAGACCTGTCCCGGTCACGCCACCATCCTGACCGGCGTGCATCCGGCCACGGCGGGCATTCCGGGCAACGACTGGCATGACGCCGAGGCAGGTGCGAAGACCTATTGCCTCGCCTCGGAGACCGCGACCCTGGCGCATGTTCCCGAAGGGGGCGAGCCCACCGACAACGGGCCTGTGGGGCCCGAACGCCTGGACGCCTCCACCCTGGGCGACTGGCTCAAGGCGGTCAGCCCCGACAGCCGCGTGTTCGCCGTTTCCGGCAAGGACCGGGGCGCCATTACCCTTGCGGGCCATCAGGGCGACGGCGCCTTCTGGCTGACCGACGACTTCGGCTTCACCACCTATGTGCGGCCCGGCGAGACGGCGGAAGTGCGTCTGGCCCCCGTGGCCGAATTCAACGCCGATCTGCGGCGGGGCATGAGCATTGGCGAGCTGACGTGGGACTACACATCTGAACAATGCCGCGCCCTGGAGGCCGACTGGACCATCAGCGGCCGGCCGTTCCGGGCCGCCCTGCCGCCCGCCCGATTCGCCGTGGACGTGTCGCCGATCCTCGACGAGATCACCCTCGACGGCGCCGCCATGCTGATCGACACCCAACAACTGGGCCAGCGCGGCGTCACCGACATCCTCGGCGTCAGCCTGTCGGCCACCGACCGCATCGGTCACACCTTCGGCAGCCAGGGGCCGGAGATGTGCGAACAGATGCTGCGCCTGGACTTGGCGCTGGGCCAGTTCCTCGAGCGGCTTGAGCAACTGCCCGGCGGCGTGGTCGTGGCCCTGACCGCCGACCACGGCGGCGGCGACTTCCCCGAGCGCTGGGCCGCGCAAGGCTTCACCGAGGCGCGCTGGGGCGGCTACGACCTCATGACCGGCGGCAATGCGGCCATGCGCGCGCAGTTCGATCTGGATCATGATCCTCTGTTCTTCAACAGCGGCTTCTATGTGGTGGACGCCGAGGGCCGCGGCATGGCCGGACCTGAACGCGCGGAGATCGCCGCCGCCGCCGCCGCGTGGTTCTCGCAACAGCCCCTCGTGGCCGCCGCCTTCACCCTGGACGACATTCTGGGTGACCCCATGCCGCCGCGCGATCTTAGCGTCCAGGAGCTGACCCTGCGCCAGCGTCACCGCCTGAACGCCGTGGCGGGCCGATCGGCCGACGTGCTGGTTTCGCTGGATCCCGGCGTCATGCCGGGGCAGGGGCGTCCCAACGCCTATGTCTCGGGCCACGGCACGCCGTGGGACTATGACCGCCGCGTCCCGATCCTGTTCTGGACGCCCGGCGGCGAAGGGCAGGAGCGGGTTCTGCCCATCGCCACCATCGACATCGCGCCGACCCTGGCGGCCGTCATCGGCGTCGACCCCGAGGGCCAGATGGACGGCCGCTGCCTCGAACTGGGCTGGGGCGACGCGCCCGCCTGTCCATCCGGGGACTGAGGCGCGCGCATAACTTCATGTTTCGCGTGAAGGACCTCGTCTTTCATAGGGCGGGATTCAACGGCACAAGGGACAGGCAAACCCTTTCACCCGTGGAACCCGTATGAACAGAGCCCGGCGCGCGCGCATCGTCGCCACCCTCGGTCCCGCCAGCCGGGCGCCCGGAACCGTCAAGGCCCTGGCCCAGGCGGGGGTGGACGTGTTCCGCCTCAACTTCAGCCACGGCTCCCACGAGGATCACGCCGCCGCCCTCAAGGCCGTTAGGGGCGCCGAGATGGCGCTGCAACGCCCGTTGGGCGTGCTGGCCGACCTGCAGGGGCCCAAGCTGCGTCTGGGGCGGTTCCGGGACGTGGAGATCGCCGTCACGCCGGGCCAGCGCCTCCGTCTGGATCTCGACGAGACCCCCGGCGACGAGACCCGCGTGTGCATGCCGCACCCGGAAATCTTCAAGGCCCTGCGCGAGGACCATCTGCTGCTGCTGGACGACGGCCGCGTGCGTCTGAAGGTGGTCAAGCGTCACGACACCTGGGCCGATGTGGAGGTCCTCAGCGGATCGAAGCTGTCGGACCGCAAGGGCGTGGCCGTGCCCCAGGCCGTCATCCCCGTCTCCGCCCTGACGCCCAAGGACCGCGAGGACCTGGCCTTCGCCCTGCGCATCGGCGTGGACTGGGTGGCGCTCTCGTTCGTCCAGAAAGCGGAGGACATGGCCGAGCTGAAGCGGCTCGTGAACGGCAAGGCCGCCTGCCTGGCCAAGATCGAGAAGCCCGCCGCCCTCACCGAGCTGGGCGCCATCCTCGACTATTCGGACGGGGTCATGGTGGCGCGCGGCGATCTGGGGGTCGAGCTGGACCCCGAGGATGTGCCCGTGGCCCAGAAGCAGATCCTGCGCATGGCCCGCCAGCGCGGCGTGCCGGCCATCGTCGCCACCCAGATGCTGGAATCCATGACCAGCGCGCCGGCGCCCACCCGGGCCGAGGCCTCGGACGTGGCCAATGCGGTCTATGAGGGCGCCGACGCCCTGATGCTGTCAGCGGAGACCGCCTCGGGCGACTATCCGCTGGAATCCGTCGCCATGATGAACCGCATCATGGAACGGGTGGAGAGCGATCCCCTGTGGCCCGGCCTGATGGACGCCGAGCATGCGGGCATGGACGAGCACGATGTGGACGCCCTGGTCGCCGCCGCGCGCAAGGCGGCCGAGGCGTCCTCAACGGCCTGCATGGTGGTGTTCACGACCTTGGGCGGCACGGCCCGCCGCATGGCGCGCGAACGGCCTCTGCAGCCCATCCTGGCCCTGACCCCCAATCCCGACACCGCCCGGCGCCTGGCCCTGGTCTGGGGGCTGGAGCCCCGTCTGGGCCGCCAGCCGGAGTCGCTGGAGCAGGTCACCGACGATGCCGTGCAGGCCGCCATGGACTATGGACTGGCCGAGCCGGGCCAGCGCGTTCTGATCCTCGCCGGCACCCCCTTCGGCGCCCCCGGCGCCGCCAACCTCCTGCGTCTGGCCCACGCTCCCGCCAAGGCGAAGCGGAAGCGCAAGTCGTAACTCTCCTCCCCGCGTGCGGGGAGGGGGACCGCGCGGGCCACTCAGCCCGCGTGGTGGAGGGGGCGGCTCGCTGCAAACCAATCAAGCCGCCAATCCTTTCCGCTCGCGCCGCCCCTCCGTCACGGGCGCTGAATCGCGCCCGCCCCACCTCCCCATCCCAGGTGACGGGGAGGAGAGGCTTTTCATCGTCCTCCGCACCCCCCACACTGCCCCCCCTCTTTCGGGTGAGGCGGCATGATCAAATACATCGGCTCAAAGCGCGCCCTGCTGGCGGACATCGCCCGGACGGTGCGCGGTCTGTTGCCAAATGGCGGAACGGTCTGCGACCTGTTCAGCGGCACCGCCCGCGTGGGCCACGCCCTCAAGGGCGAGGGTTTCACCGTCCACGCCAACGACCTGAACGCCTACGCTCACATGCTGGCCATCTGCTATGTCCAGGCCGATCGCGACCGCTGGGCCGACAAGGCCGAAAAGGTCATCGCCGAACTCTCCGCGCTTAAAGGCGAACCCGGCTGGTTCACAAAGGCCTGCTGCGAGGACGCCCGGTTCTTCCACCCCCGCAACGGCGCCCGCATCGACGCCATGCGCGAGCGGATCGAGACCATGGGGCTGGAGCCTGAACTCAAGGCCATCGCGCTCGTTTCGCTGATGGAGGCCGCCGACCGGGTGGACTCCACCGCCGGTCTGCAGATGGCCTATATGAAGCAATGGGCGCCCCGCGCCCTCAAGGACATCGCGCTGCGCATGCCGGCGCTGCAGCCCGCCGTGTCCGGCCCCTGCCGGGCCACGCGCGCCGACGCGCTGGAGATGGCCGGGCAGGTGCAGGCCGATCTGGTCTATCTGGACCCGCCGTACAACCAGCACTCCTACCTGGCCAATTACCACGTCTGGGAAAGTCTGGTCCTCTGGGACAAGCCCGAGACCTACGGCATCGCCAACAAGCGGGTGGACGTGAAGACCCGCAAGAGCCCCTTCAACAGCCGCCCCGGCATCCGCGAGGCCATGCGCACGGTGATCGAGCGGCTGGACGCGCCCAATCTGATCGTCTCGTTCAACGACGAGGGCTATCTGTCCCGCGACGATCTGGTGGCCATGCTGTCAGGCCGCGGCCACGTCCAGGTCATCGAGATCGCCCGGCCGCGCTATGTGGGCGCGCGCATCGGCATCCATAATCCGAAGGGCGAGAAGGTGGGCGCCGTCGGTCGCCTGCGGAACGTCGAATATCTATTCGTCGCCACCGAGCAGCCCGTGACCCTGGCGGCCGCCGCATGACCGGGGAACGTCACGGAGCTGTCTTCGTTAGGCATCCCATGGATCAGCCGTTGTCGCACCGTTCGCCCGTCGCCCGCGTCAGCCACGCCGACGCCTTCGACACCCTGGCCGCCTGGCGCCCGCCGGAGCCGCGTCATCCCCGCTTCGGCGCCGCCAACGACTGGGCCGACGCGCCCTCCGAGACAGCCGCGCCTGATCAATCAACTATTGATTGGAAGTGGGGAGATCCCATCTCGGCCAATGCGATCGCCATCGGTGGGGCCTTGTTCTTCGCCCTTCTCGGCGCCCTTTTCGGCAACGCCCTTCAGCTCTGAATCTCTCCTCCCCATGAATGGGGAGGAGAACGCGGTCAGGCGTCTTCCAGCAGGGCCCGGATCGGCGCCCAGGTGCGGCGGTGTTCGGGGCAGGGGCCGTGCTCGCGCAGGGCCTGTTGATGAACCGGGGCGTTGTAGCCCTTGTGGCCGGCGAAGCCGTACTGCGGATACAGCCCGTCCAACTCCACCATCACCCGGTCCCGCGCCGTCTTGGCCAGGATCGAGGCCGCTGCGATGGATAGCGACAGGCCGTCGCCGCCCACCACCGTCTTCACCGGGCAGGGCAGGGCGAAGGGATGGTTGCCGTCCACCAACGCCACCACCGGCGTCACCGACAGTTGCTCGATGGCCCGGCACATGGCCAGGCCCGTGGCCTTGAGGATGTTCACGTCCTCGATCTCCCGCGCCGAGGCGAAGCCCACGCCCCAGGCCACCGCCCGCGCCTTGATCTCGATCTCAAGTCTTGCGCGAGCATTAGCTGTCAGGACTTTGGAATCATTCAAACCGTCCGGCAGATCGTCCGGGTTCAGGATCACCGCCGCCGCCGACACCGGCCCGGCCCATGGCCCGCGCCCGGCCTCGTCCACGCCGCACACGGGCGCGGCGCACAGGGCCTCCAGCGTCATGTTGGGCGAGAGCGACATCAGCGGGCCATAGCCTTTACAGGCGCGTGGCGAAAGCACACGGTCTGGTGATCGTTGACCATCCCCACCGCCTGCATGAAAGCGTAGGTGATGACCGGTCCGCAGAACTTGAAGCCGCGCGCCTTCAGCGCCTTGGCCATGGCCTGCGACTGCGGCGTCTGGGTCGGCGCCTCGCGGAAATCGGTCCAGTCGCCCTGCACCGGCGCCCCGTCCACGAAGCTCCACAGCCAGGCCGAAAAGTCCTCGCCGTTATCCCGCATGTCCAGCCAGATGCGCGCCCCGCCGATGGCCGCGTCGATCTTGGCCCGCGAGCGGATGATGCCCGGATCCGCCAGCAGCCGCGCCCGGTCCTCGTCGCCGTAGCGGGCCACCTTTTCCGGGTCGAACCCGTCGAAGGCCGCGCGCAGGGTCTCGCGCTTTCTCAGGATGGTGATCCACGCCAGCCCGGCCTGGAACCCGTCCAGCACCAGCTTCTCCCACAGGGCGCGGGCGTCGTACTCGGGCACGCCCCATTCCTCGTCGTGATAGGCCACATACAGCGGATCGCTTCCGCACCATCCGCACCGACCTGACCTGTCCGATTCGCTCATGGGGGCAGGGTGCGGCCGACCCCCTCCCACGATCAAGTCACGCCGGGGCGATCCACCCCGGCGGCCGGGCCGTCACCGGCCGCCCGTCCACGGTCAGGACGCCGTCCATGCGGTCCAGCCGCATCAGGGCCATGGCCATGCCGTCGCGGCCCGACAGCACCTCGCCCGCGCGCAGCTCCCCGTTCAGCACCTCGGCGCCGAAGGGCGGCGGCGGGCCCTCGAAGGCGATGGGGAGCATGCGGCTCTTGATGGCGCCGCGCCGCTTCATCCGCGAGGTGGTCTCCTGACCCACGAAGCAGCCCTTCCTGAAATCGATGCCGTTCAGCAGGTCCAGATCAGCCTCGATGGGATAGGTCTTGTCGTCCGGCGCATCGCGCGCCGGGTCGGGCACGCCCAGCGCCAGACGGTGCGCCGCATAGTCATCCTCGCTCGCGCCCGGCGCCCACCCGCCGCCATACGCCCGCCCGCCCAGCGCGGGCAGGCGCGGGTCGGGCGTGAAGCCGTCCGCCGCGCCGCCCCACGCCGCGAACACCGGCTCGTCCGACGCCGCCACCTCAACCTTCGCCCGCAGCTTGTACAGGCTCAGCCGCTGCATCAGCGCCTCGCGCCGGTCGGCCGGAACATCCAGCAGCACTCCGTCCTCCAGACCCAGCAGGAACAGATCCATCAGCATACGCCCCGGCGGCGACAGCAGGGCGCCGTAGCGCAGAACGCCCGGCATCAGCGTCTCCACGTCCTGGGTCAGCAGGTTGTGCAGGAAAGGCCGGGCGTCCGGCCCGGTGACGCTGACCACGGCGCGGTCGGTCAGTTTCGCGATCTGAAGGCTCATGACGGTGGATATAGGCCGAATGTGGCGGCGGGGGAGGGCGAAACCGGCCATCCCGCGCGTTATGATCACCGCAATGAACAAACCCTTCCCGATTCTGTATATCGCCGAGGCGGACGCGGAGGCCGCGATCCTGTCCTCGGGCGTGCTCGCGTACCTGACCGACAGCGTGCCGAATGCGGTGTTCACCGTTGTGGGCTCGCGCGCGTCCGCGCCCCTGTTCGCCGACCTGCCGGGGCTGGAGCGCCTGGTCGTGCTGGAACGGGAAGGGCGTCTGGACTGGATCGGCCTGTGGAACCAGCTGCGCGGGACCGATTGGGGCCTGATCGTGGACCAGCGCGGCAGCCAGATCTCCGGCCGCCTGCGCCGCCAGAAGCGCGCCGTCCGCGTCGCGCCGGAGCCGACCGAAGACCCGGTCCATGCGGTGGTCGAGGCCGCCCGCGTGCTGCAACTGGATGAGACGCCGGTGCCCCGCCTGTTCTTCGGCGAGGAGACCCGCGCCGCCGCCGACGCCCTGATCGGTCCTGTCGAGGGCCCGGTGCTGGCCGTCGGGCCGGGCGTGGACTGGATCGGCAAACGCTGGCCTGCGGAACGCTTCGCCAAGGTGGCGGCCGCCCTGCTGGGCGACGGCGGCCCCTTGGCGGGCGGGCGCCTGCTGATCGTGGGCGATCAGGCCGACCGGGACGCCGCCCACACCATCCGCTTCGCCGTGCACCGCCACCGGGTGATCGAGGCCCAGGGCAAGCTGACGCCGCTGCAGACTGCCGCCGCCCTGTCCCGGGCCAACCTCTATCTGGGCGCGGACTCCCTGTGGACCCAGCTGGCCGTGGCCGCAGGCGTGCCGTCGGTCGCCGTGTTCGGCCCGTCGGACGAGACCCGCGTGGGCCCGTGGAGCGGACGCTCCGTGCGCGGCCCCCGCGCGCTTGAGGATTTCCGCGTCATCGACCCGGGCCTGAACCAGCACATCCAGCACATGATGGACCTGCCCGTGGAACCCGTGCTTCAAACGGCGCGCGACCTGCTGGCGCAGCGGCGGGCCGAAACGCCGGAAGCGGAGACAGCCGATGAACAGCTATGACCTGATCGTTCGCGGGGGCGAGGTGGCCAACCACGCCGGACGCGGCCGCGCCGATGTGGGCGTGAAGGACGGCAGGATCGCCGCCATCGGCGACCTGTCGCAGGCGGACGCGGGCGAGATCGTGGACGCCGCGGGCCTGACGGTCCTGCCCGGCGTCATCGACACCCAGGTCCACTTCCGCGAACCGGGCCTTGAGTGGAAAGAGGATCTTGAGACCGGCTCCCGCGCCGCCGCCCTGGGCGGGGTCGTCGCCGTGTTCGAGATGCCGAACACCAATCCCAACACCACCGATCCGGCCACGCTGGAAGACAAGCTGCACCGCGCCCGCGACCGCATGTGGACCGACCACGCCTTCTACATCGGCGGCACCCACGAGAACGCCGACTATCTGGGCGAGCTGGAGCGGCTGCCCGGCTGCTGCGGGGTCAAGGTGTTCATGGGCGCCTCCACCGGCGACCTGCTGATCGCCGACGACGACGGGGTCCGCAAGGTGCTCAGGAACGTGGCCCGCCGCGCCACCTTCCACTCCGAGGACGAATACCGGCTGGAGGAGCGCCGCAACCTGGCCCGCGCCGGCGACTGGACCAGCCACCCGGAGGTGCGCGACGCCGAAAGCGCCATCCTGTCCACCCGCCGTCTGGTGGGCCTCGCCCGCGAGGTGGGCCGCCGCATCCACGTGCTGCACGTCACCACGGCGCAGGAAATCGAATACCTTGCCCAGCACAAGGACGTGGCCACCGTCGAGGTGACGCCCCAGCACCTGACGCTGGAAGCGCCCGAGGCCTATGAACGCCTCAAGGGTCTGGCCCAGATGAACCCGCCCATCCGCTCGGCCGAGCACGTGGCGGGCCTGTGGCGCGGCATCGATCAGGGAATCGTCGACGTGCTGGGCTCGGACCACGCGCCCCACACGCTGGAGGAGAAGGCCCGGCCCTATCCCGCCTCGCCCTCGGGCATGCCGGGCGTCCAGACCCTGGTCCCGGTCATGCTGACCCATGTGGCCAACGGCAAGATGACCCTCGAGCGCTTCATCGACCTGACCTCGGCGGGCGCCCAGCGTATCTTCAACATCGCCGGCAAGGGCCGTCTGGCCGTGGGCTACGACGCCGACCTGACCCTGGTGGACCTGAAGGCGAAGCGCACCATCACCCACGCCGACATGGCCACCCGCTCCGCCTGGACCCCCTTCGACGGTTTCGAGGCTGTCGGCTGGCCCATGGCCACCATCGTGCGCGGCCGCGTAGTCATGAAGGACGGCGCGCTGATCGGCTCGGCCCACGGCCGCCCGGTGCGCTTCCAGGAAACGCTTTCGGCCTGAACTCTCCTCCCCATTCATGGGGAGGGGGACCGCGCGGGCGACTCAGCCCGCGTGGTGGAGGGGGCGGCTGGATTTTTCAGAACGAGTCGCCAATCCCTCGCCGCCCGCGCCGCCCCCTCCGTCACGGGCGCTGGGTCGCGCCCGCGCCACCTCCCCATGAAATGGGGAGGAGAAACGGCTCATCCCTTTGCCGCAACGCCCGCCGCCCGCTATATCCCACCGCTTCCCCGAACCGCGTACGGACACCATGGCCCGCATTCTCGTCACCTCGGCTCTGCCCTACATCAACGGCGTCAAGCATCTGGGCAACCTGGCGGGCTCCATGCTGCCCGCCGACGTGTGGTCGCGGTTCAAGCGGGCCCAGGGCCACGAGGTGCTCTATGTCTGCGCCACCGACGAGCACGGCACCCCGGCCGAGCTGGCCGCCGCCGCCGCCGGCCAGGACGTGAAGACCTATTGCGACGAACAGCATCAGGTCCAGAAGGCCGCGGGCGAGGCCTTCGGCCTCAGCTATGACGTGTTCGGCCGCTCCTCCAACGCCCCCAACCACCGCCTGACCCAGCATTTCGCACAGGTGCTGGAGGACAACGGCCTGATCGAGGAGCGGGTGGATCGCATGATCTACTCCATCGACGACGGCCGCTTCCTGCCCGACCGCTATGTGGAGGGGACCTGCCCCCACTGCGCCTATGAAAAGGCCCGCGGCGACCAGTGCGACAACTGCGGCCGCCTGCTGGACCCCACCGATCTGAAGGATCCCTATTCCGCCGTCTCCGGCAGCCGGAACCTTGAGGTGCGCGACACCCGCCACCTCTATCTGCTCCAGACGAAGGTGGCCGACAGGGTGCGCGGCTGGGTCGACGACCGCTCGCCCAGCTGGCAGCCGCTGGCCCGCTCCATCGCCTACAAGCATCTGGACGAGGGCCTGATCGACCGGGGCATCACCCGCGACCTCAAATGGGGCGTGCCGGTGGTTGGTCCTGACGGCGGCCCGCGCCCGGGGCTGGAGGGCAAGGTCTTCTACGTCTGGTTCGACGCTCCCATCGAATACATCGCCGCCACCGAGGAATGGGCCGAAAAATCGGGCGGCGACTGGCGCTCATGGTGGCGTCTGGACGCGGGCGCCGAAGACGTCCGCTACGTCCAGTTCATGGGCAAGGACAATGTGGCCTTCCACACGGTCAGCTTCCCGGCCACCATCCTCGGCTCCGGTGAGCCGTGGAAGACCGTGGACCAGCTCAAGGCCTTCAACTGGCTCAACTGGTACGGCGGCAAATTCTCCACCTCGCAGGGCCGGGGCGTGTTCATGGATCAGGCGCTGGAGCTGCTGCCCGCCGACTACTGGCGCTGGCGCCTGACCGCCTACGGGCCCGAACACGCCGACTCGTCGTTCACATGGGAGGACTTCCAGGCGTCGACCAACAAGGATCTGGCCGACGTGCTGGGCAATTTCGTCAACCGCATCGTCAAATTCGCCGAGAGCCGCTTCGACGGCGTGGTCCCCGACGGCGGCGAGCCCGGCCCGGTTGAGGCAAAACTGGAAGCCGACGTCACGTCGGCGCTGGCGACCCTGACCGCCGAGTTCGAGGCCATGGAGTTCCGCAAGGCCGGTCAGGCCCTGCGCGCCCTGTGGGTGCTGGGCAATGAGTATCTTCAGGAAGCCGCGCCCTGGACCGCCTTCAAGACCGACCGAGACCGCGCCGCCGTGGGCGTACGCACCGGCCTTAATCTGGTGGCCCTGTTCGCCCGCATCTCGGCGCCGGTGCTGCCGTTCACCGCCGAACGCATCGGCGCCACGGTGGGTCAGACCGACCTGAGCTGGCCCGAGCCGGGCGCCGCCCTGCTGGACGTGCTGCCGCGCGGCCGCCCGGTCTCGGCGCCCGAGGTGCTGTTCAAAAAGATCGAGGACGCCCAGGTGGCCGAATGGGCCGAGCGCTTCGGGGGCGGGGAGTAATCTCCCCACCGCTCAGCGGGTTATGAACCTGAGCGCCGCTCCGCCCCGCCCGGCAGGGCCTCTGCGGTGTGGCCGTTCTGCTCGCCCGCGTGGCGCAGATGCTTGGCCTGTTCCTCCGGTCCGATGTCCAGCCACGAGCCGATCATGAATTCATTGTGCGCCTCGGTGTGGCCCAGCCGCACGAGGGTCGAGCGATAGCCGTCCCAGATCATGTGCAGGGCCACGTACAGCACGATCAGCAGACCGATGTAGGCGATCCAGCGGTGCTTGTTCAGCAGCCGCGCGATGAAGGTGGCCGCCACGCCCATCAGGGCGATGGACAGGATCAGGCCGAACACCATGATCCACGGATGGTCATGGCTGGCGCCGGCCACCGCCAGCACATTGTCCAGGCTCATGGCCACATCGGCGATCATGATCTGCAGCAGGGCGGCCCCGAAGGTCTTGCGCTTGAGGCCCAGTTCCTCGGGCGTCGGGCCGCTGCCGTGTTCGATGCTGGCGGCCAGCTCCAGTTCCGCCTGGGCCTCCGCCTGGTCATGGGTGCGCTGCTCCTGAAGCTCGCGCCACATCTTCCAGCACACCCACAGCAGCAGGAACCCGCCCGCCATCAGCAGGCCGACGATGGCCAGAAGCTGGATGGTGATCAGGGCGAAACCGATGCGCAGCACCACCGCGGCGGCGAGGCCGATGATGATGGCCTTGCGGCGCTGCTCGGCGGGCAGGGCAGCGGCGGCCAGACCCACGGCCACGGCGTTGTCGCCGGCCAGCACCAGGTCGATCATCAGCACCTGTCCCAGGGCGACCATCTGGCTGGCGAATTCGGGGGAGGAGAAGAATTCGAACATCGCCGCTCTCTAGGCCCGCGCCGGGGCCATGCGCAACGGCTCGTTTCAGCCCTGCCGCTTCTGGGCCCGCGTCGCCTCGTAAAGCGCGATGGCCGCCGCATTCGACACGTTCAGACTCTCGAACCCGCCCGGCATCGGAATCTTCGCCAGAACCTCGCAGTGCTCGGCCACCAGCCGGCGGATGCCGTCGCCTTCGGATCCCATGACGATCACAGTGGGCCGGGCGTCGAGCGCCTCATCCAGCGTCATCTCCGCCGAGCCGTCCATGCCCACGGCGCGCCAGCCCAGATCCCCCAGCCGTTCCAGCGCCCGGCTCAGATTCGTCGCCCGCACGCAGGGCAGGCGCTCGGTCGCCCCCGCCGCCGCCTTGGCCAGCGCCCCGGCCAGCGCCGGCGAATGCCGGTCCTGCACCACGATGCCCTTCGCCCCGAACGCCAGGGCCGAGCGGAACACCGCGCCCACGTTCTGAGGATCGGTGATCTGGTCAAGCATGACGATCACGCCTTCAGCCGGGTCCGCGATCTCTTCAAGGGTCACGCCTTCGAGCGGCGCCCCCTTGAACACCAGCCCCTGATGCACCGCGCCGGGCGGGACCATGCGGGCCAGCGCCGGGCCGTCCATGACCTCGATCTGGTGGCCGTGGTTCAGGCCGCCGGCCGCCAGCTCCTCGGCCCGCTCCGGGGTGGCCAGCAGGCGGCCCATGCCCTTGCGCGCCGGATTGGCCAGGGCGGCCAGGACCGGGTGCCGGCCCCAGATCAGATTGTCCGGCTCCACCTTCTGCCGGGGCGGCCTCGGCGCCGAATCCCTCGGCCCGGTCGAGTCGCTTTTCGGCGCCCAGGTTCGTTCCGGCCGGGGTTTGAAGCCCTGCGTTTTCTTGGATTTCCGGTCGTTGCGTTCGCGGTTCGACGACACTATAAGACGCGCTCCGATTTGGGGGCCACCCGGCCCTCGGGTCCGGCGCCTCCCATATACGAGGCTGTCTGGAACACCGAGGGCTTTTGTTCGTATGGGTCACAACGACCTGTCCGGGCGAAGGCAGGGCGGTCCTGAAAGCGGCGCGTCGGGGGAATGTCCCGAGTGGCAAAGGGGGCGGACTGTAAATCCGCTGCGTAAGCTTCGTAGGTTCGAGTCCTACTTCCCCCACCACGCGCCCTTGCAGGATCGACCGACGGACGGCTTTCGGGTCGGAAACGGGTGCGGGCCTGCCCGCGCTCCATGCGCGGGTATAGCACAATGGTAGTGCAGCAGCCTTCCAAGCTGAGGATGTCGGTTCGATCCCGTCTACCCGCTCCAGTTTCTGCTGATTAATGCAAACACGCCCCTCCCTTACGACGCGGGACCTGGGCCACAGGAGTTTTGGCC
>NZ_PNLV01000038.1 GCF_013823285.1 Brevundimonas sp. | reverse complement strand
CGGCGCGCGCGCCGGATGGGACGTCCGAACTCAACTATGTGATCGACAGCAGCGTGGCGCCTGACTATCCGGCGCTGGACGTCCTGCTGAACCATGTGGCCGGGCGCCATCCGGCCGAGGAGCGGGCCACGGTGGTGGCGCTGCCCGCCACAACCATCGAGATGAGCCGGCCCGCGCGCGGCGATAGCGGCGCGCAGCCGGGGCGTCTGCCTCTGGTCCACGTGATGATCCCGTTCGATTTCCGGGATTCGCGGCCGGGCGAACCGGCGCACCGGGGCACCCATGGCTGGATCAACTATGACGGCGGCCTGGACGGCATCCAGCTGGACCTGCCGCCGCTGGATGTGACGCCCACCCACGGCGGCCTCTATCCGCTGAACATCCGCGTCAAGGACCCGCTGTGGCCCGAGCGGGACTTGCTGGACGTCAATGTCTCCATCGAGCCGAACCGGCCCTACAGCCTGTGGCTGGACACCCGCGACCGCATCCTGCCCAACGACGGCAGCCTCTATTTCACCGTGGCGGGCGCCGGCGAGGGCCTGACGGCCGACAGCCTGAACGGCGCGCGCGTGCGTCTGGTGTTCAAGAGCCGCGAGGCCGCCGCCGTCGAGCATGTGGCGGACCGTTTCGAGCAGGTGAGGGACAATCTGTCGTTCCTGGTGGAGGAGCGGCCCCAGAACCGTCGTCTGCGGCTGCATGACCGATACATGCGCGATCTGGAGGACATCCTGCGGGTCGATCCTGATCACGAGCAGGCGCGCTTCCACTGGGCCGAGACCAATCCCGGCCAGCCCTGGCCCGCCTTCGAACAGGCCGAGGCTCCGGCGGGCACCCCCGTCTGGGCTTTCCGCCAGATGGAGCACATGCGGCTGCTGCGCCACTTCATGGAGTGGTGGATCGACAATCGTCAGTCGGAGTACGGCGACTTCGGCGGCGGTCTGTCGGACGACACAGACATGACCAACCAGTGGCCCGGTGCGGCCCTGATGGGCCTGATGCCGGACAAGGTCACGGGTTCGCTGAACCGGATGACGGACGCCATCTATCGTCTGGGCATGGTCACCGACGGCCTGCCCACGATCCGCACGGACGAACTCCACGTCTATGAGGAGGGCCAGAACTCCGACGCCCAGTCCATGTATCTCAACTGGGGCGATCCCACGGTGGTCGACCGGCTGATGACCACGGCGCGCAACTATTCGCGCATCATCGAGCCGAACGCGGCGGGCCACACCCATTTCGTCAGCAACTATTTCAGCGCCACGGACGTGGTGCGCGAGGGCATCTGGGAGTGGTCCAAGCCGCACTCCTATCTGATCCTGCATGCGGCGCTGTTGCTGGGCGAATACAATGGCGATCCCGCCATGCGGTCGCTGGTGACCACCATGTCGGATCACTACCTGGCCCACGGAATACAGGACGCGGAGGGGAACTGGAGCTTCCCGGCCGATATCAACTGGCGCACCGATGAGGCGCGGGGCAGCCTGGAGGCCGGCGACATCGCGCCGTACCAGATGTTCTGGGCCGCCTGGCGCTGGACCGGGGACGACAAGTACCTGGCGCCGCTGGAAGCCCGGGTTCGTGAGCGCGGTCCCGGCCAGCTGGCCATCCTGAACGCCAACACCCTGGACGCGCTGGACCGCCGGGAGGACTGGGGCCAGGCCCTGGTCGAACAGGCGAACGCGCGCGGCGCCTCGGGCTTCCCGCTTTACGCCGCCTGGGAGATGACCGGCGACCGTTCGTATCTGGAGCGGCTGTATGGCGAGGAGGTGCAGCGGGCCAGCCAGCGCATGTTCATGATGACCGAGGGCCACTGGTGGAGCGACCGGGTCGAGGTCTACAGCGAGTTCCTGCAACGGGTGCGGCTGGGCGGCATGGCCCTGCGACGCAACCAGACCTTCCCGGGCCATACGGTCAGCTGGCGGTTCGGCCGGGACGGCGACGCCGAAAACATCGCCATCCTGATGCCGGGCGCCACGCCGGAGCGTTTCACCGTCATCGCCTTCAACGGCTCGGATCGCGAGATCAGCGCCGAGATGACGGGCTGGAACGTCACGCCCGGCCGGTGGACGGTGCGGTCCGGCGCGGACCGGAACGGCGACGACGCCATCGACGGCCGGGGCCAGACCCGGGATGTGACGCTGGAGCGCAGCCGCTCCACCTCGCTGGCCTTCGCGCCGGGCGTCACCACCATCCATGAGTTCTCGCTGGCCGAGGCGTCTGGCGAGGTGGTCCACGACCGACCCGATCTGGCCATCGGTCCGCGCACCACGCGGATCGAGAACGGCGCCCTGCATGTGCAGGTGTTCAACCAGGGCATCCGCGCGGCCCCGGCCGCCACGGTGATCCTGGAGGACGCTTCGGGCCGCGAGATCGCGCGCGGCCGCAGCGAGGCCCTGGCCGCTGCCGACGACCTGACGCCGAAGTCCGCCGAGGTGGTGCTGGGCCTGCCCCCGGGCTTTGTCGCCGAAGGCCATCGGGTGCGGTTGATACCCGACGGTGACGCCGCTGAAGTCACCCTGCTCAACAACGAGGTCCGCCTCTGATCATCCGGCCCGCCCTGTGGACGCAGGGCGGGCCGCACTGTTTCATGGACGGCCTGACCGTCCCGATTGCTGGAGTTTCACCATGTCCATTTCCCGTCGGGCCCTGATGTCCGCCTTCGCCGCCACCACCGCCGTGGCGGGTTTCGCGGGCAAGTCCGCCTTTGCACAGGCTTCGGCCGATCCGGCTGTGCTGGAGGCCATGAAGCGGGCGACGCGGTTCATGGTGGAGGAGGCGGCGGTGAACGGCGGCTATGTCTGGTCGTACCTGCCGGACTTCTCGCGCCGCTGGGGCGAGCTGGAAGCGTCGCCGACGATGATCTGGATCCAGCCGCCGGGCACCGCCACCATGGGGCACCTGTTCCTGGACGCCTATCACGCCACCGGCGACGAGTTCTATTACGAGGCGGCCCAGAGCGCGACGGCCGCCATCATCGGGGCCCAGGTTCCGGCCGGGGGCTGGAACTATGTGCACGACACGGGCGGCGAGGCGGCGGAGCAGCAGTGGTACGACACCGTGGCGGCCAACGCCTGGCGGCTGGAGGAATTCCGCAAGCGCTACGGCAACGGCACCTTCGACGACGCGGGCACCTCGGAGTCGGCGCAGCTGCTGCTGCGGATGTATCTGGAGAAGCGCGACGAGACCTATCGGGGGCCGCTCTACAAGGCCATCGACTTCGTTCTGGACTCCCAGTACCCGAACGGCGGCTGGCCCCAGCGCTTCCCGCTGCCGGAGGATGAGGACGACTACACCCGCTTCATCACCTTCAATGACGACGTGGCCGGGGAGAACCTGGAGTTCCTGATCTTCGCCTATCAGGCGCTGGGCGAGCAGCGCCTGCTGGACCCGATCCGCCGGGGCATGGACATCTTCATCGAGACCCAGCAGCCCATGCCGCAGCCCGGCTGGGGCCTGCAGCACCATGTGCATGACCTGACGCCGGCGCCGGCCCGCAGCATCGAGCCGCGCGCCTTCGCAACCCACACCACGGCGGACAATATCCGCGCCCTGATCGGCTTCTATCGCCTGACCGGGGACCGCAAATATCTGGCGCGCATTCCCGAGGCCATCGACTGGCTGGAGTCCGTCGCCGCGCCGGCCGACATCCGTCCGCCGGGCCGCACCCACCCGACCTTCATCCAGATCGGCAACGGGCGTCCGCTGTACATCCACCGCCGGGGGTCGAACATCACCAACGGCAGCTACTATGCCGACGAGAACCCCAACGACACGGTCATCCACTACGGCTCGTTCCGGGCGGTGGACACCGACGCCCTGCGGGCCGAGTACGAGGCGGCCGCCGCCCTGTCGCCCGAGCAGGCGAGCGCGGGTTCGCCCCTGCTTGCGGAGTCGGGGTCGCGCGAGTTGCCGCGATACTTCACGCTGAAGGATGTGGACGTGTCGGACCTGAACACCCCGGGCTTCGATCCCAATCCGCCGTCGGCGGAGCGGGTGGCGGACCTGATCGGAACGCTCAATGAGCGCGGCTACTGGTCGACCCCGCTGACGACCACCAGCAATCCCTACATCGGGCAAAGCCCCGCCGAGGTGACGCCGGGCGAGTACCGTCTGACCCGGGTGGGCGACCAGTGGGACACCTCGCCCTATGTCACCGATTTCCCGGTCGAGGGCGTGTCCACCAGCGTCTACATCCGCAACATGGGCCAGTTCATCCAGGCCCTGGGCGCGCGCTGACCGGGCGCGATGCAGCGGTGAAAAGAAGAAGGGCGGCGTCGCATGCGACGCCGCCCTTTTCCTTGCCGGAGAGCCGGGCTGACGGTGGTCAGTCCCGGTCTTCCTTGATGTTGTCCACGTGGCCGGCGAGGCCTTCCACGGGGCTGGACAGGGCCGGGTCCTCGGTGATGTCGATGCCCTTGGCCAGCTTGGAGTTCCAGAAGCCGTAGACGCCGTAGATCACCGCGCCGACCAGCGCATAGACCCCGAGGATGGTCAGGGGCAGCGGGTTGTCGTTCATGGCGTGCTGGATCATCGGGGTGAAGTTGAGCCCCGCCAGACCCAGACAGGCCAGGATGCCCAGGGTGGCCGTCACGACGCCGCCGGGCACCCGGAACGGACGCTCCAGCTCCGGGTGACGGATGCGCAGCATGATCACCGAGAAGCAGACGATGGAGAAGGCCAGGGCGGTGCCCAGGGACACAAGGTCGCCGAGGATGCCGATGGGCAGGAACGCCGCTGCGACGGCGATGGCGACGCCCAGCAGGATGGTGCCGATCCACGGGGTGCGGAACTTCCGGTGCACCAGGGCGAAGGCGCGGGGCAGCAGGCCGTCCCGGGCCATGGTGTAGAACACCCGGGTCTGGCCGAAACACAGCACCAGCATGACCGAGGACAGGCCGGTGATCGCGCCGATCTTGATGAGGAAGCTCATCAGGTTCAGCTCGCCGCCGGGCGCGACGGCCAGGGGCACATTGGCCCAGTCCAGCGCCATGCGGTCGATGGCCACGGCGATGGGGGCGGGGCTGGCCAGCTCGAGGAAAGGCACCACGCCGGTCATCACAAGGGCGACGACCATGTAGATGATGGTGCAGACGATCAGGGCGCCGAGGATGCCGATGGGCACGTCCCGGGAGGGATTGCGCGCCTCGGCCGCGGCGGTGGAGACGGCCTCGAAGCCCACATAGGCGAAGAAGATGATGGCCGCGCCGCGGAAGATGCCGCCGACGCCGAACTGGTCCCAGGTGCCGCCCTCGGGGGTCGGCGGGATGACGGGCTGCCAGTTGGCCGGGTTGATGTAGGCCAGGCCCACCGCGACGAAGGTCAGCAGCACCAGCAGCTTGATGATGACGATGACGTTGTTGACGTTGGCGGACTCGCTGACGCCCATGACCAGCAGCAGGCAGACCATGCCGATGCCGATGGCGGCCACCAGATTGAAAGTGCCCGTGGGCTGGAACAGGATCTGGCCGGTGTCCTGCATGACCGCCTGGACCAGCGGGGTGGCGAACTGCGGCGCCGCCTCGGCCCCGACCATGATGGTGGGGAACATCACCCCGAAGTCCGCCAGAATCGAGACGACATAGCCGGACCAGCCGACCGCCACGGTGGAGGCGGCGACGCCGTACTCCAGCACCAGCAGCCAGCCCATGATCCAGGCGAACACCTCGCCCAGGGTGCCGTAGGCGTAGGTGTAGGCGGAGCCGGAGACCGGCATGGTGGAAGCCAGCTCGGCGTAGCAGAGGCCGGCGAGGGCGCAGGCGATGCCCGCCAGCACGAAGGAGAAGATGATGGCCGGGCCGGCGTGGGCCGAGGCCACCTGGCCGGTCAGCACGAAGATGCCCGCCCCGATGATGCAGCCGATGCCCAGGCTGACCAGATTGATGGGCCCCAGGGTGCGCTTCAGTTCGCTTTTCGCGGCTTCTTTCTGAATCTGGGCGATGGATTTCTTCAGGAACAGGCGGTTGCCGGTCCTGGGCGAGGCGTCTGCACTCATGCAGGGTGATGCTCCACGCGGGCGATCCCGATTGACGCCGTTCGCGCTGGACGGGGACGCTATGCCTGGTCCCGTGTTCACGCAATCGTCATTTACGAACGCGGTTCCTTTTCTTTCGTGAGGCGATCGGCGCCCCGGAAAGCCTTGATTCACCGGGGCTGCTCCGTAAGGTCCAGCCAAACAAGGCGCGCTCGTGGGGATGCGACGCCGAAGGGAACGGGAATCAAGATGATCGCTACGACGCCGCCGGGTCAGGCCCGCTGGTCCTCGCGCGCCGCCTTTGTGCTGGCCGCCACCGGGTCCGCCGTAGGGCTGGGCAACCTCTGGCGCTTTCCGACCGAGGCCGGGATGAACGGAGGCGGGGCCTTCGTCTTCTTCTACATTCTGTTCGTGGCCCTGATCGCGGCGCCGCTGCTGCTGTCCGAGACCCTGATCGGCCGCCATGGCCAGCGCTCGACCATTGCCAGCGCGGCCTATCTGGCGCGCCAGTCCGGGGCGAGCCCGGCGTGGAGCGCCCTGGCCATCGTCGGCCTGATCGCCAACACCCTGATCCTGACCTTCTACGGCGTGGTGGCCGGCTGGGTGCTATATTTCGTCTACACCAGCGGCGCAGACCTGCTGGGCGCCATCGTCGGGGGCCAGCCGCTTGCGGGCGCCTATGCCACCGAGTCGGTGGACCACATCCGCACGCTGATGCCCAACCTGTTCGCCAATCCCGTCCTTCTGGTCGGGCTGCAGTTCCTGTTCATGGCCGCCACCACCCTGATCGTGGCGCGCGGGGTCAAGGGCGGGATCGAGGCGGCGGCGGTCTGGCTGATGCCCGCCTTCTTCATCCTGTTGCTGGCCATCACGGTCTATGCGGCGATCACCGGCGATTTCGGCGCGGCGCTGACCTTCCTGTTCACCCCGGACTTCGAGCGGGCCCTGCAGCCGGGCGTGCTGAGCGCGGCCCTGGGACAGGCGTTCTTCTCGCTGAGCCTGGGCGGCGGCGCCATGATCGCCTACGGCGCCTATGCGTCGCGGGACACCAATCTGGGATCGACCAGCGGCATCATCGCCTTCGCCGATTCCGGCGTGGCCATCATCGCCGGCCTGGCCATCTTCCCGATCGTGTTCAGCGTCGGGCTGGAGCCGAACGCCGGCCCGACCCTGATGTTCCAGACCCTGCCAGCGGCCTTCCACGCCATGCCGGGCGGGGCGCTCGTGGGTTTCCTGTTCTTCGTGCTGGCCTTCTTCGCGGCCCTGACCTCCTCGGTCTCCCTGCTGGAGATCTCCGTGGCCTGGGTGACCGAGAAATTCCGCATGTCGCGCTTCAATGCGGCGATGCTGATGGGAATTCTCGTGTTCCTGATCGGCCTGCTGTCGGCCCTGTCTTTCAACCTCCTGGCGGACCAGAGGCCCATCCCGTTCGTGCCGGGCTTCGAGAATGCGAACTGGTTCGACGCCATCGACGGCATGACCTCGCGACTGTTCCTGCCCCTGTCGGGCCTGATCACCGCGATCTTCATCGGCTGGTTCGCGGACCGCAAGCTGGTGAACGCCGAGACCGGGCTGTCCGGGCCGGTGCTGGTCATGTGGCGGTTCCTGATCGCCTGGGTCTGCCCGCTGGCGGTGGCCGCGATCCTGGTGATCGGCCTGTTCCCCGGCCTGCTGGGCTGAGAATGGGCTGTCAGACTCCGGACGTAAAAATCCGTCCAACTTGAGTCTGACTCCGGCGGGCGTGTTCGCCCTTTTTACCGCTCACCCCAGCGAAGGCTGGGGTCCAGATGGCGGACCCGATGCTTCGGGGGGTGGGAGGACGGCCGTCCAGCGACAGAGCCTTATGATCTGGACCCCAGCCTTCGCTGGGGTGAGCGGAGGGGGGATGACAAGGCGCCAGGCGGTGAAGCGCCGGCCTTTGGACTTCCGATGCGAGAAGGAGTCCAACTGTGTAGAGAACGCCCATGTTGCCCATCCATGAGGTTCTCGCGCCGCTGAAGGCGGCGCTGGCCGCGCGCAATGCGGTGGTGTTGTCGGCGCCGCCGGGCGCGGGCAAGACCACGGTCGTGCCGCTGGCGCTGCTGGATCAGCCGTGGCTGGACGGGCGCAAGGTGCTGGTGCTGGAGCCCCGGCGGCTGGCGGCGCGGGCGGCGGCGGAGCGCATGGCCCAGACGCTGGGCGAACCGGCGGGCCAGACCGTGGGCTACCGGACCCGCGCCCAGACGAAGGTCAGCGCCGTCACCCGCATCGAGGTCATCACCGAGGGCGTGTTCACGCGCATGATCCTGTCCGACCCCGGGCTGGAGGGGATCGGGGCGGTGCTGTTCGACGAGTTCCACGAACGCAGTCTGGACGCCGATCTGGGGCTGGCTCTGGCGCGGGAGGCGCAGGGGCTGCTGCGCGACGACCTGCGGCTGCTGGTGATGTCGGCGACGCTGGATCAGGTGGGGATCGCCGCCCTGCTGGACGACGCGCCGGTGATCGATTCGCAGGGGCGCATGTTCCCGGTGGAGACGCGCTATGCGGGCCGCAATCCGGCCGAGCGGATCGAGGACGCCGTGGCCCGCGCGGTGCGGCTGGCCCTGACCGAGGAGACCGGCTCCATGCTGGTGTTCCTGCCGGGGCAGGGGGAGATCCGGCGGGTGCATGAGCGGCTGGCGCCGCTGGAAAACGCGCGGCTGATTCTGGCGCCGCTGTACGGGGCGCTGGACCGGCGGGATCAGGACCGGGCCATCGAGCCGGCGCCGGACGGCGTGCGCAAGATCGTGCTGGCCACCGCCATCGCCGAGACCAGCCTGACCATTCAGGGGGTGCGGGTGGTGATCGACGCGGGGCTGTCGCGGGTTCCGCGCTTTGATCCCGCCAGTGGGCTGACGCGACTGGCCACCGTGCCGGTGAGCCGGTCGTCGGCGGACCAGCGGCGGGGACGGGCGGGACGGACCGAGCCGGGGGTCTGTTACCGCCTGTGGGACGCCGAACAAACCCGGGGCCTGATGCCTCATCAGCGGCCGGAGATTCTGGAGGCGGACCTGACCGGCTTCGCGCTGGATCTGGCGCGGTGGGGGGCGCGGTCGGTGGATGATCTGGCCCTGCTGGACCCGCCGCCGGCGGGCGCCTTTGCAGAGGCGCGGACGGTGCTGACCCGGCTGGGGGCGCTGGACGAGGCGGGCGGGCTGACACCGCACGGGGAACGCATCGCCGCCATCCCCCTGTCGCCGCGACTGGCGCACATGGTCGCCTTCGGGGCGGATGAGGGCGACGCCCTGACCGCCGCGCGGGTCGCGGCCCTGCTCAGCGAGCCGGGTCTGGGCGGGGACGACGCGGATCTTGGCGAGCGGCTGCGGCGGCTGGAGCGGGACGGGTCGTCGCGGGCCAGGGACGCGCGGGCGCTGGCCGACCGCTGGGCGAAGGCGGCGGGCGGCCGCAAGGGGGGCGAGGTTTCGCCGGGTCGTTTGCTGGCCGAGGCGTTTCCGGACCGGATCGCCAAGGCGCGGGGCAAGACGGGGGAGTATCAGCTGGCGTCCGGCCGCGGGGCGTTCGTGGAGCCGACCGATGCGCTGGCCCGGCATACATGGCTGGCGGTGGGCGAGCTGGGCGGGGGGCGTGATGCGCGCGACCGCATCCGGCTGGCCGCGCCGCTGGACGGGGAGACCATCGCGGAGGATTTCGCGCGGCTGCTGAGCGTGGAGGGCCGGCTGGTCGCCGCCCCGTCGGGCCGCCGGGAGGTGCGCCGGGTGACGCGGCTGGGGGCCCTGACGGTGGCCGAGTCCAATCTGGGCGCGCCGGACCGGGCGACCCTGACCGCGGCCCTGATGGGGGAGGTGGAACGGGGCGGGCTGGACGCCCTGCCGTGGGGCGAGGCGGCGCGGGGGCTGCGGTCGCGGCTGGCGTTTTTGCGGGCGCGGGATGAGCGCTGGCCCGACGTTTCGGATGATGCGCTGTGGGCGGCGCGGGCGGACTGGCTGGCGCCGCTGCTGGATCAGGTCTCGTCGCTGAAGGGGGTGCAGCCGGGGGCGCTGCACGACGCCCTGCGCGGGCTGATCCCGTGGGACCTGCACCGGCGGATCGAGGCCGAGGCGCCGGAGCGGTTCACCACCCCGCTGGGGACCGGCGCGGCCATCGACTACGCCGCTGAGGGCGGGCCCCGGGTGGAGGTGCGGGTGCAGGAGCTGTTCGGGATGAAGACCCATCCGGTGGTGGGGGGCGACCGCACGCCCCTGACCCTGGCCCTGCTGTCGCCGGCGCGGCGGCCGATCCAGGTGACGAAGGACCTGCCGGGGTTCTGGGCCGGGTCGTGGGCGGACGTGCGCGCAGACATGCGCGGGCGCTATCCGAAGCATCCCTGGCCCGAGGATCCGGCCAACGCCGACCCCACCAATCGGGTCAAGCCGCGCGGGACGTGAGGCTCAGGGCTGCTCGGCCTTGTCGATCGCCTGGTCAAACGCCCGGGTCGCTGTCTCGAACTTGTCGCGGCAGCCGGGGTTGCAGAAGCCGACGACGTGGCCACGCCAGGTGGTCAGGCTGTCGGCGCTGATCGGCTTGCCGGACCAGGGACAGGTATCGTTGACGGCATCCTTGATGTTGAGGGACATCACGCGGCCTCCTCTCGCGGTTCGCAGCGCACCTCGGTCTTCACCGAATGGGCGATGAAGCAGTGCTCGTGGGCCTGATGGTGCAGGGCGTCCAGCTTTTCGGCCGAGGGGGCGTCGCCCTCGAAGGTCGCGGCGGGGCGCAGGGTGACCACGGTGACCGACAGCTTGCCCTGATCGTTCTTGCCCACGTGGCCTTCGGGCTGGTCCTCATAGCGCATGACCTTGAAGCCGGCCCTGGCGGCCAGGGCCAGGAACCACAGCATGTGGCAACTGGAGATGGAGGCGATGAAGGCCTCCTCGGGGTCCACGGCCGCTTCCAGCGACATGGGGACGGGCACGACCGAAGGGGAGGATGAGGCGACCACCTCGATCCCGCCGTCGAACAGCCAGCGGTGGGCGCGGCTGTAGCGGTTGTCGGTGAAGGGCTCGCCCTGGTTCTCCCAGAGCACGGTCAGGGTGTGGCTGGACATCAGGTTCCCTCGGTTGCGGCATAGACCATGATCCCCGTGGCGATGGCCAGGTTCAGGCTGTCGGCGCGGCCGCGCATGGGGATCTTCACATTGACGTCGCAGGCGGCGGCGAGGCGGTCGGTGAGGCCCGCCTGTTCGTTGCCCATCAGGATCAGGGCGGGATGCTCGACCGGCGCGGCGCGGTAGTCGTGGGTGGCGTCCAGCCGGGTGCCGATGACGCTGCCCGGCCAGGATTCGCGCCATGTCAGGAAAGCGTCGGTGGTGGTCTTCGTGACGCTGACGGCGAAGACCGAGCCCATGGTGGCGCGCACGGCCTCTACGGAATAGGGGTCGCAGCAGTCGTCGATGAGGATGACGCCGCCGGCGCCCGCCGCGTCGCAGGTGCGGATGATGGTGCCCAGATTCCCGGGATCGCGCACCTGCTCCAACGCCACCCAGGCGGGGGCGGCGCGAGGATTGATCTTGTCCAGCGGGGTGAAGACCTGCTGGAAGACCCCCAGAACCGTTTGAGGATTTTCCTTGCGGGAGACCTTCTCGAGGATGGCGCGGTTGACGGTGATGATCTCGCCGCCGCTGGCCGTCGTGGCCTTGATGGCGCGGTCCAGCAGGGGGTGGGGGCGGGCGTCCTGACCCACCAGCAGGGTGCGGGGCGCGCGGTCCAGATCCAGCGCCTCGCCGATGAACTTCAGCCCCTCGGCCAGGAACAGGCCGGACTCGTCGCGGCCCTTGCGGGCGTGCAGGGCGCGGATGGCCTTGACCGTGGGATTGGTCAGGGAGGTGATGACCCGCTCGTTCACGAGGCGCTCCACCGGGAGAAGAAGCTGAGGCCGATCTCGGCGCCGCGCGGGCTCTCTTCGACCAGAGCCAGCTCGCCCCAGTCGATGACGCCGCCGCGCCCCGCCGTGGCCTCGGCCGTCAGGTGGGCCAGCGACAGGCCTGAGATGCGCGCGGCGTAGGCGTTCAGCAGCAGGAAGGAGGCGTCGTCGTCCAGCAGGGCGGCGCAGTCGTGCACCAGCTGCGGCAGGTCTTCGAACAGCCGCCAGACCTCGCCGGTGGGGCCGCGTCCGTATTTGGGCGGGTCCAGAATGACGCCGTGATATTTCGAGCCGCGCCGCACCTCGCGGGCCACGTATTTGCGAGCGTCCTCGACGATCCAGCGGATGGGGCGGTCCTCAAGGCCGGACAGGGCGGCGTTCTCGCGGGCCCAGTTCACCGACTTCTTGGAGGCGTCCACATGGGTGACCTCGGCGCCCGCCGCCGAGCAGGCGAGGCTGGCCACGCCGGTGTAGCCGAACAGGTTCAGGATGCGCGGCTTCTCAAGAGACCGAACCCGCCCATCCAGCCATTCCCAGTTGGCGGCCTGCTCGGGGAAGAAGGCCAGGTGGCGGAAGGGGGTGAAGCGGCTGTTGAAGCGCACCTCGTTCCAGGCCAGCGGGAACAGGTCGACGGCCTTGCCGCGAAAGCTCCAGCGGCCGTCCTCGTCGTCGCCCTCGGGGTCGAACACGGCGTCGGCCTTGTCCCACAGCTCGGGCTGTGCGGGTTTCCAGAAGCACTGGGGTTCCGGGCGGACCACGGTGAAGCGGCCGTAGCGTTCCAGCTTCCTGCCGTCGCCGCTGTCGATCAGGGCGTAGTCGGACCAGCCCGTGGTCCGCAGGGTTTCGGGCGTTGATGCGATCAGGGGGGCCATGGGCGGGGATTAGGCCGTCAGGCGGGCTGTCGTCCAGTGCGGTGATCGTGGGCGGGCTTATCGGGGACGTGGGGAGTCTTGTCCCAGGCGAAGGGCTGGCGGACCAGCCGCCAGAGGGCGTGGACGAAGGCGAGGCTGAGCAGGGACCAGTAGAGGGGGGCTGTCAGCATGTCGCGCAGGCCGTAGGGAACGCCGGCCCGCCGGCACCCGACCCAGGCCGAAAGCCAGCTGGAGGACGCGCCGGCGATCAGCACCAGCACCGCCAGCGGCGGCGTGGCCGGCGCAAGGCCATAGATGAGGGCGCTGATGGTCAGGCCCAGCAGCAGAGCCAGGGCTCCGGCGTGCAGGGCTGCGGCGACCAGCGCCAGGGCGAGTGTCAGGTGCAGGCTGAGCAGTCCCCTCCATCCCAGAGACAGGGGCCGACGCATGTGCACCAGCCAGGTCTGCATAAATCCCTTCAGCCATCGCGTGCGCTGGGGCAGCCATGTGTGGAGATCGCCGGGCGGCGTCTCCCAGGTCGGGGCGGACATCACGCCGAGGCGCCAGCCGCGCCGCCAGAGCCGATAGCCAAGGTCCGCGTCCTCGGTGACGTTCCAGGGGTCCCAGCCGCCGACCTGGCGCAGGACGTCCACCCGGAAATGATTGCTGGTGCCGCCCAGCGGAAAGGGCAGGCCCAGCCGCGCCAGGGCGGGCAGGATGACCTCGAACAGGGCGGCGTATTCGGCGGCGAACTGGCGGTCCAGGAAGGGGCGGCGACGGGCCGGATCGGCGGCCGGACGGATGCGCAGGGGGGCCTGGAGGCAGGCCAGGCGGGGCGGGCCCGAGGCGAACCGCGCCGCCGCCTCGTGCAGCTGGCCGGGATCGGGTTCGTCCTCGGCGTCGTAGACGGTGACCAGACCTCCGGCGACGCGGCTCAGGGCGATGTTGAGGGCGCGGGGCTTGGTCATGGGCGCGCCCGGCGGGGCCACGAGCACCGACAGCCAGTCCGGACGCGGGCAGGCGTGGGCGGCGGCGATGGTTTCCCCATCGTCCGCCTCGATGACCAGAAAACCGCGCAGCCGGTCCGCCGGGTAGTCCAGCCGCGAGAGACGGGCGACGATCTGGGGGATCATGGCAGCCTCATGCCGGAGCGCAGCGACGACGGCGTAGGGCGGCAGGTCTGCGGCCGGAGGGGGGGCGGGTGGCGCGTGCTCGCTGATCGCCACAGCGGCGACGCGCCACAGGCCGGCCGCCAGAAACAGCAGCCACAGCCCATGGATGATCGTCCAGACAAGGGCGTCTGGCGTGGTGATGGCGGCGAGCGCCAGGCCGGTCAGGCCAAGGAGAAGGGCAGTGAATTGTCCGGCGTCCAGTCCGCGCCGTCGGGCGCTCAGCGAAGGCGGGGGCCCCGTCACCGGCAATGGATCGGATCCGTGATGCACGCTTCACTCCCCCTCCCGTCTCCCCGCCGACAGAAAGGCCCGGTTGGCGCGGTGCGTCAAATGCCGCTATTCAGACGCCTCCGTTTCGCGTGAGGCTGATTTGGCAGAGTCATTTACCGCCGCCGCGCCGCGTGCCGGACGCAAGCCCAAGGGCGAGGGGCACGAGCGCCGGGCCGAAATCCTCGAGGCCGCCGAGCGCATCTTCGTGGAGTGCGGCTATGAGGGCGCCACCATCCGCAAGATCGCGGACGAGGTGGGGCTGTCGTCGACCGCGCTCTACATGCACTTTCGCGACAAGAGCGAAATCCTGGCCGAAATCTGCCGAAGCGCCTTCGCGCGGCTGACGGAGGCCACGGCGCGCATCGGGTCCGACCCGGCGCCGGTGGAGGTCCGGCTTCGTCGCATGCTGGAAGCCTATGCCCGGTTCGGGCTGGAGAATCCCAACGCCTACCGCCTGATCTACATGACGCGTCCCGAGGAAGCGCGCGGGGGCGCGGAGGACGTGGCCCGCGAGCTGGGCGCAGGCCTTTACGGCTCCTTTGTCGCTGTCATCGAGGAGACCGGCGGTTCGAACCGCCTGAGGCACGATCCAGCGACCACGGCCCAGATTCTGTGGGCCGGCGTCCACGGCGTGGTCTCCCTGATCATCACCAAGCCCTATCTCGACTGGCAGGCGCCGGATGACCTGGTGGGGGCGATGCTGGACGCCCTGTTCGAGAGCGTGCTGAAGCGATGATCCGGCGCGGGGGGGCGGCGCTGGTGCTGGGGCTGGCGCTCTTCTGTGCGGACGCGGCGCGGGCCGAGAGCTTGCGCATCCTGTCGCTGGACCAGTGCGCGGATCAGTTCGCCCTGGCCCTGGGCGGTCCCGAAGACCAGCTGTTCCTGTCGCCCCGCGCCGACGATCCGGACTCCCATTTGCGGGCGCGGGCCCGGGGACATGCGCGGGTCCGGCCGACGCTGGAGGCGGCGCTGATCGCGCGGCCGGATGTGGTGCTGCGCTACTGGGGCGGGGAGCCCCGCCTGCTGACGGCGCTGGAGCGTCGCGGCGTCACTGTGGTGGACATAGAGGACGCGACCGAGTTCGACGGGGTGCGCGCCAATGTGCGGCGCGTGGCGGAGGCGCTGGGCCGGGAGGATGCGGGGCGCGGCCTGATCGCGGAAATGGACCAACGGCTGGCGCGGGCCGCCGAAGCGGGAGCTTCGGGTTCGGCGCTCTACATGACCGCGGGCGGCTTCACGGCGGGCGAACAGACGCTGGCGGGTGCGGTCCTGCGGGCGGCGGGGCTGCGGCCTCTCTCGCCCAGCCCCTGGTTCGCGCCGCTCAGCGTCGAGCGGCTGCTGCTGGAGCCGCCGGCGAGGTTCGTCCTGGCCTTTTATGAGCAGGTGCGGGCCGACTGGCGTGGGCCGGGGCGGCATCCGGCCCTTCGGCGGTTGATCGACGATCGCGCCATTACCCGTCTGCCCGGGTCAGCGATGGGCTGCCCGGCCTGGTTCGCCGCCGAGGCGGCTGAGTCGCTGGCGGCTCAGGCGGCGCGGCCATGACCCGGCTTTCGGTCTTTCTGATCCTGGCCATCGTGGCGGCGACCGGCCTGGCACTGACCTTTGGGGAGGCGCCCCTGAGCGCGGCCCAGTACCGCCTCGCCTTCACCGAGCCGGCGTCGCTGGAGGGCCAGGTGCTGTGGCAGGTGCGGGCGCCGCGCATCGCCTGCGCCCTGATGGTGGGCGCCGCCCTGGGCCTGTCGGGCGCTGTGCTGCAGGGACTGTTGCGCAATCCGCTGGCGGACCCTGGCGTGCTGGGCGTGTCGGCCGCCGCGGCGCTGGGGGCGGCCTTCGCCATCGTCATGGGCGGCGCGGCCCTGCCGGGCGTGGTGGAGGTGTCGGCCCTGGCGGGCGCCGGGATCGCGGGGGCGGCGCTGGTGATCTTCGCGGCGCGTGTCCGGGCGCCCGAGGCGCTGATCCTGTTCGGCGTGGCCATGTCCAGTTTCGCCGGCGCGGCCACGGCCCTGATCTTCAACCTGTCGCCCTCGCCCATCGCCTCGGCCGAGGTGATGAGCTGGCTGCTGGGGTCGGTGCAGAACCGCAGCTGGTTCGATGTTGTCTGGGTCACGCCGATGGTGCTGGTCTCCAGCCTGCTGGCGGCCTTCGCGGCGCCCGGCCTGCGGATGCTGTCTCTGGGTGAGGAGACGGCGGCGACCTCGGGGCTGTCCATGGGCCGGCTCAGGACCGCCGCCCTGATCGCCGCTGCCCTTGCGGCGGGCGCCGCCACGGCGGTGGCCGGGGTGATCGGATTCGTGGGTCTGGCGGCGCCGCATCTGGTGCGCCGGGCGGTGCGGGGCGATCCCGCCCGGGTTCTGCTGCCCGCCGCCCTGACGGGGGGGCTGATCCTTGTGGCGGCGGATCTGGCGGCGCGGCTGACGCCCACGGATCAGGAGCTGAAACTGGGGGTGTTCACAGCCCTGGTCGGGGCGCCGCTGTTCGCCCTGATCGCCTGGCGCGCAGCACGGGAGTGGCGGCTGTGAGCGCCCTGTCCCTGCACGGCGCCGCCGCCCTGCTGGACGGGCGCGAGGTGCTGTCGGATGTGGATCTGTCGATCCTGCCGGGCGAGGTGGTCGCCCTGACCGGCCCCAATGGCGCGGGCAAGACCAGCGTCATCCGCGCCCTGACCGGCGCCCTGCCGCTGTCGAAGGGCGAGGCGCGGCTGGAGGGACGGCCCCTGACGGCCTTCGGGCCCCGCGACCGGGCCGCGCGCCTGGCCTGGCTGCCGCAGGACCGGCGCATCGCCTGGAACATGCCAGCCGTCGAGGTGGCGGCCCTGGGCGCGCCGTCTCTGTCCGGTCATGCCGCGCGCGACCGGGCCCTGGAGGCGCTGATCGAGATCGACGCGGGTCGGCTGGCCGCGCGGGGGGTGGCCGAGATGTCTGGCGGGGAGCGGGCGCGGGTGCTGTTCGCGCGGTTTCTGGCGACCGAGGCGCCGATCCTGCTGGCCGACGAGCCGGCCGCCGGGCTGGACCCCGACGCCCAGCTGCTGGTCATGGACGTGCTGCGCCGCCGGGCAGAAGCGGGGGCTGCGGTGCTGGTCAGCCTGCACGACCTGTCCCTGGCCGCGCGTCACGCCGATCGGGTGGTGGTGATGGATCGAGGCCGGATCGCCGCGGACGGGGCGCCGCGTGAGGCCCTGGCGCCGGAGGTCATGGCGACGGTGTTCGGCGTCGGCGCCCGCTGGCTGGAGACGCCGCAGGGGCCGGTGCTGAACAGCTGGCGGCTCTGAGCGTCAGAGGCTAAAGCGATGCCATGACCACGAACACTTCAGGCCTCACCCAGCTCGGCGGCGATGTACGGGGCTTCGACAGCCCCGAACAGGCCGTTCTGGAGCGCGTGCCCAATCCGCACGCCGACACCCTCTATCTGGCGCGCTTCACCGCCCCGGAGTTCACCAGCCTGTGCCCGGTGACGGCCCAGCCGGACTTCGCCCATCTGGTGATCGACTATGCACCGGGGGAATGGCTCGTCGAATCAAAGAGTTTGAAGATGTATCTGACGTCGTTCCGCAACCACGGCGCGTTCCATGAGGACTGCACCGTGGCCATCGGCAAGCGGCTGGCGGACCTGCTGGCGCCCAGGTGGCTGAGGATCGGCGGCTACTGGTACCCGCGCGGGGGCATCCCCATCGACGTGTTCTGGCAGACCGGCCCGGCGCCCGAGGGGCTGTGGTTGCCCGATCAGGGCGTGCCGACCTACCGCGGCCGGGGCTGACGCTTCCATGAGCGAGGCCCGGCGTCTGCCGCTGGAGGTCTGGGGCCGGCACTGGTTGGGCCGCCTTCAGCAATGGACCGACCGGCGGCGCACGACCCGCTGGGGCTTCGAATTCCTGATGTTCGGGATCAAGCAGGGCTGGGCCTGCCTGTTCGGCGGGCTGATGCTGGCGCTGCTGGTGGGGACGCACCTGTTCTATCCCGATGACGCGCCGCTGGCCCGGTATGATTTTCTGGTCATCGGGGCGGTGGCGATCCAGGCGGCCATGCTGCTGCTGAAGCTGGAGAGCTGGGACGAGGCCAGGGTGATCCTGGTCTTCCATGTGGTCGGCACCATCATGGAGCTGTTCAAGACGGCGGCGGGATCATGGATCTACCCCGAGCCCAGCCTGCTGCGGATCGGCGAGGTGCCGCTGTTCTCGGGCTTCATGTATGCGGCGGTGGGCAGCTATATCGCGCGGGTCTGGCGCATCTTCGACTTCCGCTACACGGCCTATCCGCCGGTCTGGACCACCTGGCTGCTGGCGGCGGGGATCTATGTGAATTTCTTCGCCCATCACTGGGTGATGGATGTGCGCTGGGGCCTGTTCGCTGTGACCGCGCTGCTGTTCCTGAGAACGCGCATCCATTTCACGCCGGACCGGAAGCGGCGCTGGATGCCGCTGCTGCTCGGGTTCCTGCTGGTGGCGCTGTTCATCTGGTTCGCCGAGAACCTCGGCACCTTCTCGCGGGCCTGGATCTATCCGGACCAGGCCGAGGGATGGTCGCCGGTGTCCCTGGCCAAGATGGGCAGCTGGTATCTGCTGATGATCATCAGCTTTGTGCTGGTGTCGCTGGTGCGCCGGCCGGAGCCGGAAGCTCCGATGACGCGGATTTAATCGGCCCCGTTCCGGTTTCGATGGTCGGGCGGTGCGCGGCGCGATAAGCTTTGGCTGAAAAGGGAGGCTGCCTATGGGTTTGTCCGTATTTGCGATCGTTGTGGTGGTCATGGCCATCGCCCTGGCGTTCAGCGTCATCAAGATCGTGCCCCAGGGGCGCGAGTTCACCGTCGAGCGGTTCGGGAAATACACCCGCACCCTGAGCCCCGGCATCAGCTTCCTGACGCCCTTCGTCGAGGGCATCGGGCGGCGCATGAACATGATGGAACAGGTCCTGGACGTGCCCCAGCAGGAGGTCATCACCAAGGACAACGCCATGGTGAAGGTGGACGCCATCGTCTTCATCCAGGTGATGAGCGCCTCGGCGGCGGCCTATCGGGTCGATGATCTGAACTACGCCATCACCCAGCTGTGCTCGACCAACCTGCGGACGGTGGTGGGCTCCATGGAGCTGGACGAGGTGCTGTTCCAGCGCGACAGCATCAACTCGCGCCTTCTGACCGTGATCGATGCGGCCACCGAGCCGTGGGGCGTCAAGGTCAACCGGATCGAGATCAAGGACCTGACCCCGCCGGTGGACATCACCAACGCCATGGCCCGCCAGATGAAGGCCGAGCGCGAGCGGCGCGCCATCATCACCGAGGCTGACGGCGAGAAGCAGGCCGCCATCGCCCGGGCCGAGGGCGCCAAACAGGCCGCCATCCTCGAGGCCGAGGGCCGCAAGGAAGCCGCCTTCCGCGACGCCGAGGCCCGCGAGCGGGAAGCCGAGGCCGAGGCCCGCGCCACCGCCATGGTGTCCCAGGCCATCGCGGCGGGCGACGTCAACGCCATCAACTACTTCGTCGCGCAGAAATACGTGGAGGCCTTCGCCGAGCTGGCTCGCAGCCCGAACCAGAAGACCGTCATCGTGCCCGCCGAAATGGGCGGACTGGTCGGCACCATCGCCGGCCTGGGCGAACTGGTCGGCCTGGCCAGGGAGCAGCAGCAGGACCGCCGGGACGACCGTCAGGCGGCTCGTCCGGCCGCGCGGCCGACCACCACGAACTCGCCCCCGCCGACCCAGACCGCCCCGCGCCGTCCGCGCGGGTCGGTCCCCGGCACGGAGTAGGCCATGGACTGGCTGATCGACCTCTATTCGGCCCAGCCGTTCTGGATCTGGCTGGCCATCGGGGTGGCGTTGCTGGCCATCGAGGTCAGCATGACCACCGAATGGCTGTTGTGGCCCGCCGCCGCCGCCGGGGTGGTGGCGGTGCTGACCGCCCTGGGTCTGCCGCTGGGCTGGACGGGGGAATTGATCGTGTTCGCCCTGCTGACGGTGGTGTTCACCGTCCTGGCGCGGCGACTCATCAAGCGGATCAACCCGGGCGATGCGGCCGACATCAACGACCGCGACAGCCGGCTGGTTGGCCACCGCGCCCAGGTGGTCCAGGCCTTCGCCGAGGGCCGCGGCCGGGTGTTCATCTCGGGGTCGGAATGGGCGGCCGAGATCGAGGGTGAGGCGCCGATGGTGGGCGAGAGCGTGGTGGTCGAGTCGGTCAGCGGGTCGCGCCTGAAGGTGCGGGTGGGCTAGTCTGGCCGGGCGCTAGCCTTTCAGCTCATCCACGCCCCGGTTGGCCAGGGCGTCGGCGCGCTCGTTCCACTCGTGGCCGGCGTGGCCCTTGACCCAGCGCCAGCGCACGTCGTGGCGGGCGCGGGCGGCGTCGAGGCGCTTCCACAGGTCCTCGTTCTTGACCGGCTTCCTGTCCGCCGTCTTCCAGCCGCGGGCCTTCCAGCCGTGAATCCACTGCTCGATGCCCTGCATGACGTATTTGCTGTCGGTGTGCAGCTCGACCTTGCAGGGGCGCGTCAGGGCCTCCAGCGCCTGGATGGCGGCCATCAGCTCCATGCGGTTGTTGGTGGTCAGCTTCTCGCCGCCCCACAGCTCTTTCTCACGCTCGCCCCAGTGCATCACCGCCCCCCAGCCGCCGGGACCGGGGTTGCCGCGACAGGCGCCGTCGGTGTGGATGATGACGTGGGACAAGGGCGGCTCGCGGAATGTTATAACGTGTGTTATATAGGAGGACGCAAAGGAGACCAGTCGCATGATTCCGCTGAAGCTGACCCAGGTGGGCAACTCCATCGGTGCTGTTTTCCCCAAGGAGGCCCTGCACGAACTGCGGGCCGCCAAGGGTGACACGCTTTACCTGACCCGCGCACCTGACGGCTCCCTGCGGATCTCCGCCTATGACGACAATGTCCAGCGTCAGATCGATCTGGGCGAGCAACTCATGGATGAACACCGCGAGGTCTTCCGGGCCTTGGCCAAGTGAGCGAGCGCGAGCCGGTCTGGCTGGAGAAGCAGGCCTTGATTGTCTTGCATGATCGGACACTGGCCTTGCATGGTGGCCCGAGCGGCGTCAGGGATGAGGGCCTCCTCGAATCCGCGTTGCAACGCCCCCGAAATCGCTTCCATTACGAGGGCAAGACAGACATCTGCATTCTGGCGGCGACCTATGCGGTCGGCGTTGCGTCCAACCATCCGTTTGTGGATGGCAACAAGCGGGCCGCCTTTCAGGCGATGATCCTGTTCCTGGCCCTGAACGGGCGGCCCTTGCGCGCTGACAAGGTTAAAGCCATTCGCACCATGCTGTCCGTCGCGGCCAGCGAAATCGGGATTGATGATCTCGCCGACTGGCTGCGACGGAGCACGGCCGGCTGACTACGCCGGGTCGGCTTCCAGGCGCATGTCCAGATAGGCGCCGACGCGGCGTTCCACGGCGGGGAGATGGTCCTGCCAGAAGTGGGTGGCGCCCTCTTCCAGCTCGTAGTCGATGGTGATGCCCTTCTGGGTGCGCAGCTTGTTGACCACGCGCTCCACCTCGACCGGCGGCACGATGGTGTCGGCCGTGCCGTGCAGGAACAGGCCGGAGGCCGGGCAGGGGGCGAGGAAGCTGAAGTCGTAGATGTTGGTGGGCGGCGACACCGAGATGAAGCCGTCCGTCTCGGGCCGGCGCATCAGCAGCTGCATGCCGATGTAGGCGCCGAACTGGTAGCCGGCGACCCAAGTCTGGCTGGCGGCGGGGTTCTCGGTCTGGAGCCAGTCCAGGGCGGTGGCCGCGTCGGCCAGTTCGCCGATGCCGGAATCGAACTCGCCCTGGGACTTGCCCACGCCGCGCGAGTTGTACCGCAGGGTGGCGAAGCCGCGCTTCTGGAACAGCTGATACAGGTGCACCGCCACCGGATTGTTCATGTGCCCGCCCGCCTTGGGGTGCGGATGCAGGATCAGGGCGATGGGCGCGTTCTCGCGCTTGCCGGGGGAATAGCGGGCCTCGATGCGACCGGAGGCGCCGCTCAGGATGACTTCAGGCATGAATCTGGTGGAATCCCGTCTTCAACTGTCGTTTCGCAGCTGCGTAATACTTGACCATGGGGGTAGGACTTTATATCTCCACCCCACGCGCCATGGCCCATGAAGCCGCGGGTTCTAGCACAGGAGCCCCGAAAAGCGCGCGATTTCTTGAGGTGCGCGATGCGACTTTCGACAAAGGGACGATACGCCGTGATGGCCATGGCCGATCTGGCCCGCCACGGGCGTGAGCGCGCCGTGTCCCTGGCGGAGATCGCCGCGCGGCAGGAAATCTCCCTCAGCTATCTGGAACAACTGTTCGCGCGCCTGCGCCGGGCCGGGCTGGTCAAGAGCGTGCGGGGGCCGGGCGGCGGATACCGCCTGTCGTCGGCGTCGTCGGAAATCATGGTGTCGGACATCGTTCTGGCGGTGGACGAGCCGATCCGGGCCACGCGCTGTGCGGTGCAGGGCTCGCCCAAGGGCTGCATGATCGGCGGCGAACGCTGCATCACTCATGACCTGTGGGCCGGGCTGGGGGACGAGATCCACCGCTATCTGTCCAGCGTCAGCCTCGAGGACGTGGTCATGCGCCGGACGCGCCGTTCCGCGCCGCTGGATGCGCGCGAGGGGGTGGCGGCGTGAGCATCTACCTGGATTACAATTCGACGGCGCTGGTGCGGCCGCAGGTGCGGGCGATCATGGCCGAGGTGCTGGCCGAGGGGGGCAATCCCAATGCGGTGCATGCCTTGGGCCGGCGCGCCCGCTCGCGCATCGAGACGGCGCGGGCCCAGGTGGCGGCGCTGGTCGGCGCCGATCCGACGGCGGTGGTGTTCTCCAGCGGCGGGACCGAGGCCAACGCCCAAGGCATCGCCAGCGCCATCGCGGCGGGCTGCGAGCGGCTGATCGTGTCGGCCACCGAGCATCCGTGCGTGGCCGAGGCGGCGACGGCCAGCGGCGTTCCGGTGGAGGTTCTGCCGGTGGACGGGAACGGCGTAGTCGATCTGGACTGGCTGGCCGGGGCGCTGCAGCGGCAGGGCCGGGCGGCGGTCGCGATCCATCATGCGAACAACGAGAGCGGCGTGATCCAGCCCATCGCCGAGGCCGCCGCGCTGGTGCGGGCGGCTGGCGGCTGGCTGCACGTGGACGCCATCCAGTCGGCGGGCAAGATCGCCGTGGACATGCGGGCGCTGGACGCGGACACCCTGACCCTGTCGGGGCACAAGCTGGGCGCGGCGCAGGGGTCCGGCGCTCTGGTCGGGCGCGAGGGTTTGACCCTGGTGCGCATCCTGCACGGCGCCGGGCAGGAGCGCGGCCTGCGCGCGGGCACCGAGAACACGGCGGGCATCGCCGGCTTCGGCGCCGCGGCCGAGATCGCCGGCGGCGAGCTGGCGCAAGCGGCGCATCATGCAAGCTGGCGCGACGCGGCGGCCGAGCGGGTCAAGGCGGCGGGCGCGGCCGTGGTCGGCGAGGCGGTGGAGCGCCTGCCCAACACCCTGTTCCTGGCGGTGGAGGGCTGGGACAGCCCGCAACAGCTGATCGGGCTGGATCTGGCGGGCGTGATGGTCTCGGCGGGCAGCGCCTGTTCCTCGGGCAAGACCAAGCCGTCCAAGACGCTGGTCGCCATGGGGCTGGACCGTCTGGCCACGGGCGCGGTGCGCGCCTCGGGCGGCTGGGGCACGCAGGAATCCGACTGGACGCGGTTCGCGGACGTGTGGACCGCCGCATTTGAAAAGCATGTCGCGCGCCTGAGTGTGCGCGCGAAGGAAGTCGCGTAAATGGCTGCAGTTAAAGAGACAATCGACACGGTTGCGGAGCTGGAGCGGTACAAGCACGGCTTCACCTCCGACATCGAGCAGGAGTTTGCGCCAAAGGGGCTGAACACCGACATCGTGCGCTTCATCTCGGAGAAGAAGGGCGAGCCCGAGTGGATGCTGGAATGGCGTCTGGCCGCCTATGAGCGGTGGCTGGCCATGGAGGAGCCCACCTGGTCGTCGGTGCGCTACCAGCCCATCGACTATCAGGACCTGTACTACTACGCCGCGCCCAAGAAGAAGGACGGGCCCAAGTCGCTGGACGAGGTCGATCCGGAACTGCTGGCCGTCTACGAAAAGCTGGGCATTCCGCTGGGGGAGCAGGCGGTTCTGGCCGGGGTCGAGGGCGCGCCGCGCTATGCGGTGGACGCGGTGTTCGACTCCGTCAGCGTGGTCACCACCTTCAAGGAGGAGCTGAAGAAGGCCGGCGTGATCTTCATGCCGATCTCCGAGGCCCTGCGCGAACATCCGGAGCTGGTGCGCCAGTATCTGGGCTCGGTGGTGCCGGTGTCGGACAACTATTTCGCGGCCCTGAACAGCGCGGTCTTTTCGGACGGCTCGTTCGTCTATGTGCCGCCGGGGGT
>NZ_PNLV01000037.1 GCF_013823285.1 Brevundimonas sp. | reverse complement strand
TCGCCTGAGGCGAGGTTTCGATCAGACGATGGGAGCCCCGCGCCGCCCGGCGCGGGGCTTTTTCGTGCGGCGTCTCCGGGTCAGGCCGGGCGGCGCTGGCGCATGGCTTGGACGATGGTGCCGTCGTCCAGCCAGTCCAGTTCGCCGCCCACGGGCACGCCGCGGGCCAGACTGGTGATCTGGACCTCCGTCCCCGAAAGACGATCAGCCAGATAATGGGCGGTGGTCTGGCCGTCGACAGTGGCGGGCAGGGCGAGGACCACTTCCCTGACCGCGCCTTCGCGGGCCCGGCCGACCAGCTCGCTGATGCGCAACGCTTCGGGCCCCACCCCGTCCAGCGCCGACAGCAGGCCGCCCAGCACATGGTATTTGCCGCGAAAGGCGCCGGACCGCTCCATAGCCCACAGGGCGCCGGCCTCCTCCACCACGCAGATGAGTCCGCCGTCGCGCCCGGGGTCGGCGCAGATGGAGCAGGGATCGCGGGTGTCGGGCGCGGCGCAGACCGAACAGGATCGCACCTTGGCCGCCGTCTCCGCCAGCGACGCCGCCAGCGGCTCAAGCAATTGCTCGCGCCGCTTCAGCAGGGCCAGGGCCGCGCGACGGGCCGAGCGCGGACCCATTCCGGGCAGCTTGGCCAGCAGGCTGATCAGGCGCTCGATCTCGGGTCCGGCGGACGCGGCCATGGGGATGTCAGAACAGTTTTGGCATGCCGGGGATGTTCATGCCCGCCATGGGCCCGGCGGCCTCGCGCATCAACTCGGCGTTGACCGCGTCCAGCTTGCGCTTGGCGTCGGCATGGGCGGCCACGATCAGGTCGGCCAGGATTTCCCCTTCGCCAGGCGCCATCAGGCTGTCGTCGATCCGGACGTGGGTGATCTCGCCGGGGCCCTTGAGGCCCACGGTGACCAGACCGCCGCCCGAGGTGCCCTCGGCCGAGGATTCCGCCATCTTCGCCTGGGCGTCCTGCAGCTTCTGCTGCATGGCCTGGGCCTGTTTCATGAGTTCGTTGAGATCCTTCATGCCGCCTATCTAATGCCGGGCGGCCAAGGATGACAGGGGGCGGCGGCGATTCCCGTCAGCAGTCGGTGCAGGCCACCTGCTCCACCTTGCGCGGGCGCAGATAATAGGTGTGGCTGAACCGGGTCAGGCCCGGCAGAAGTTCGCCGAAGGGGGATTCATAGTCATAGGTGATCTCGGTCATCACCAGGCTTTCGTTCGCGGCGATCAGTCCGTCGGGAATCTCCACTGTGGAGCCGGCGCCCCGGGCGGTCATGCCCTGGGCCCGGGACCAGTCCACGCGCACCTGGCCGTCGGCCCGGCGCGTGAGGGCCGTGACTCGCTGCTCCAGCGGCGTGGACGGGAAGGGGCGCATCATCAGCCGGCCCACCTCGAACACGTCAGCCACATCGGACACGGTGACCGTCTCGTTCTGGGTGACGAGGTCCGCCACGGTGGCGGCGGTGCGGCCCATGCGCTTCTGGGCCATGAAGGCCTGACAGAACTCCGCCAGGCCGAAATAGAACAGCAGGATCACCGGGGCGATCAGCGCGAACTCCACCGCCGATACGCCGCGACGGTCGCCCCGCAGGCGCGTCAGGAAGCCCCTTTCGTCCCGGGCGCGCCTCATGATCCGAACGGCTCGTTGCGGAAGGCGGTGGTCACGTTCAGCACCCTTTGGCCCGCCACGCGCTCCGCGCCCTGGGACACCAGGGGCGTGAAGAGCGGCTGGGGATACCAGGCGCTGATCAGGATGATGTCGCGGGGCCCGCCGATGGCGAACAGCAAACCGCTCTCGGACAGTTCGCCGTTCTCGTCGACGGGATCGGGCGGGGTCTGGCCGGTGAAGCGGGGAATCACACGCACGTCCACCAGCAGGCGATCTGTGCACTGGCTTTCGAACACGCCCATGCGGGCGCAGACTTCCTGCCGGAATTGCGAGACGCTCATGGCCCGTTCGTGCGCCTGGCCGGTGCGCACCAGTCGACCGGTCTGGCTGACCGCGGTCTCCAGGGTCACATCCATGACGAACAGCACGCCCAGTTCAATCAGGGCGAACATCATGAAGAAGAAGGGAGCGGCCACGAAGGCGAACTCAATGGCCGTCGCCCCGCCCTGGTCGCGGCGGAAGCGTCTCAGCCTCAGCAGTCGTGATGGTGATCCCTTCATCATGCTGGCCCCCGATCCGACGTCAGGGGGTCCCGTCAGGCGCGGACGCCGGAGCCGGGGCCTGGCGCTGGCTGGGCGCACAGCCGGCGCCGCAGGACATCTCCGTCGCCGTTCCGCCCCGCCAGACCCGGACATGGCCGGCGGAGGGCGCGGTCACGGTGACTACGGTGTGGTAGAGGGTGCGCCCGATGGCGTCGACGACCACCACTTCGGTGGAACCGTAGCCGCGCCCGGTCACATAAAGGGTCGAGGCGTCCACCATGGTGACGTCGGCCACCGCCGGGTTGGCCACGATGACGGACGACGCCGCGCCGCGCAGCTGGATGCGCTGGGCCCGGTCGATCTCCACGTCGAGCCCGCGGTTCTGGGCCAGGGCGGGGAAGGCGGCGGCTGCCAGAAGGGCCGCGGCGAGGGTCGGGGCGAGCAGACGCATGGGGCGGTCTCATTCGAGAGGGCGCGTGGGCGCGCGTGAGAAGGCCGAAGCATGCGCGCGAACCCTCAACAAATCCTGAAGCTCCGTCGCCACGCCACGACATGGTTAAGAGATGTTTACGGTAAATACTCGCTAACTATAGAAATCACCCGAAGTGAGTTTCCATTTTACTTGGTATTAACACGACCCGGTCCAATCTCGTTTGCGTAGAACGGGGGTCAGGCGGGCAAATCCGGCGGCCCTGAACGGGAACAGTTGCTCGCTAGAATTCGAGAGGAAGATTTACATGAAGACGTTCATCAACAAGTTCGCCAAGGACGAGTCCGGCGCCACGGCCATCGAATACGGTCTGATCGCCGCCCTCATCGCCGTGGTCATCATCGGCGCCCTGCAGTTGCTGGGCGGCAACATGAGCACCGCCTTCAACTCGGTCGCTAACGCTGTTGGCGGCGGTGGCGGCGAAGGCTAAACGCCCCAGCGAACCACCAGTAATGCGAGGGGCCGCGGCGGAAACGCCGCGGCCCTTTCGTCTGGGCCCTTCGGATTTCAGACTCCGGCGGCGAAAAAAACAGGGTCTGAATTGTCTGAATTGTCCGAAATCCCTCCCTGGTGACGGTGAGACGGGCCGACTGAAAAACAGTGCAATGGAGTCTCACTTGAAAGGCGCCTCCCTGAATGCGTTCGACCATGAGGCCATCATAAGGGCGCCCGGGACAGGGGGGCGCATAATGGGCCTTCCAGGGCGCCACTCTCTTGTCCGACAAGGCGCCGGCCTTGAAGAATGGGGGATTCCCGGCCCTGTCCGACGGCCTGGATTTCCATCCGGTCGACCAGTCGCCATGAGCATGAAAACGGGTTCTTAAGCGGTGCTTGTCCTGATGGCGGAATGGACATTCTGACCTGGGCCCTGCTCGCCATACTGCCGGTCATCGCCGTTCTGGCGGGCGTGCGCGACCTGACCACCATGACCATTCCCAACTGGATGTCCCTGGTCCTGATCGCCGCCTTCATCCCGGCCGCCCTGCTGGCGGGCCTGGGCTGGGAGGCCCTGCTGTTTCACCTGGGCATCGGCGTCGTCGCCCTCATCATCGGGGTCGGCCTGTTCGCCCTGGGGGTCATCGGCGGCGGCGACGCCAAGCTGATGGCGGCCCTCAGCCTGTGGATGGGGCCGGACGGGGTGCTGATCTTCGCCCTGTGGACAGCGGTGGTCGGCGGCCTGTTCAGCGTCGGTCTGCTGATGGCCCGGAATCAGTTCGCCGCCCTGGCGCCGGCCGCCCCGGCCTGGGTGGGACGTCTGCTGGAGCCGAAGGGCGACATTCCCTACGGCGTGGCCATCGCCGCCGGCGCCCTTCTGGCTTGGCCGTCCAGCGCCATGATGATCGCCGCCTTCTGAATCCGTCGCTTAGGGACGCGTTAACCCGCGCCCTGCATGTTCGTTAACGGCAAGGGGGTCGGATTCCGATTCCGCCTGGCTTCTTCGGAGACGGACAGGATGAAACCCGCCCGCATTGCAGTCATCGGCATCGCCGCCGTCGCCGCCATCGCCCTTGCGCTGGTGGTGCGCGCCATGGGCAATTCCGGTGGCGAGCCCACCGCCACCGCCACCGCCTCCGCGGCCGTGGAGACGCCCCGCATGGCCCGGGTTCTGGTCGCCGCTCGCGACGTTCCGGTCGGCAAGCGGCTGGATGCCGGCGACATGGAGTGGAAGGAGTGGCCCATCGACGGGCTGAATCCGGCCTATGTCACCGACGGCTCCGTTGCCTTGCCCGCCGCCGCTCCGCCCGCCGAGGGCGAGGCCGAAGCCGCCCCCGCCCTCGAGAATCAGGTCGAAGGGGCCGCCGCCACTGTGACCCGCGCTGTGAACGCCATCGCCGGGACCGGCGCCCAGTCCGATTTTGTCGGCGCCGTGGTGCGCGAGAGCTTTGTGGCCGGCGAGCCCATCGTGGCCCGCAAGATCGTGCGCTCGGGCGACAGCGGCTTCCTGGCCGCCTATCTGGAGCCGGGCATGCGCGCCATGGCCATCCGCGTCTCGGTGGAGACCGCCGCCGGCGGCTTCATCCTGCCGGGCGACCGGGTCGACGTGATCATGACCCGCGAACTTCGCAACAACAATCAGGAGGGCGGGTCCGCCCAGCGGCACACCACCACGACCGTCATGCAGAACGTCAAGGTGCTGGCCGTCGACCAGACGACCCAGGCGAGTGATGAGGCCCAGTCCGTGGTGGGGGCGACCGCCACCCTGGAGGTGTCGCCGGGCGACGCCGAGATCCTCTCCCTGGCCCGGGCCGAAGGCGACCTGTCCCTGGTGCTGCGCTCATACGCCGACGCGGCCGGACCTTCGGGACGCACCGGCCGCATGGCCTCCGGAAACGGCGACACCCGGGTCGTGCGCATCCATCGCGGCGACCAGGTCGAAACGGTGGTGCTCCAATGAGAACGTCCCTGGCCCTGATTTCGGCGGTCGCCCTGGCCCTGGCGCCGCTGTCGGCCGCGCCGGCCGCCGCCCAGTCCAGCGTCCGCGTCGCCGTGGGTGGAGAAACCCAGTCCCTGAACCTGCCCCGGGGACGCTCGGCCTCGGTGGATCTGCCCGTCGACGCCCGGGACGTCATCGTCTCCAACCCGGCGGTCGCCGAAGCCATGCTGCATTCGCCGCGCCGCATCACGGTGGTGGGCATCGCGCCGGGCGAGACCGATGCGGTCTTCCTGGACGCTTCGGGCCGCGCCATCCTGAACCTCTCCATACGGGTGGACGCCGGGGTCGGCGCCCTGTCGGACACCCTGGCCCGCCTCCTGCCCGGCGCGAGCATCCGCGCCGAGGCGGTGAACGAAAGCATCATCCTGACCGGCACGGCCTCCACCCCGGCCGAGGCCGATCGTGCGGCCCAGATCGCCCGCCAGTTCGTCAGCGACCCTGACCGGGTCCTCAACATGATCGGCGTGACCGGGGCTGATCAGGTGACCCTGCGCGCCCGCGTCGTCGAGGTGCAGCGCAGCGCCGTCAAGCAGCTGGGACTGGACATGAACGCCCTGGTGGCCAGCGCCGGGGACACCTTCCGTTTCGAGCAGACGGCCACCTTCGGGGTGGGCGGTTCGATCCTGGGCGGCGGCGGTCTCACCTACGAGGACACGGGGCCGGAAAGCATCACCGCCACCCTGCGCGCCTTCGAACGGGTGGGGCTGGTGCGCACCCTGGCCGAGCCGAACCTGACCTCCATCAACGGCGAGAACGCCAGCTTCCTGGCCGGCGGCGAGTTCCCGGTGCCGGTGGGGCGCGACCAGCAGGGCAACATCCTGACCGAGTACAAGCCCTACGGCGTGGCGCTGTCGTTCCGCCCGGTGGTTCTGTCGGGCGGCCGCATCTCGCTGCAGATCTCCACCGAGGTGTCCGAGCTGACCAGCCAGGGCGCCCTGACCCTGGGGGCGGGGACGCCGAACGCCATCACCCTGCCGGGCCTCAACGTCCGCCGCGCCCAGACGACGGTCGAGATGCCCTCGGGCGGGGCCATGATGATCGCGGGCCTGCTGCAGGAATCCACCCGCCAGAACATCGACTCCCTGCCGGGCGTGACCAATCTGCCGGTTCTCGGCGCCCTGTTCCGGTCTCGCGACTATCTGATGGGCGAGACCGAGCTGGTCATCATCATCGAGCCGTTCATCGTCTCGCCCACAGGCCGTGACGCCCTGCAGACGCCGGCCGACGGCCTGCAGATCGCCGGCGACGCCCAGACCATCTTCTTCGGCCAGCTGAACCGGGCCTATGGAACGCCCGCCCCGTCTCCCGCCTCGCCGTCCAACGGCTGGCAGGGACCGGTCGGCTATGTGATCGAATAGGAGAGGCCATGACCCCCGCGCGACCCCTCATCCTGATCGCCGCCCTGGCCTCCTGCGCCGCTCTGGCGGCCTGCGCCGGCGGCGCCGGTTCGTTCACGCCCGTCCCCGTCACCCCGACGGCCCGCTGGGCCCTGCAGGTGGAGGAAGGCCTGGACCGCATCGCCCTGGCGGTTCATCCGACCGGTCTTTCGACCAACCAGCGCGCCGCCCTGTCGGCCTTGGCCGGGCGTTTCGCCCACGCCGGCGGAGACCTGATTGTGGTGCAGGCCCCCGCCGGGAGCGATCCCGTCGCGGGCGAGGCCGCCTGGAATACCCGCGCCGCCCTTCAGGAGATGGGCGTGCCCGGCGAACGCATCCGGATGGAGAGCTATTACGCGCCGGATCCCCGGGCGCCGATCCTGGCCGGGTTCACGACGGTGCGCGCGCACGTGCCGCGCTGCGACGCCGGGCGGGAAAGGCTGTCGCGCACCGGTTCGAACCTGTCGCCGTCCAATTTCGGCTGCGCCGTCAACGCCAATCTGGCGGCCCAGATCGCTGATCCGCGCGACATCGCCGCGCCGCGCGCCATGACGCCGGCCGACGCCGGCCGCCGCGCGGTGGTGTTCGAGAACTACCGGGCGGGCGAACCCACCTCTGCGCCCCAGGAAGAGCTGGTGCGCAGCCGGGTCTCGCAGGCCGTGGACTAGGAGCGGGCATCACAGATGAATAACGCCTTCGCGCCACAGCCCTATGATGAGTTCGAGGATGACCTCGACCTCGATCTCGGCCCGCCGCCCGGACCGGGGGCGACGCCTGACACGGACCGGCAGCCGCTGCAGTTCACCGCCTCCGGGGGACTGGATCCGGCGCCCGAGCCCGCGTCCCAGCTTCCGGCCGCGCCCTTCAATCCGGTGGGTGAACTGGTGGCCGGCGCCGCCAGCGCCCTGACCCCCGTCGGCCAGGCCGTCGACGTCTCGATCCCGCGCATCGCCATCCACATTTTCGCCGAGCGTCAGGACACCCTCGCCGCCGCCGAGCGCGCAGGTCAGGACCGTCGTCTGTCGCGGACCACCACCCAGGTTCGGCTGGGCGGCGTCGCCGCGGCCGTCGAGACCTACGGCCATGAACCGACCCCGCCCCTGATCGTGGTGGAGTGTCTGTCCGGCGCGCAGGACCTGCTGAACGAGATCGATCACCTGGCCCAGGTCTGCGATCAGGGCACCAAGGTGGTGGTGATCGGCCCCACCAACGACATCCTGCTGTATCGCGAGCTGATCCGGCGCGGCGTGAGCGAATATCTGGTGGCCCCGATCCAGCCCCTGCAGCTGATTGCGGCCATCGGCGGGCTGTTCAACGATCCGGCCCAGCCCTTCGTGGGCCGGACCATCGCCTTCGTCGGCGCGCGGGGCGGGGCCGGCGCCTCGGCCGTGGCCCACAACACCGCCTACGCCATGTCCGAGAGGATCGGCGCCAATACGGTGATCGTCGACTATGACCTGCCGTTCGGCACGGCAGGCCTGGACTTCAACCAGGATCCGCTGAACGGCGTGGCCGACGCCCTGGGCCAGCCCGAGCGGCTGGACCAGACCCTGCTGGACCGCATGATGGTGCGCTGCACCGACCGGCTCAGCCTGTTCGCCGCGCCCGCCACCCTGGACGGGGACTGGGACATCGCGCCCGAGGCCTTTGAGGAAGTCACCACCCGCATTCGCCAGACCGCGCCGTTCGTGGTGCTGGACCTGCCCCATCTCTGGTCGGGCTGGATGCGCCGCACCCTGATCGCGGCCGATGAGGTGGTCGTGGTGGCCACGCCGGATCTGGCGTCCCTGCGCAACGCCAAGAACATGATGGATCTGGTCCGCCAGGGCCGGCCCAATGACGCGCCGCCCCGGCTGGTGCTGAATCAGGTGGGCGTGCCGGGCCGTCCCGAGATTCCGGCCAAGGACTTCGGCGCGGCGCTGGGCGTTCACCCCAGCCTGATCATTCCGTTCGAGCCCAAGGTGTTCGGCGCGGCGGGCAACAACGGCCAGATGATCCTGGAGGCGGCCGCCAGGTCCAAATCCGCCGAGGCCTTCCAGACCCTGGCCCAGATCGTGTCGCGCCGCGAGATCGCGGCCCTGCCGTCCGCCAGAAAACCGGGCGGCAAGTCGCTGTTCGGCAAGCTGTTCAAGCGCTAGGGAGGCAGAGGGCCGCATCGTGTTCGGCAAGCGCACAGCATCGGCCGGCCAGACCCTGGCGCCCTCGCGCCCGGCGCAGCCCGCGCCCGCGCCGTCGGAGGCCGAGGCCTTCGCGCCTGGCGCCGACCCCGCCCGGACACCCGGCCAGGGCCGCATGGCCCAGCCCTATGTCTCGCCGCCTCTGGACGATGTTCAACCGGACCGGCTGGAGGCGCTGGCCCCCAAACCCCAGGAGAGCCGCGCGGCGGCCCCATCGGGCGGCGCGCCGCGGCCCGCCGGCGCCGGACCGCGCGCCACCGCCGGCTTCGAGCAGCTGAAAAAGGCCCAGGCGGTCGCCGAGATCGTCAGCGAGCAGTCCGACTATTATCACGCCACGAAGACCACCATCTTCAACGCGTTGATGAACACCATCGACCTGGCCCAGCTGGCCCAGCTGGACACCAAGGCCGCGTCGGAGGAGATCCGGGACATCGTCGCCGAGCTGGTGGCGATCAAGAACGTCTCCATGTCGGTGGCCGAGCAGGAGCACCTGGTCCAGGACATCGTCAATGACGTGCTGGGCTATGGCCCGCTGGAGCCGCTGCTGGCCCGTGACGACATCGCCGACATCATGGTCAACGGCGCGAGCCGGGTGTTCATCGAGGTGGGCGGCAAGGTCCAGCTGACCAACGTCCGCTTCCGCGACAACACCCAACTGATGAACATCTGCCAGCGGATCGTGTCCCAGGTGGGCCGGCGAGTGGATGAAAGCTCGCCCATCTGCGACGCCCGCCTGCCGGACGGTTCGCGCGTCAATGTCATCGCCCCGCCGCTGGCCATCGACGGCCCGACCCTGACGATCCGGAAGTTCAAGAAAGACAAGCTGACGATGAAGAACCTGGTGGAGTACGCCTCCATCAGTCCCGAGGGCGCGCGCGTTCTCGGCGTCATCGGCGCGTCGCGGTGCAATCTGGTGATCTCGGGCGGCACCGGCTCGGGCAAGACCACCCTGCTGAACACCCTGACCGCCTTCATCGACCCCACCGAGCGGGTCGTGACCTGCGAGGACGCGGCCGAGCTGCAGCTGCAGCAGCCTCACGTGGTCCGCCTCGAAACCCGGCCCCCCAACCTTGAGGGTCAGGGCCAGATCACCATGCGCGATCTGGTCAAGAACTGCCTGCGCATGCGTCCCGAGCGGATCATCGTCGGCGAGGTGCGCGGCCCGGAAGCCTTTGACCTGTTGCAGGCCATGAACACCGGCCACGACGGGTCGATGGGCACGCTGCACGCCAACAGCCCGCGCGAGGCCATCAGCCGGATGGAGTCCATGATCACCATGGGCGGCTACGGCCTGCCGTCCAAGACCATCCGCGAGATGATCGTCGGCTCGGTGGACGTGATCATCCAGGCCGCGCGCCTGCGCGACGGCTCGCGCCGCATCACCCACATCACCGAGGTGGTCGGGCTGGAAGGCGACGTGATCGTGACCCAGGACCTGTTCGTCTACGAGATCACCGGCGAGGACGAGAACGGCCGCGTGATCGGGCGTCACCGCTCCACCGGCATCGCCCGTCCCCGGTTCTGGGACCGCGCCCGCTATTACGGGCTGGAGCGCGAACTGGCCGAAGCCCTGGATGCGGCGGAATAGGCCATGCTGGAGCTCACCGCCGCCGTTCTCGCCTTCGTGGTCATCGCCAGCCTCGGCTGGGTCTTCGTCGGCGGGGATGATTCCTCGGGCCGGGCCGTCAAGCGCGCCCAGGCGTTCGGCAATCCCAAAAAGGCCCAGGCCGCCGCGCGCGCCGCCGCCAATACGCCGGAACAGCGCCGCAAGCAGATCATGGATCAGCTCAAGGAATCCGACCGCAAGGAGCGCAAGGCCCGTGTGACCATGGCGGCCAAGCTGCGTCAGGCCGGTCTGTCCATGAAGATGCGCACCTTCATCATCTTCAGCGTCATGTCCGGTCTCGCGTCCGGCCTGATCGCCCTGGTGCTGGGTCTCAATCCCCTGCTGACCATCGGGGTGGCCCTGATCACCGGCGTGGGGCTGCCCCGCTGGGTCGTGGGCTTCCTGGGCAAGCGCCGCATGAAGAAGTTCTCGGGCGAATTCGCCAACGCCGTGGATGTGATCGTGCGCGGCATCAAGTCGGGCCTGCCGGTTCACGACTGCTTCAAGATCATCGCCCGCGAAAGCCCGGCGCCGCTGGGTCCCGAGTTCCAGCGGCTGGTGGAGGGTCTGGGCGTGGGCCTGACCCTGTCGCAGGCGCTGGACCGCATGTACGAGCGCATGCCGACGCCGGAGCTGCGCTTCTTCTCCATCGTCATCGCCATTCAGCAGAAGACCGGCGGCAATCTGGCCGAAGCCCTTGGCAACCTGTCCACGGTGCTGCGCGCCCGCCGCATGATGGGCGAGAAGATCAAGGCCATGTCGTCCGAGGCCGTGGCCTCGGCCGGTATCATCGGCTCGCTGCCTCCGGCGGTCATGATGATCGTGATGATCACCACCCCCGCGTACATGATCCTGCTGTTCACCGATCCGCGCGGCCAGATCATGCTGCTGATCTCGGCCATGTGGATGTCCATGGGGATCTTCGTGATGAAGCGCATGATCTCGTTCAAGTTCTAGGGGCGGCGGATGGACCTGATCGCCTTCTTCACGGACATGCAGAACCTGCTCTCGATCGGGGTGGGAGTGCTGGTCTTCGCCACCCTGGTCACCGTGCTGGGCTCCATGGCCCAGGGCGCCCAGCTGGAGGGCCGCATGAAGGCCGTCGCCGTGCGGCGCGAGGAGCTGCGTCGCCGCTCGAGAGAGGCCATTGTCCGCAACGCCCAGGGCGGGTTGCGCCACACCGACGACGGCTTCAAGAAGCGGGTGGTGGAGCGGCTGAACCTCTCCAAGCTGCTGGAAGACCCCAAGGTGGCCGACAAGATGGCCCAGGCGGGCTTCCGCGGTCCCCGCCCCCTGACCACCTTCTACTTCTTCCGCTTCGCCACCCCGTTCGTGTTCCTGTCCGTGGCGATCTTCTATTTCTACGTCCTCGGGGTGATGGACCTGCCGTCCATGTCGCGCCTGGCCCTGACGGTGATGGCCGCGGGCATCGGTTTCTATGCGCCGAACCTGTACCTCGAGAACCGCATCGCCAAGCGCCGGACCTCGATCATGCAGGCGTTTCCCGACGCCCTCGACCTGATGCTGATCTGCGTGGAATCCGGCATGTCCGTGGACGCCGCCATCGCCAAGGTCAGCCAGGAGATCGGCGGCCGCTCCATCGAACTGGCCGAGGAAATGTCCCTGCTGTCGGCCGAGCTCAGCTATCTGCCGGAGCGGCGCATGGCCTATGAAGGCATGTCCCGGCGCACCAACCATCCGGGTGTGAAGGCCGTCATGACCTCCATGATCCAGTCCGAACAGTACGGCACGCCTCTCGGCACCGCCCTGCGCGTCATGGCCAAGGAGAACCGCGACCTGCGCCTGTCGGCGGCCGAGAAGAAGGCCGCTTCCCTGCCGGCCAAGCTGACCGTGCCGATGATCCTGTTCTTCCTGCCCGTGCTGTTCATCGTCATCCTGGGCCCGGCGATCATCAAGATCCAGGACAGCATGTAAGGCGCTGCGTCCGCCTCGCGGCGGCCCGCAGCTTCTTTCTTGCCCTATGCTCGCGTCGCGGACGCTCGCGGCTTGAGGGCGTTCTTCGCCCCAGCCTCAAGCCTTAAAGCCCAAAACCGTCTGCTCAGCGTCCCGACAGGGACTCCCAGGTGCGGTCGCGGGTGGGGCGGGCGGATTCGTTGTTCAGCCAGTTCAGGTTGCGGTCCGCCTGCTCGGGCGGCAGGTCGCGGCGCAGGATCTGCTCCGCTTCGGCCCGGTTTCCGTTCAGCCCGAGCACCAGGGCCAGGTTCTGGCGCATCTGAAGGCTCGCGCCCGGCTGGGCTACGGCGCGTCGCAACAGCGGCTCGGCTCCAGCGGAGTCGCCGCCGGCGACCATGGCCATGGCCATGTTGGACAGGACAGTCGGATTGTCCGGCGAGAGGCGGAGGGCGGCCGCCCAGGCGGCCTGGGCGTCGGCGGGGCGCCGCACCTGTTGATAGGCCACGCCCAGCAGCGACAGGGGCCGCCAGTCGTTCGGCGCCGTATCGCGCGCCTGCTCCAGCGCCGCGACGCCGTAGAAGGCCTGACCGCGGGCGATATGGGCGCGCCCGATCTCCAGCATGGCCTCAACATTGCCCGGCTGGGTCATGAGCACAGCCTGGGCCGCTTCGGCGGCGCGGTCATGACGTCCCAGTTCGCGCAGGGCCTGGGCCAGACGCACCCCCGCGACCGGATCATTCGGGTTGACCTCCACCTCGCGGCCCCAGAACACCGAACGCGCCAGAGGGTCCGCCCGGTCGTAGGCGGCGCGCTGCTCTGCGGTGGCGGCGGCCGGCGCCGTGGAAGCAGCCGTCTGCTGCGCCAGGGCCGGGGCGGCCGAAGCCAGAAGGAGGGCGGTTGCGGCGAAGGTCAGCTTGCGCGACATGGGTTCGGTCCGAACGGTTTCCTGCATGCCCGAGTCTGGCCCGTTCGCGTCAATCCTTGGTTAATCCGTGAAAGACCGCCATGCCCGACGCCGTCATCCCCTCCGCCGAAGGACACGCCGTTCCGATCCGCCTCGTCGCCGAGGGGGCCGGGATCACGGACGGCCGCGTCGCCGCCTGGGCCAGGGCCAACGGGTTCAAGGGCGCGCGCGGCGAACTGCTGGCGGTTCCGGGCGACGACGGGAGCGTTCAGACGATCCTGTGGGGGGCGGGCGAGGCCTTCGATCCCATGACCGCCCGCGCCCTGGCCCCGCGCCTGCCCGCCGGGGACTACGCCTTCGAGGGGATGCAGGGCGGCGACGCGGCGCTCGCGGCGCTGGCCTTCGCCCTGGGGGCCTACCGCTTCGACCGTTACAAACCTCGCAAGGACAATGGCGCGGCCCGTCTGGTCGCGCCGGACGGCGCTGATCTGGACGACCTGACCCGCATCGCCGCCGCCGCCGCCCTGGCCCGCGAGATGGTGGACACGCCCGCCGCCGACATGGGGCCGCTGCAGATCGAGACCATCGCGCGCGAGATCGCCGAGGAATCCGGCGCCGCGATCACCGTCACCACCGGCGACGCCCTGCTGGAGGCGAACTATCCGGCCGTTCACGCCGTGGGCCGTGCCGCCACGGCGCTGCGGGCGCCGCGCCTGATCGAGATCGGCTGGAATCTGGACAAGACGGACCTGCCGCTGGTGGCGCTGGTGGGCAAGGGGGTGGTGTTCGATACGGGCGGGCTGGATATCAAGCCCGCCGCCGGCATGCGCAACATGAAGAAGGACATGGGCGGCTCGGCCCACGCCCTGGCGCTGGGACGGCTGGTGATGCAGGCGGGCCTGAAGGTGCGGCTGGTGGTGCTGGTGGCGGCGGTGGAGAACGCCATCTCCGCCGACGCCTTCCGGCCCGGCGACATCCTGTCCACCCGCGCCGGTCTGACGGTGGAGGTGGGAAACACCGACGCCGAGGGCCGTCTGGTCCTGGCCGACGCCCTGGCCCGGGCCGGGGAGCATCAGCCGGACCTGACCCTGGATTTCGCCACCCTGACCGGGGCCGCCCGCATCGCCCTGGGCCCCGAACTGCCGCCGGTCTATACCGATGACGAACCCCTCGCCGCCGACCTGCTGGAGGCCGCGTGCCGCGTGCGGGATCCCTTGTGGCGCATGCCCTTGTGGCCCGGCTACCGCGACAGCCTGAACAGCGAGATGGCCGATTTGCGCAACGATTCCGCCGCCTGGGCCCAGGCCGGATCGGTAACCGCCGCCCTGTTCCTGCAACGCTTCGCGCCGAAGACCGGGGTGTGGGCGCATCTGGATATCTTCGCTTGGAATCCGCGGGCGCGGCCGGGACATCCTGAAGGCGGCGAAGCCCAGGCCCTGCGCGCCTGTTTCGCCATGCTGCGCTCACGTTATGCCTGACAGTAACCAACGATATTAACCGCCCCTTCGGCATCGCGGTGTAGGGATGAAGCTCCCGATCCATGGACCGCGATCCTTGTCCCTGCCCTTAGCCCATGATCCGCGCGTGACCCTGGCCCGGCCCGACCTGGCCGACCAGGCGCTTGAGGGCGTGCTTGAGGCGGGGCGATACCGGGCGGTCGCCCCCATGCAGTGCCTCCTGCCGGCGACGCCGGTGCGCCACCGGGCCGATGAGGCCGCGCTTCTGGTTGACCAACTGGCCTTCGGGGAAGTTTTCGATGTGCTGGAGATCTCGGGCGGCTGGGCGTGGGGCCGTTCCAGGCGAGACGGGGTCGTGGGCCATGTGGCCGTCGAGGCCTTGTCCGAAGAGGTGGTCGAGCCCACCCACCGGGTCGCCTCGGTCCATGCTCCGGTCTTCGATGCGCCCGTCTTCGATGCTCCAGGGGATGCGGCCCGGGCCGCGCTGAACCTGAACGCCCTGGTGACGGTTCTGGAGACGAAGGGCGCGTTCGCCCGTCTCGCCCGCCTGGGCTGGATCTCCGTGGCCGATCTGGCCGATTTCCACGCCTTTGATGCAGAACCCGCCGCCGTGGCCGAGCGCTTCGTGGGCGCGCCGTTCCAGGCCGGGGGACGGGACAGAACCGGGCTGGATGCGCCCGCCCTGGTGCAACAGGCGCTGTACGCCTGCGGATTGGGCTGCCCCCGCGCGGCGGACCAGCAGCAGACCCTTGGCCGCCCTGCGGATATGGACGCCCTGATGCGGGGCGACTTGATTTTCTGGCCGGATCATGTGGCCATGATGCTGGACGGCGAACGGCTGATCCACGTTGATCCCGACAGGGGCGTGGCGGTGGAGGCGCTCTCCGACGCCATGGCCCACCGCGATCCTCCCAGCGCCTGCCGCCGCCTCTAGGGGCGGCCCCCGGCGCGCACAAAAAAGGCCCGGACCTTGCGGGCCGGGCCTTTGATTTCCTGAAAACCGACGTCAGTTCTGCGGAGAACTGGTCGCCGCGGGCTGGGCCGGGCTGGTGGCCTCCTCGTCCGGCTGGGCGGCGACGCCCTCGTCCGGGGTCTGGTCCAGCCCTTCGCCCTCGACGGCCTCGCCTTCGGCCGGGGTCTCTTCCTCGGCGCCGGGCTGGCGCGAGGGATCCGGCGCGGGGATGGCGTAGCCGCCCGAGCCCTGCGAGCGCAGGTAGGCGATCAGGGCCACCCGCTCCTCGGTGTTTCGGATGCCGGCGAAGGACATCTTGGTGCCGCGCACGTGGCGGGACGGGGCGGTGATGAACTGGTCCAGCTCATCGTAGGTCCAGGTGGGGTTCTGGGCCGCGTGCTCGCGCAGGGCGGGCGAATAGTCGAAGCCCGCGCTGTGCAGCATCGGGCCGCCGACCACGCCATAAAGGTTCGGGCCGATGCCGTCGGCCCCGCCCTGATTGATGGTGTGGCAGGCCACGCAACGGGCGAAGGCGCGCTCACCGACCGTCATGTCGGCCACAGGCAGAACCGTGCCCCAGTCCGGCGGCAATTCCACTTCAGCGGCGCCGCCTGCGGCTTCCTCGGGCGCGTCGATGAAATAGCCCATCTTCTCGGGCGGTTTGCCGGAGTAGATGAAGCCTGACACCTGGTTCACGCCCAGGATGACGAGGACTGTCGCCAGACCGGCGCCGAAAATCTTGTTCCACTTCAGATCGCCGCTCATGCGCGTGGTCGAGTCCCGTGTAGAGGGCCGAATTCCGGCCAAGGTCATGGTTTGCGGCTGTCTTACACGGCCCGGCGGGGTTCGCAACCGCCTGAAAGGCGTCCCGGCGTCGCAGGGGTCAGTCTTCGGCGTCGACCCAGGCCTGCAGCAGGGTGCGGGCGATGGCGATGGGCGGCGGGGGCAGAACCTCGGCATGGGTTCCGGCAAGCACGGCGCGGGCCTCCTCACGGGTCAGCCAGGTCACCGCCTCCAGCTCTGTCTGGTCCGGCGCGGCACGGTCATGGCTGACGTCGCAGATCAGGCCGATCATCAGCTGGGACGGGAAGGGCCAGGGCTGGCTGGAATGATAGCGTACGGCGGTGACCTCGAGGCCCGCCTCTTCCTCCACCTCGCGGGCGCAGGCCTCCTCGATGCTTTCGCCCGGCTCCAGGAACCCGGCCAGGGCCGACATGCGCCCGGCGGGCCAGGAGGCCTGACGCCCCAGCAGGCAGCGCCCCTGATGCGTCGGCAGCATGATCACCACCGGGTCCACCCGCGGAAAATGTTCGGCCCGGCAGGCCGGGCAGGCCCGCCGCCAGCCGCCGCCGGAATCCCGGGTCTCGGTCCCGCAGGCGGCGCAGAAGCCGTGCCGCCGGCGCCAGTCGAACAGGGACTTGGCCGCCCCCGCCATGGCCGCCTCGTGACCCGGCAGCAGGGCGGCGGCCGCCCGCATCTCGTGAAAGGCGCCCAGACCCATGACCGGCCCCGCCGCCGGATCGGCAGCGCCCTCGAACTCCACCGCGAACACCGGCGCGTCCTTCCACAGGCCCAGGAAGGCGCGCCGGTCGCGGGTCAGGTCCATGGCGTGGGGCATGGACAGCCAGGCCAGACGCGGGCCCTCGGCGTGTTCCTCGATCAGGGGCCGGCCCTCCCACAGGGCAAGGGCCAGGGCGTGGGGGTTCTCCTCCTGTTCGGCGATCCAGTCGGGATCGTTGCGCCGGTCGCTGACGCGCTCCAGCGGGTTGCCGGAAAAGGTATTCTGGAGAAAGGCCATCGCCGCCTATCTAGGCCCGACCGGCCGACGCCGGAAGGCCCCGCTTGATCAATCGGCGTTTAGACGCCATATCCCTTCACGGAGATCGGTGCGGGCGGAGGCTTCGCCAACCTGGTCAGGGCCGGAAGGCAGCAGCCACAACGAATTCACCTTCGGGTCGTGTCGGTCTCCACCTTCATATTTTTGGCCCTATCGCTCGCCGCGCGGCGGCTCGCTGCTTGAGGGCGCGATTTTCGCCCTGACGCGCGGCCCGCGGGGCCTTGCTGCTTGAGGGCGTTTTCGGAAACTGTTGGAAATCGCGCCTTGCGGCTTCGCAGCGGCGGAGTCGGCGCGCTATGACAGGGCATGAGCGATACGGACCTGAAATCGGACGGGCCTCCCTGGGAGGACGACGCCCTCGAAGGCGGCGAGGCTGACTCCGAAGCCCAGGAGCGGGACCCCAACACCGAGGACATGTTTGGAGCCCCGGCCGAAGCCGCTCCGGAAGCGCCAGTTGAAACGCCCGTCGAAGCGACTGTGAAAGCGCCGGCCCCGGCCCCGGCCCCGGCCCCGGCTGCGCCCGCCGCGCCGCCGTCGGATGTCGCCTACACTGTGCTGGCCCGCAAATACCGGCCGCTCACCTTCGAGGACCTGATCGGTCAGGAGGCGATGGTGCGCACCCTGACCAACGCCTTTTCCAGCGGCCGCATCGCCCACGCCTTCATGCTGACCGGGGTGCGCGGGGTGGGCAAGACCACCACGGCCCGCCTGCTGGCCCGGGCGCTGAACAACGAATCCGACACCATCGACCGCCCCTCCCTGGCCCTGACGGCCAATGGCCGCCACGACGCGGCCATCATGGAAGGCCGGCACATGGACGTCATGGAGATGGACGCCGCCAGCCACACCGGCGTGGGCGACATCCGCGACATCCTGGACAGCGTCCGCTACGGCCCGGTCGAGGCGCGCTACAAGGTCTATGTGCTGGACGAGGTGCACATGCTCTCGACCCAGGCCTTCAACGCCCTGCTGAAGACCCTGGAGGAGCCGCCGCCCCACGCGAAATTCGTCTTCGCCACCACCGAGATCCGCAAGGTGCCGGTGACGATCCTGTCGCGCTGCCAGCGCTTCGACCTGCGCCGCGTCGAGCCCGAGATCCTGTCCGGGCACCTGGCGAAGGTGGCGGACAAGGAGGGCATGAAGATCGACAGCGAGGCCCTGGCCCTGATCGCCCGGGCCGCCGAGGGCTCGGTGCGCGACGGCCTGTCCCTGCTGGATCAGGCTCTGGTCCAGGCCGAGGGCGGCCAGATGGTCAAGGCCGAGGTGGTGCGCGACATGCTGGGGCTGGCCGACCGCACCCAGACCATCGCCCTGTTCGAAAGCCTGATGGGCGGCCGCACCCCCGAGGCTCTGGAGATGTTCCGCCAGCTCTATGGCTTCGGCGCCGATCCGACCCAGGTGGTCAACGATCTGCTGGAGCACTGCCACGCGGCCTCGGTCTCCAAGATGCTCGGCCCGGCCGCCACCCGCCTGCCCAATGATCAGGCCCAGAGGCTGGCGGCGCTGGGCGCCTCCATCTCGGCGGGATCCCTGTCCCGGGTCTGGTCCATGCTGTTGAAGGCCCATGAAGAGGTGCGCCGCGCCCCCAATCCCGCCGATGCGGTGGAGATGGCCATCGTCCGTCTCGCCTACGCCGCCGACCTGCCGGGCCCGGAAGAGGCGCTGAAGAAGCTGCAGTCCGGCGAACCCGTGGGCGGCGGCTCCGGCGCGTCGGCGCCGCGGGGCGGCGGCGGCGGCGGCGGGGCCAGCGCCCAGATCGCAGCGCGGCCAACCGCACAGGCCGAAACCCTTCCCGACCCCCAGACCTTCGACCAGACCGTGGCCCTGATCGGCGAGAAGCGCGACATCGGCCTGCAGATGGACGTGCAGCGCTATGTGCGCCTGATCGCCTTCAAGCCCGGCGCCATCACCTTCGAGCCTGTTCCCGGCGCGCCTCACGATCTGGCCCGGCGGCTGGCCTCGCGGCTCAAGGACTGGACCGGCCGCACCTGGCTGATCGCCGCCAACGGCCAAGGCGGGGGCGAGACCCTGATCGAGCGCGACCGTCGCGAGAAGGATGTGGCGCGTCAGGCGATTTTGGACGATCCCTTCGTGCGGGCGGTGATGCAGACCTTCCCGGGCGCCGAACTGGGCGAGGTCCGCACCCTGGCGCCCGCCGCGCCTGAAACGCCGGAAATTCCCGACGAGGCCCCGGACGAGGACTGAGGGCGCGACGCCCGGGGGCTGACGGCTGCGGCCTGGGTGTTCAGTCCCGCAGCAGAGCGCGCGAGGCCGCCTCGATGTCGGATTCCAGCCTCGCCATGAACTCGGCGCGCTTCAGGCCAGCTGGCAGGGGGGGGAGGAAGGCGAAGGTGACCACGCCGGGGCGGTAGATGAAGCCCTTCGCCGGCCAGCAGCGCCCGGAATCCGTGGCCATCAGGTGGCACGGGGCGTCCAGGTCGCGGTAGATGGCCGCCACCCCGGGCTTGTAGTCGCCGGGCTGACCGGGAAGCGTCCGGGTGCCCTCGGGAAAGATCAGGATCTGGCGCCCTTCGGTCAGGCGCACCCGGGTCTGGCGCACCATGTCCTTCAGGGCCTTCGAATGGGCCGCCCGGTCCACGGCGATCATCTTCGTCTTCCACGCGAACCAGCCGAAGAAGGGCAGGGGCGTCAGCTCCTTCTTCAGCACGAAACAGGGGTCGTCCAGGAAGGTGAAGGGGGCCACGATGTCCAGCATGCCCTGGTGCTTGCCGGCCAGCAGGGCGGCGCCTGCGGGCCGGTGCTCAAGCCCCGTCACCACAACCTTGACGCCCGCCAGCCAGCGCAGGCCGAACAGCACCGTGTGGGCCCACAGCCGGATGACCGCCATGGCGTAGCGGTGCGGCAGCAGCAGCGCCGGAGAGAGGCCTACGGCGAACAGCGGCATGGACAGCCAGAGCCACAGGTTGAACAGAATGGACCGCAGGATGATCAAGGCTTCAGGCCGTTTCCGGCTCGCCCCGGGAGGTGTCCCCGGCGCGGCCCCTGCCGGTCAGGCCCAGCACCGTCTCGCGGGCCAGCACCACCAGGTACTTGTTGTACTCCAGAGCCATGCGCCGCGCGTCGGCGGGCGAGCGCCACCAGTTGTCGCTGTCCAGCGAAGGGGTGCGCACGGCATGGGCCGTCAGCGCGACGTCAGGGGCCATGCCCCGGATCTCCAGCAGGCTGCGCGGCATGTGGTAGTCCGAGGTCACCACGATCAGGCTGTCGAAGCCCTTGGCGCGGGCCCAGGCGGCGATCTCCTGGGCGTTGCCCATGGTGTTCTCGGCGTCGAAACCCAGATCCACGCAGCAGTCGAACAGGCGGCTTGAGCCCGGCGTCAGGGCCCGCAACTCCTCGCGCCGCACCTCGCGATTGACGCCCGAGACCAGCAGGCGCCGGGCCTTGCCCTGATCCAGCAGGCGCACCGCCGTATTGACCCGTGCGGCCGACGGGCCGGTCAGCGCCACGATGCCGTCGGCGGGCGCCGGCTCCGGCGCGGGCGTGATCGACCGCACCCGGTCCGCGAAGGCGAACAGGCCCACGCCCCACAGCAGAACGGCGATGACGATGGCCGCCAGTAATCTCATTCCACGCTCCCTGCCCCGGAAGAAACGTTGCTGCTTGCCGTGTTGCGGGCCCTGTTGTCCAGAGCCCGTCTCGCGGCCAGCCAGGCGGCTGCAAGGGCGACCGTAGCGGCAAGCAAAGGCGAAAGCGAGAGGATCACAAGGTCGCTCCAGACCAGGGGCAGGGCGGGACTCAGACCCCCCTCGCCACCGGCCAGACGCACCACGGCCAGCAGCGCCGCCGCCGCCGCGCCGCCGCCGGCCCCGGCGATGGCCGCCAGCCGGCCGAAGCGCTTCTGGAACTGCCAGGCGATCTGGCCGTGCCCGGCGCCCGACAGGCTGAGGATCTCGATCTCGCGCCGCCGCGCCGCGATGCCCGCCCGGGTGGCATAGGTGATGGCCGCCCCCGCCGCCGTCGCCGTCAGGGCGAAGGCCGCCAGCGCCAGGGTGGTCAGGGTCAGGGCCGAGCGCTCGATCTCGCCGCGCCAGAGGGAGTGATCGTCCACCGAGGCGTCCAGCCCCGCCTCCGCCAGGGCCTCGCCCAGCGCCTGGGCCGAGGCCGGGGCCTCGGGCGACAGGCGTACCGTCACCAGATGGGGCAGCGGCAGGTCCTCCAGCGCCGCCTCGCCCATCCAGGGCCGCAGCAGGGCCTCGGCCGCCTCGCGGCCCAGGGCCTGGGCCTCCTCCACCCCGTCCACGCCCGCCAGGGTCTCGGCGGCGCGGGCTGCGGCGGCGTCGCCGGTCTCGTCGGCCCGGGGCCGCACCTGCACCGTCGCCTCGGCCCGCAGCCGCGCGCTCCAGCCGTGCGCCGCCCGGTCGGCCGCCAGGGCCCCGACGGCCATCAGACAGGCGATGAAGCACAGCACGCCGATCACCGCGCCCAGCCACGCCTCCCCGCCGGGGTCGCGCGGCAGCAGGCTCCCGGCCCGGCTCATGCGGCCCCTCCGTGGATGCGGCCGTTCTCCAGATGCAGCACGTCGGCCCCCGAGCGTTCGGCCAGGGCGGTGTCATGACTGGCGATCAGCACTGTGGCGCCCATGCGGTTCAGCCCCTGGAACAGCTTCAGCAGCCGTGCGCCCATGGCCGCGTCCACATTGCCCGTCGGCTCGTCGGCCAGAATCAGGTCCGGCTTGCCGATCACCGCCCGGGCGATGGCCAGCCGCTGTTTCTCGCCGCCCGACAGGGTCTCCGGCAGGGCGTCCATGCGGCCGCCCAGCCCGACCCAGCGCAGCATCTCCTCAACGTCCGGGCCATAGTCCCCGGCGCGGCGCCCGGCCAGCCGCAAGGGCAGGGCCGCGTTGTCGAAGACGCTGAGGTGATCCATCAGGCGGAAGTCCTGGAACACCACCCCGATGCGGCGGCGCAAGGCGGTCACATCGCGGTTGCGCAGGCCCCCGGTCTCCTCCCCGAACAGGCTCAGCCGCCCCCGGCCGGGCGCCGCCGTCAGGTGCAGCAGACGCAGCAGCGACGACTTGCCCGCGCCCGACGGGCCGGTAAGGAAGTGGAAAGAGCCGCGGGGCAATAAGAGGTCCACGTCCCGGAGCACGCGGGGCCCTTTGGCGTAGCCGAAATCCACGCCCTGAAGCCGGGCGGTCTCGGTGAAAGCGGACGGGGCGCTGGTCGTGGCGCGGCGGGACGTGAACGGCATGAAGTTACTGACGGATTTCGGATCGCGCGAGCGGTCCTGTGGGAGGGGGCGGCGCGCCTCGCATTCGCGGCCATGATACTGACCTGTCCCGAGTGCGCCACCAGCTATTTCGTGCCTGACGACAGTCTGGGGCCGAACGGGCGGCGCGTGCGCTGTCAGTCGTGCGCCCATACCTGGCGCGCGACCCCCCATGACGAGCCGCTGGAGCTGACCGCCAAGGCCGCAGAGCCGGCGGCGTTCGGCAAGCGGGATGATCTGGCCCCCGACTCCCTGGCCGAGGCGCCGGCGCCGGAGCTGCCGAAGGCGTTCCGGGCGCGGGCCGAGCAGCAGCGGCGCATGCGCCGGGCCGCCGCCGTGGGGGGTGTCTGGGCCGGACTGGCCTGCCTGTTCGTGGGCCTGCTGGGCGCGGCCTGGCTGTTCCGGGTGCAGGTGGTGGAGATGTACCCGCGCACCGCCGCCGCCTACGCCGCCGTGGGGGCCCCGGTGAACCCGGTGGGGCTGGAGTTCGCCTCGGTGCGCGCCCGGCCCGCCCCCAACGACCACGGCAAGGTGCTGGTCTCCGGCGCCCTGAGGAATGTCCGCAACCGGGCGGTGACCCCGCCGGTGGTGCGCATCGCCCTGCTGGACGCCGAGGGCCGCGAGATCGGCCATCAGATGCTGACCGTGCCCGGCCCGGCCATCGCGCCCGGCGCGGTGCTGGGCTTCGCCACCCTGGCGCCGGATCCCCAGGCCCGGGTGGCCGACATCGGCGTGGCCTTCGACCTGAGCGCCCGGCCCGAGCCGGTTCCGGCCCCCGTTCCCCCGCCCAGCGCCTCGGTGCAGTTCCGGCCCGAGCCGATCCTGCGCGGGGCCATCGGGCTGGAGCGCCCGGAGGAGGCCATCGCGGCCGAACCCCTCGACAGCCCGGGTGACGAGGCGCTATCCGCCTCGCATGGCTGACCCCGCAACGCCCGCCGTCCTGCTGCCCGAAGCCCAGGTGGCCGCCCATGTGGCGGACCTGGCCGCGCGCATCGCCCCCCTCATCGACGACGAGACCATCGCCGTGTGCCTGCTGACCGGCGGGCTGTGGTTCGCCGCCGACCTGACCCGGGCCCTGGCCCGGCGGGGGCGGCATGTGCGCTTCGACGCCCTGTGGCTGGCCTCCTACGGGGACGGCCAGGCCAGCAGGGGCCAGGTGGAGGTGCGCGCCCCCTGCCAGCGCTCGCTGGAGGGCGCCAAGGTGTTGATCCTGGACGACGTTTTCGACACGGGCCTGTCCCTGGCCGAGGCGGTTCGCATCACCCGTGAGGCGGGCGCCGCCGAGGTGCTGACCTGCGTCTTCGCCCGCAAGCCCTGGCCCGAGCCGCGCGCCCTGACCCCCGACTTCGTGGGGTGGGAGGCGCCCAGCCGATACCTTGTGGGCTATGGGCTGGACGCGGGCGGACGCCTGCGCGGCCTGCCCGACATCTGCGCCCTGGACTGAGGAGCCCGCCCCATGTTTCGCCCCCTGCGCCGCCTGATCGCCCCCGTCGCCGCGCCGTTCGCGGCGCTGGCCCTGCTGGCCGCCTGCGGCCAGGCGGACGAGCCGGTCCCGCCCCCCGCAGCCCCGGCGCCGACGCCCGCGGCGGGCGCGCCCGCCCCCGAGCCGACCCCGCCGGCCTCGCCGCCCACGCCGGGGCTGCTGCCCGGGGGCGAGGTGGGCAGCTGCGCCGAGGAGCGGGGACAGGCCGCCGCCCAGGCCCTGGCGGACCAGTGCCGTCAGGTCAGCCCGGCCACCCGCCCGCCCTGCAACCCGGCCAACCCCTGCGCCATGATCCAGGCCGAGATCGACCGCAGCTGCGCCCTGTGGGAGGACGAAGACAACGTCCCCGCCGAGTGCGCCGCCTGAGGTCGGATTTCAGACTCCGGACCCGAAAAAACAGAGTCCGAATTGTCCGAAATCGGTCTGAAACCGGCCCTGCACAAGGGCTGGATTTCGGACTCCGGCGTCCGGAGAAACGGGGTCTGAATCGTATCAAGAGTATCAAACCGGCCGGATCCGCCCGTCGCCCCGGCCGGGGCGGA
>NZ_PNLV01000036.1 GCF_013823285.1 Brevundimonas sp. | reverse complement strand
ACCAGCGTTTCACCCTCAAAGGTCCGGGTTTCCAGCACCGCGACGGTGCTGTCGCCGCAGACGTAACGCATCCGTCTCAGGGTCCAGCGTTCAGGGTCGGGGTCCATGGAAGCGGGCTGGTGCAGCATCATCTCCCAATGCTCGTTGATGTAATGCTCTTCGCTCTCGGGCGGCCCAGGGGTGTCGTTCTCGCTGATCCAGCTAATGACGGGCTGGCCCCCCGGATCATAAGGCACGCTCAGCATCATGGCCCATGGACCGATCGGATCTTCAGTCGGCTGCGCATTGGAGACGCAGGCGACGAGCATGGTGGCTGTGGCGACGATGGCCGGCGTGATGCGCATGATTTCTTGCCTTCCCTGAACCCAGGGACTGTCGCTGGCGCGGCCGCCCAAGGCAAGATCATGCCCTTCTTTGTCAGGTCCCGGCGCCCTGCGGGTCGAAATGTGCGCCGGTTGACGCCGCGTCAGAAGGGGTGTTTCTGCCTTTCCGTAACACGGCGTGATCGTCGTGAGGCCATGGCGACGACAGATTGCCGGGCCTGGGAAGCTCAGGGAGACGTGCGTTGAAAATCGAGACGATTCCGGGGCTGGACGCGGCCCCGACGAAGCATCGTGGCCTGATCCAGTGGGTGGCCGAGATCGCCGCCCTGACGAGACCGGACCGGGTGCACTGGTGCGACGGGTCCCATGCCGAGGCCGACGCCATCGCCGCCGATCTGGTCGCGCGCGGCACCCTGCGCCCTCTGAATCCTGAAACAAGGCCCGGCTGCTACTACGCCGCCTCGGACCCCAGGGACGTGGCGCGGGTCGAGAGCCGGACCTTCATCTGCTCGCAGGACGAGGCCGACGCCGGACCAACCAACAACTGGTCCGACCCGGTCGGTATGCGCGAGCGCCTGAACCGCCTGTTCGATGGCTGCATGGCGGGCCGCACCATGTATGTGGTCCCGTTCTGCATGGGGCCGCTTGGGTCGAAGATCAGCGCCCTGGGCGTGGAGATCACCGACAGCGGCTATGTGGCCCTGTCCATGCGGATCATGACACGCATGGGCCAGGCGGCGCTGGACCAGTTGGGCGAGGACGGGACCTTCGTGCCCGCCGTCCATACGCTGGGCGCGCCGCTGGCGATGGGGCAGGCGGATGTGCCGTGGCCCTGCAACGACGACAAGTGGATCGTCCATTTCCCGGAAACCCGGGAGATCTGGTCCTATGGCTCCGGCTATGGCGGCAACGCCCTGCTGGGCAAGAAGTGCTACGCCCTGCGCATCGCCTCGGTGATGGCCCGCGACGAGGGCTGGCTGGCCGAGCACATGCTGATCCTGAAGCTGACCGACCCGAAGGGACGCGTGCACTATGTGGCCGCCGCCTTCCCCAGCGCCTGCGGCAAGACCAATCTGGCCATGCTGCAGCCGACACTGGCGGGCTGGAAGGCCGAGACGGTGGGCGACGACATCGCCTGGATGCGTTTCGGGGACGACGGTCGGCTGTATGCGGTGAACCCGGAGGCTGGGTTCTTCGGCGTGGCGCCGGGCACCAGCCGCAACACTAACCAGAACGCCCTGGCGACCCTGACGAAGAACACCGTCTTCACAAATGTCGCCCTGACCGCCGACAACGATGTGTGGTGGGAGGGCCTGACGAAGGACGCGCCCGACGGTCTGACCGACTGGAAGGGGCGACCCTATGATCCGGCGCGCGGCGAGCCGGCGGCGCACCCGAATTCTCGCTTCGCAGCGCCCGCGAACCAGTGCCCGACCATCGCCCCGGAGTGGGAAGACCCGGCGGGGGTGCCGATTTCGGCGATCCTGTTCGGGGGGCGCCGGGCCAGCGCGGTGCCGTTGGTGACCGAGGCCTTCGACTGGGAGCACGGGGTGTTCATGGGCTCCACGGTGGCGTCCGAAGGCACGGCGGCGGCGGAGAACCGGGTGGGCGAACTGCGCCGCGACCCCTTCGCCATGCTGCCGTTCTGCGGCTACAACATGGGTGACTATTTCGCCCACTGGCTGGCGCTGGGCGAGCGTGCGGACGCGACCAGGCTGCCGCGCATCTTCTTCGTCAACTGGTTCCGCAAGGATCAGGATGGCCGTTTCATCTGGCCGGGCTTCGGCGACAATGTGCGGGTGCTGAAGTGGATCACCCAGCGGCTGGAAGGCGAGGCCGAAGCGATCGATACGCCAGTGGGCCATGTGCCGACGGCGGCGGCGCTGGACCTTGACGGCGTCGATCTGACCGAAGCGCAGATGCAGACCCTGCTGGACGTGGACCCTGATGTCTGGAGCGAGGAGGCGGCCCTGATTCCAGCCTTCTTCGAAAAGTTCGGCGACCGCCTGCCGAAGGCGTTGTGGCGACAGCATGAAGCCCTCGTCAAACGGCTCGATCGCGCGCGGGCCGCGCGGATGGCGGCCGAATAGCTTGAAAAAGGACGCGCGCCGGTCGATGACGGCGCGTGTCATCCTCCTCAGACATTCTCATCATCGGCGCGGGCGTTCTGGGCCTCGCCACTGCGGTTGAACTGGCCCGCCGTGGACGGGGTGTGACCATTGTCGATCCCGGCGGCGACAACGCCTCGTCGGTTGCTGCGGGCATGATCGCGCCCGCCATGGAAAGCGCCCTGGAGAACACGACGCGCGAACGGGCAGACATGCTGCGCGCCGCCCGTGACCTGTGGCCTGAGTTCGCGGAGCGTCACAGCCTCATGATCTCTGCCGAGGGATCGGAGTGGCGCGGACCTGACGCTGCAGCGGTGGCCGAACGGCTGTTGGGAGCGGGATTCGCAGCCAGGGCGGAGAACGGCGTCGTCAGGACGCCGGAGGACTGGCGGATCGAGGCCGAACCCGCGCTGATTGCGCTCAGATCCGCGAAGGGCGTCACCCTGGTCCAGGGCCGGGTGGCGCGTCTCGAGACTGAGCATGGCTCCTGGCGTGCTGTGCTGGAGACCGGAAACGTGCTGTCGGCCGGCGCCGTCATTCTGGCGATGGGCGCCCATGCAGCCCCCGCCGGGCTGCCCTCAGAGGCCGCGCGCGTCCTCGGCCTGATTCGTCCCATCCGGGGCCAGCTGGAGCAACTGTTCGGACTGACTGTCGAATGCATGCGGCGTGGCCCGGGAGCCTATGTCGCGCCCATGGGCGGCGGCGTGATGGTGGGGGCCAGCATGGATTTCGATCGCCGCGACGTAGCGCCCGACGCGGTTCAGGCCCGACAGATGCTGCAGGCCGCCGCGCGCTTTTTTGACCTCACGTCCATCGGCACGCGCCGGACCCGCGTGGGCGTTCGCGGCGCCTCGCCCGACGGCCTGCCCATGGCCGGGCCGCTGGGGGAGGGGCTGTTCGCCGCCCTGGCGCCGCGCCGCAATGGCTGGTTGCTGGCGCCCGCGGTGGCCCGGACGGTGACAGCGGCCGTCCAGGGCGAACCGAAGACGGCCTTTGCGGCCGCCTTCGATCCTTTGCGCTTCTAGTTCAGCTGGAAGGTCAGGGGGATGGTGACCACGGCGCCTTCCACCGCCTGGCCGTCCACGGTGCGGGGGCTGAGGCGGAAGTGTCGCGACAGCTGCATGGCCGCCCGTCCGAAGCCGTGACTGCCCGGCGTTTCAGACATCACCGAGCAGCCGGTCAGGCTGCCCCGCGCCGTGACCGAGCACTGCAGGGTGGCGGAGCCCTCCGTTCCGTCGCGCAAGGCGCGGCCCGGATAGGCGCGCGCCATCTGATCGGACGTGGGTCGGGCGATCCAGCGAGGGTTGGCGATCACGCCGGGAGATGTGGAGGGGGCGCTCTGCGCCGGCGCGGCGGGCTGCACCGGACCCGGGGTCGCGGGAACGAAGATCGGATCAAACGCCAAACCAGTCACCGGAATGTCTGGCGGCGTGAACGGGGCCGTTTCCGTGGGCTGGACCGGATTGGGCGCCGGACGATGCACGGCCGTGGGCGGCGGCGGCGTCTGGGCCGTTTCCGGCTCTGGGGGGCGCGGACGCGGCATGATCTGCACGTCCGTGATCGTCGGCTCCGGCGTCGCTTCCGGCGCTCGCAGTTCAAACCGTTGCTGATACAGCCACACGCCGGCGGCGCCGTGCACCATGAGCGAGGCGCCGACCGCCAGCCAGACCCAGCGGGGAACCGGCCGCTTGCGGTTGTTGAAATCCAGCGGATGAACCGAACCGGCTCCGCCTGCGAGCTTCATCATCATGACGTCCACTCCCTTGTTCACAAAGGCCGGACCGCCGAGACCGACGTCCGACGAACGAAGTGTCGCGCCGGGGTTGTGGCGACTTTACGGCGACGCCTGTTCAGCAGACCGTGATATCGGAGTGAGCGATCTGTGGATCATAAGGGCCTGTTAACGAAGTTTAGGGTTTCGTTAACCAACGTAAACGACCGTCAACCTTATGAGCATCGGAGCGATTCCCTCATCCGGCGGTGTGGAGGCGGCCATCAGGCGCGCCTCCAGTGCGACCGGCGTGGACTTCGACTTTCTGATGCGTACCGCGCGCCGCGAAAGCGCGCTGAATCCCCAGGCCCAGGCGCGAACCTCCACCGCTGCGGGGTTGTTCCAGTTCATCGAGCAGACCTGGCTGGCGACCCTCAAGCAGAACGGGCATCGACATGGATACGGTCAGTACGCCGACCTGATCCACCGCGGCTCGGACGGACGCTGGCGCGTCCAGGGCTCGGCCCGCAACGTGGTCATGGACCTGCGGTTCGACGCGCATGCGGCCTCGGTCATGGCGGCCGAACTGGCCGCGTCCAACGCGGCCTATCTGCGTGGACGGACAGGGCGAGAGCCCGGCGGCGGTGACCTCTATGCGGCGCACTTCCTGGGCCCGGCGGGCGCCGCCACCCTGATGGAGGCCATGGCCACGCGCCCCGGCGCTTCGGCTGCGGCGCTGTTTCCCCAGGCGGCGGCGGCGAACCGGTCGATCTTCTACCGGAGCGGCCGCCCGGCGACGGTGGCCGAGGTTCATGCGAATCTGCAACGCACGGCGGGCGATCATCCCGCCGTGGGCGCGCCGCAGCAGCCCTCGGCGCCGTCCCCGCCGCCGTTGAGCGAACAGGACCGCATGCTGGCTGCGCGCATGGATCGGCTCAGCCAGGATCAGAACCTGCTGAACCTGTTGCTGGGGACCCAGGGCGAGGGGGAGGCGACCACATTCCTCAAGGCGTTCGCGCCGCCGGGGGAATCGCGGCAGGGTTGACAGAACGACGCTCGAAGTGACGTTCCCGTCGTCAGGGTAAACGCGGCCTTAAGGATAACGGCGACATTCTCGCGGCCTGATTTCCGGAAGCTCCCATGATCCCCTCACGCGCCCGCCTGACTGACCTGGACCTGCATCGCCTGATCAAGAGCGGGGATGATGACGAGCGGGCGACGGCGGCCCACAAGCTGTGCCGCACCATCGACCGCGCTGACCTCAGCTCCACAGACCGGGAGGCGGCCGAGAAGATCCTGCGTGTCCTGGCCGGCGACGTGGCCGAAATGGTTCGTCGAGCCTTGGCGGTGACGCTGAAATCGTCTGATCTGCTGCCCCGTGACGTGGCGCGACGCCTGGCGCGGGACGTGGACACCGTGGCCATGCCCATAATCGGTTTCTCACCCGCCTTCACCGACGAGGATCTGATCGAGATCGTGCGCGGCGGGTCGTCCGCGCGGCAGGTGGCGGTGGCCTCCCGGCCCAAGGTGTCCCGGGACGTGGCCGATGTCATCGCGTCCGATGCGGGAGAGCTGGCCGTCCGCGCCCTGGCGGCCAACGACAACGCCGACCTTTCGGAACGGAGCATGGGACGCGCTCTGGAAAGGTTCGGCCAGTCACCCGAGCTGGTGGCGGCCATGGCCTACCGGCCGGTGCTGCCCATGGCGATCACGGAGAAACTGATCGGCCTGGCCAGTGACGCGGTGCGGGAGCATCTGGTCACGCGTCACGCCCTGGCGCCCGAGACCGCCATTCAACTGGCCCAGTTCACGCGTGAGCGGGCCACGGTGGATTTGATTGACCAGGCGGGTGTCAGCACGGACCTGCCGACCTTTGTGGCCACCCTGAACGCCCGCAAGGCGCTGAACGCCTCCCTGCTGTTGCGCGGTCTGGCGCGGGGGCAGATGGCATTCTTCGAGCAGGGATTGTCGGAGTTGGCGGGCGTGGCGCATGACCGGGCCTGGCTGATGATCCATGACGCCGGGCCTCTGGGCCTGAAGGCGATCTATGACCGGGCCGGACTGCCCCCGCGCCTGTTCCAGGCGTTCCGGGCGGGTGTGGACACCTGGCGCGGCATGCAGGCTGAAGGCGTCGTTCTGAGCGGCGACCGGTTCCAGCAGCGCATGCTGGAACGGTTCCTCACCCAGCGGCCGAATACGCCGCGCGAGGACCTGACCTATCTGCTGGAGCGCCTGGACCGGACGCCGGAGCCGGAGATGCTGGCCGCCAACGCGGCCTGAGGCTACGCCTTGAAGGCGGCGACCTGCCCTTCCAGTTCTTCCGCGAGAGCGCGGCCGACCGGATGGTCGTCGGTCTGGATCTTGTCACGCACCACCGCCTTGATGGCCTGGATATGGGCCTGCAGCAGAGGCAGCGGCGCATCCATGCGCTGTTCGGCGTTGTCCAGCAGTCGGCACATGGAGCCGGCCAGCCGCGTCACCAGCGGATACTGATAGGTGCCGCCCAGACCCTTGAGATCGTGGGCGCGGAAATACAGCCCTTCGGCGGTCGCGACTGTGTAGCCGTCGGTCTGGATGGCGGCCCAGGCCGTATCCATCTTGTCGAGCTCGTCCTGCAGCCAGGCGCCGAACTGGTCGGCCATGGCCGCCAGCGCTTCTTCCGCCTTGGCGATGGCGCCGGCGTCAATACCGCCGAAACCGCCGCCCACTTTCTGGCGGAGGGTGTTGGGGGGCTGGATGACCTGGGCGGACTTGTTCACGGCGGAGACTCCAAGAGCAGTTCTCCGCCAGTCTGCACCCGCAGGTTTAAGAAGCGGTGACTCAAGCCGTGAATTGTTCGGCCAGAACCCGTTCCTCGAACGATCGGTCGGCATCGAACAGCATGGTCAGGGCGATGTCACGCCGTTCCCGCACCTCGACCTTGCGCACCCGTCGAACCTCAAAATTATCCGCTACGGCGCTGACCGGACGCTTGTCAGCCTCGAGCACATCGAAGCAGACTTCGGAGCTGTGCGGCAGCAAGGCGCCCCGCCAGCGTCGGGGTCGAAAGGCGCTGATGGGGGTCAGGGCCAGAACCTTGGCGTCGAGCGGAATGATCGGGCCATGGGCGGAAAGATTGTAGGCCGTCGAGCCGGCCGGTGTGGACACCAGCACGCCGTCACAGATGAGTTCCTCTAGCCGGACGCGCCCGTCAACAAGAATGCTCAATTTGGCGCTCTGGCGGGTCTGGCGCAACAGCGACACCTCGTTGATGGCCAGACCGACCTGGACCTGGGCCTCGCTGGTCCAGGCCCGCATCTCCAGCGGATGGATGACGGTGGCGATGGCTCCTGTCAGGCGCTCGATCAGGGCGTCTTCGCCATAGTCGTTCATGAGAAAGCCGACCGAACCGCGGTTCATGCCGAAAACCGGCGTGCGGCGGTGGATGTGGGTGTGCAGCATCTCCAGCATGAACCCATCGCCGCCCAGCGCCACGATCACGTCAGCGTCCTCCTCCGGGACGGACGGATAGCGCCTTGACAGGGCGTCGCGAGACGCCAGGGCCTCGGGCCGATCACTGGCGACAAAGGCGATGCGCGGGGAGGGTGGAAGAATGCTCACAGCCCAGTGCAAGCGGACGCGGAGCCGGAAGTCAAACGCGCGCTGTCGATCAGGCGGCGCGATTGGCGCGGAAAGCCCGCGCCGCACTTTCGCCCGAACGCTCCAGCAACCGCGGCTTGCGCAACTCCCCGGCCGGCAGGCCGCCGGTGAGCTTGCGGATTTCGTCCACCATCGCAGGGAAGACCGCCCGGTCGATGCCCACGGCGGCGCAGGCAAGCCTGAGCGGCTCCGGCGTGTCCGCCCGCACGGCGTCGCGAACCTGGGCCAGCGCAAATCCACCCATGATTGACAGGGCGTGCTCGAACAGGCTCAGCCGCCCTTCGCGGATCGCGCGGATCAGATAGCCCGGTCTGAGCTGGCCCGAGGCGTCCATCTTGGCCACCAGCCGTCGCTCCATCTCGTCTCGGGCGGGATTGTCGTCCAGGTCCGGGGGCGGGGCCTCGCCCTTTCGGGCGTAGGCGGCGCGCACCGCCTCATCAATGGCGTCGCTGAGAGCCGGCGCGTCCACGCGAAAGCGGTCCTGGATGGCCTGTCGCAAGGCCTGGCCGACCCAGCCGTAGAGCTCCTGCGCCAATTGGTCGTTCATGGCCGGATGCCGCACCAGGGGCGCGCGGAGGGCCGCGATGCGCTGGGACGCCTCCACCAGCCGGCGGACAGCGGCCTCGCTGACCTCGGCGGTGCGGTTCGCAGCCAGGGCGGTCATCACAGCGGGTTCGCCGCCCTCAATGATGGCGTCGGCGATGCGGCCGCTGATGCGCGGCCGGCGGGCAACCTCGATCTGGTGCTCGATGGTGCACTCGACCAGGATCTTCAACAGTTCCTGATCCCTCAGAAGCGGGCTCGAGGCGATCACCGGGCGCGCGATCGAGATTTCGTCCAGGGCCAGGGTGTTGATCAGGGCCGGCGGCGCCCAGTCCGCCTTCGCAAGGCATTCCGACAGGGTGCGCCGAATGTCCCGCTCGGCCCTGGCCGCAAGGGTCAGAAAAATTTCGCTCAGGAGGGCGTGAGACGGGTCTCCGGGACGAGGCGGATTAGCCTCACACAGGGCGGCGACGCCGCGCAGCAGACGTTGCTGATCCGCCGTGTCGCGGCTCCGGGCCAGCGCCAGAAGGTCTGCGGGAGCGGGTTTGACGCTGGACAGTTCAGTGGCCACGACACGCCTTTCGGGATTCGGCGGCGGACCGCCACGGTTCAGCTTTGACGCGGTGGGAGTGAAAAGGGGGTTAACGCGCCGCTAACCTTGACGCTCGCGTCGTGTGGCGCGACGGTGACGGTTCAGAGGGTTGCTTTGGGAGACGGTCATGGCTGATGACGCATCACCTTCGCTGAAATCCAGGGTTTCGGAGGCCGAGTGGCGAACGCGGGTTGAGCTGGCGGCGCTTTACCGGCTGGTCGCCTTGCACGGGTGGGACGACATGATCTTCACCCATGTCTCGGCCCGTGTCCCCGGGCCCGAGCATCACTTCCTGATCAACCCCTATGGCTACTACTTCGACGAGATGACGGCCTCGCTGCTGGTCAAGGTCGATCTGGACGGAAACGTGGTTCAGGAGACTACGAATTTCATCAATCCGGCGGGCTTCACCATCCATTCTGCTGTCCATGCGGCGCGCGAGGATGCAAAATTCGTCATCCATCTGCACACGGACGCGGGGGTAGCGGTGGCGGCGCAGAAGGACGGGTTGCTGCCCCTCAGCCAGAACGCCTGCCTGCTGCAGCATCAGGTGGCCTATCATGGCTATGAGGGCTTGGCCCTGAACCATGACGAGCGTGAACGTCTGGTGGCTGATCTCGGCGACAAGTCCCTGATGTTGCTTCGTAATCATGGTACCCTTGCGGTGGGCGAGACGGCGGCGGCGGCCTGGGTGGGAATCTTCTTCCTGGAGCGGGCCTGCCGTCAGCAGATCGGCGCTCTCAGCGCGGGCCGGGACGGCGTTCTGTTCGCCCCGGACGCGGCTCAGGCCGAAACGAAGGAACAGGGCCAGGCGATCGGCTTCATCTCTTCGCTGGCGTGGCCCGGCGCCCTGCGCCAGTTGGACCGGCGCTCACCGGGATACGACGCCTGATCAGGGGCGTCAGCGGGGCGGCGGCCGCGCTGGCGGCCCTGGCGTCGCAGGTCGCCCACGCGGGCGCCTGGCCGACGTCCAAGGGCGAGACCCAGGTCATTCTCAAATTCGAGACCATGCGGGCCGAGGATGGCTTCGACCTGTCCGGCGTCCGCGCGCCGCTCCCCGCCGAACAGGTCGATCAGGTGCTGGGCCTGTTCATGGAATACGGCCTGACCGACCGGATCACCCTGCAGGCAAAAAGCGACTGGCAGGACGGCAAGGACGCCTTCGTGGATTATCAGGGGCGCGGGCCGGTGGAACTGGGCGTTCGGGTCAATGTCTGGCGAGACGACTGGACGGTGCTCAGCATCTATGCGGGCTACGCTTGGGGCGGCGATGCGCGCAACGCCGTCTATGCGCCGCCGGGCGCGGGGGACAGCGACTGGGACCTGCGCGTAATGGGCGGACGGTCTTTCGCCTGGCGCGGCGCCTTCGTCGAGGTGCAGGCGGCGCGGCGCTTGCGGGAGGGACTGCCGGACGAGACGCGGCTGGACCTGACCGCCGGAGCCGAATTGGCGCCCGGCTGGAGCGTGCTGAACCAGGTGTTCGCCGGTCGCAGCGAAGAGGGAGCCGAGTGGGCGAATTTGGAGACCTCCGTGGTGCGCGCTTCGGGGGCCTGGAGCCTTCAGGCCGGATGGCGCCAGACCGTGGCTGGCCGCAATGTTCCGGAGTCCCGAGGGCCGATGCTGGCTGTATGGCGCCGGTTCTGACAAAACGCATCCGAAAGCGACGGATTCCGTAACTTCATCACGTTACTGCAATCGGGCTTGCCTCTACGGGCCAGGCCGATAAGGGCTTGCCTTCTCCCCAACGCGCCGGACCGGTCATTGTGCTGAAACGACATTTCTTTCTGTTCGCGGCCGTCGCGGCCGTCGCCCTCATGGTGCTGGCGGTGGTCCTGCGCATGGCCTTTGCGGGCGAGGAGGGCGGCGGTCCGGGCGGCCCCGGGGGCGGACGCGGAGCCCAGGAAGTCGCCGAGATTCGCGTGATCGACCGCGCTTTCAGCGACAGTTTCGAGGTTCTGGGCGTTGCCCGCGGGCGCCGGTCGGTGGACATCACCTCCCGCACCACAGAGTTGATCACGCGGGTCTTCTTTTCGGATGGCCAGCGGGTTGCCGCAGGCGCGCCCCTGGTGGAATTGCGCGCAGACGAGCAGGATGCCGGCATTATCGAGGCCGAGGCGCGGGTGCGTCAGGCGCGCCGCGACATGGAGCGGTGGGAGAGCCTGGCTGAGCGGGGCATTGCGCCGCGCGTGACGGCCGAACAGGCCCGCACCGATTTCGAAACCGCCGAAGCCGCCCTGGAGGGCGCCCAGGCCCGACGCGGCGAGCGGCTGATCCGCGCCCCGTTTGCGGGCGTTCTCGGACTCACCACCGTGACCCCTGGCACGCTGGTGAACCCCGGCACGGTTATCGCCACCCTGGATGACCTTTCGATTGTGCGGGTGGATTTCCAGGTGCCCGAGCGCTACCTGCCCCTGCTGCGGCCCGGCGTGGCCATCACGGCGCGGGCGGACGCCTACCCCGGGCGCGAGTTTTCGGGCCGGATCGCCGATCTGGACACCCGCATCGATCCCCAGACCCGCGCCCTGACCGCGCGAGCCGAATTTCCCAATCCCGACATGTCCATCCGGCCGGGCATGAGCATGCGGGTCTCGGTTGTGCAGGGCGAACGCTCGGCGCCAGCGGTGCCCGAGGCGGCGGTGCAGTATGAGGGCTCCGGCGCCTTCGTCTATCGGATCGCTTCGGACGGCGAGCGCAGCACCGCCCAGCGCATCGAGGTCCAGGCCGGCGCCGTGGAGGCCGGCATGGTCGAGATCATCCGGGGCCTGAGTGTGGGCGACAGGGTCATCAGTTCGGGCCTCAACCGCATTCAGCCCGGCGCGGCGGTCCAGGTCGCCGGCGCTTCGAACGCCCCGGCGACGTCGCAGGACGCCGCCGTCACCCGGACCTCCGCGCCATGATGCTGTCCGACGTCGCCGTCCGCCGTCCAGTCTTCGCCGCCGTCGCGGCGATCGTGCTTTGCGTCATCGGCGCGGCGGCGTTCTTCTTCCTGCCGGTGCGCGAACTGCCGAACGTGGATCCGCCCATCGTCTCGGTCAGCACCAACTATCGGGGCGCCTCGGCCGAGGTGATCGAGAGCCGGATCACCGAGCCCATCGAGCAGCGTATCGCGGGCATCCAGGGCATCGAGCGCGTCACATCCTCCAGCCGTGATGGCCGCTCGCGGGTCTCCATCGAGTTCTCCCTGGACCGCAATATCGACGATGCGGCCAATGATGTGCGCGACCGCATCTCGCGCGTTCTGGGCAATCTGCCGGCCCAGGCGGATCCGCCCGAGGTGGCCAAGGCCGACGCCGACGGGCAGCCCATCATGATCCTGTTCCTGCGGTCAGAGACCATGAACCGGCTGGAGCTGACCGACTACGCGGATCGCTATCTCGTTGACCGGTTCTCGGTGGTCCCGGGCGTGGCCGCGGTTCAGATCTACGGCGACCAGGAATACAGCATGCGAATCTGGCTGGACGCCGCCGCCCTGGGCGCGCGGGGTCTGACCGTGTCGGACGTCGAAGCCGCCCTGACGCGCCAGAACATCGAACTTCCGGCCGGCACGCTGGAGTCCGTTGACAAGGACTACACGGTCCGCGTGGCGCGCAATTATTCCACGGCTGCCGAGTTCGCCAATCTGCCCGTCAGCAGCGCCGGCTCAGGTGAAGGGACCTATGTCACACGCCTCGGCGACATCGCCCGGGTCGAAGAGGCGCCCGCAGAGGATCGCCGCCTGTTCCGGGGCAACGGCCTGGATCAGATCGGCCTGGCCATTACGCGTCAGTCCCAGGCCAATGACCTCGAGATTTCCGAAGGCGTCCAGGCCCTGTTGGCAGAAGTCCAACCCGGTTTGCCGGATGGCAGCGAACTGGTTGTGGGCTCTGACAATTCGGTCTTCACCAAGCACGCCATCGACGAGGTGTGGATCACCATCGGCATCGCCCTTGCGCTGGTGGCGCTGGTCAATTTCATCTTCCTGGGCACACTGCGGGCGGCGCTCATTCCGTCGATTGTGGCGCCCATCTGTCTGCTGTCCACGTTCATCATCCTGGCGCCTTTCGGCTTCTCGCTGAACCTCCTGACCCTGCTGGCGCTGGTGCTGGCCATCGGCCTGGTGGTGGATGACGCCATCGTCGTGACCGAGAACATTCAGCGCCGCATCGACCATGGCGAGCCGCCGCTGGTGGGCGCCGAACGCGGTGCGCGCCAGGTGTTCTTCGCCGTGGTCGCGACCACCGTCGTGCTGATGGCGGTGTTCGCGCCGCTGATGTTCCTGCCCGGCTATGTGGGGCGCCTGTTCGTGGAGCTGGCGGTGGCCGTCACCGCGGCTATCTTCTTCTCCGCGTTCCTGGCGCTGAGCCTGTCCCCCATGATGGCGTCCAAGATTCTGAGACCGGCGTCGGGGCAGGGCTGGCTGGCGCGCAAGGTCGACGGGGGCATGGACGCGCTGAAGCGGTCCTATCAGGCGTCTCTGGACGGACTTCTGAACGCCCGGTTCGCCGTGGCGGGTGTGGGCGCGGTGATCATCCTGGTCATGATCGGCTCTGCGGCCATGTTCATGAGTCTGCCCAATGAACTGGTGCCGAACGAGGACCGCGGGCGTGTCATGGTGCGTGTGCAGGGCCCCGAGGGCGCAGGCTTCAATTACACGCGCGACATCATGCTGGGCCTCGAGCCCCAGCTGGCCCGGTACCATCAGTCCGGTGAGGCGCACTCCTACATGATCTCGGCGCCCGGCTGGGGCGGAGGGTTCAGCAGCGGCAACGCCATTCTGGCCCTGTCCGACTGGAGCGACCGTGACCGATCAGCGGACGAGATTGCGCAGGAGCTGAATCGCAACCTCCGCAACCAGACTGGCGCACAGGTCAATGCGTCCACCCCGGGTTCATTCCAGCGGGGCGGCGGGGGTGGCAACTCGGTGCAGTTCATCATGGTCGGCGCCGAATACGAGCGGCTCTACGAGTGGGTTCAGCCCATCATGAATGCGTCGCTGGACAATCCGGGCCTGTCGCGGCCGCGTCTGAACTATGAGCCGAATGCGCCTCGCCTGCTGGTCGATGTCGATCCGCAACAGGCGGCCGCCCTGGGCGTATCCTCCCAGGACATCGGGCGGACGCTGGAAACCATGTTCGGATCACGCCGCGCCACCACCTACATCCGGGATGGTCAGGAGTACGACGTCATTCTGCAGACCGCGCGCGAGAACCGCGCGAGCATCGACGACCTGCGCTCGCTTTACGTGACGACGGGTTCCGGCCAACTGGTGCCGCTGTCGGCGGTCGTCCAGACCCAGACCTCCGGTGACACGCCGGACCGCCGTCGTCTGGATCGCCAGCGCGAGATCACCCTCAGCGCCGACCTGAACCCCGGCTACACCATCGCCGATGCGGTGGAATGGTTCGAGGCGCAGGCGGCGGAGCAGCCGCAGGGCGTTGCCACGATCCGCTGGGGCGGAGCCGCGCGGGACCAGGCCGAGGCTGGCGGCGCCGTCGCCCTGGCCTTCGGACTGGCTCTGGTTCTGGTGTTCCTGGTTCTGGCGGCCCAGTTCGAGAGCTGGATCACCCCGGCGGTGATCATGCTGACTGTACCCCTGGCCGCCGCAGGCGGCCTGTTCGGCCTGGTCATGGCCGGGTCCAGCCTGAACATCTACTCCCAGATCGGCCTGATCATCCTGATCGGCGTGGCGGCCAAGAACGGCATTCTGATCGTGGAATTCGCCAACCAGCTTCGGGATCAGGGACGAACGGTCAAGGAGGCGATCGTCGAGGCTTCGGCCCTGCGGCTGCGCCCGATCATCATGACCTCCATCGCCACGGCTTTCGGCGCCTTGCCGCTGGTCCTCTGGCAAGGGGCCGGCGCGGCCAGCCGCCAGACCATCGGCGTGGTGATCTTCTCCGGCGCCCTGTTCGCGACCCTGTTGACCCTGTTCGTGGTGCCGGTGATCTACGGCGCCCTGGCGCGCTTCACCCGCTCGCCGGAGTACACGGCCCGCAAGATCGAGGAATGGGAAGCGCAAGAGATAGCCGCGAACGACGGCTTGAAGCACGCGGCGGAGTGAGTCACCGGACCCGGCCGGTTCTGAGGGCGCGAGCCCAGTCGGGTCGCCCATTCGCCTCGGCGGTGCGAGCGGCGCCTTCCCAATCATAGGGGACAGCGATCAGGTCGACTGTCCAATCGCTGCCTCGCGCCTCGAGCATGGCGTAGCGAGCGTGCGGAGAACCGGCTTCGACCACGTGCGGGTGAGGTCTGTCGTCATCATAGGCGGGCAGGCCGACACTGCCTGGATTGATGATAAACGGCCCGTCGTCCAGCTGGAAAAGTCCGGGCAGGTGCGTATGGCCACACACGATCACCGCCGCCCTCGTCGCGGCGGCGCGTTCCCGAACTTCGTCCACCGTGGCCGGGCGAAGACCGGTCTCCTCTACGGTATGCAGAAAGTACTCCACGTCGCTGCGCGGGGTGCCGTGAACCATGAGGATGCCGTCCTCCAGACGGAGAGCTTCCGGAAGCTGGGCAAGCCAGGCAAGCTGATCAGCTCTGAGGGAAGCTCGCGCGTGACGGTCCGAAGCGCCCATGTGTTCTGTGGAAGACGTCAGAACCTGCCGTTCGTGGTTGCCGCGGATGGTCGGCAGATTCAACGCCATCAGACGGTCTGCGGTCTCGCTCGGATAGAGTCCTCCGGAGCAGATGTCGCCGAGGTTGACCATGCTGTCGAAGCCGCGCCTCTCGGCGTCAGCCAATACGGCGTCCAGAGCAGCCAGATTGCCATGAATGTCCGACAGGACGGCGATGCGCGTCATGAAACGTCGACATCCGCTCCATAGCCGGTCTCGACCTTCAGCCAGGCGATCAGGTCGCGGCGATCCGTTTCATCGCGAACCCCTGCAAAGGCCATCTTGTTGCCGGGCAGGAAGCTGCGGGGGTTGTTCAGCCATTGATCCAGCTGTTCCGCCGTCCAGGTGAAGTCCGCCTCGCGCAGGGCGGGGGAATAGTTGTAGCCCTCCACCGACCCGGCCTGGCGCCCGAATACGCCCCACAGATTGGGGCCCGTCAGGTTCGGCCCGCCCTCGGGCAGGGTGTGGCAAGACCGGCACCGGGCGAAGACGCGCCGACCGTTCTCTGTGTCGGCCTCGCTATAAGGCAGTGGAAGGGACGCCAGGATGGCGGTGCGTTCCTCGTCCGTGAGCACGCGGGGCTCTGCCGCGGGCGTGGCGGCGGTGGGGGCTGTATCTGGGACGGTACTGTCCGATTGCCCGCAGGCCGTCATCACAATCGCGGTAGAGACCGCCAGCCAGCCACAGGGCTTCATCACGAACCTCGGAGGTGATGGTGCCGGTTGCAGGAATCGAACCCGCGACCTTCGGTTTACAAAACCGCTGCTCTACCAGCTGAGCTAAACCGGCGCTTCGGCGTGGGGTTATGAGGGGTGCGGCCCGCGACCGCAAGCCATCCGGTCAATCCAGTTCCGCGGCGATCCCGTCGGCCAGCGCGCGTAAGGTGTCCGTCTCCGCCATGGGCGCATGGCCGTGGCCCTTCAGGGCGCGGTCGGCCCAGCGGGGCACGATGTGGAAATGCAGATGGAAGATGGTCTGGCCGCCGGCGTCGCCGTTGAACTGGCTGATGGTGATCCCGTCGGGCTTCAGGGCCTTGTCCACCGCCACCGACAGCCTCCGCACCGCCTCGGTGATGCGCATCAGCACATCGGCCTCGATCTCCAGCATGTTGCGGGCGGTGGAGGTCTTCGAAATCACCAGCACATGACCCTCGGACTGCGGAAACACGTCCATGAAGGCCAGCACGTGGTCGTCCTCCCACACCGTCACCGCCGGGATGTCGCCGCGCAGGATCTTCGCGAAGATGTTGTCGGGGTCATAGGCGCCGTGAAGGCTCATGGGCGGGCTCCTTCTGTTGCTTGTCCAAGCATAGGTCAGGCGGACCGGAACGGCGAGTATTCCGCCGTCATGGCCTCGATCTCGGCGGCGACGGCGGGGCGTTCCTGATCCAGATAGTTGGCCACCGGCTCGCGCAGCAGCGGGTCGGCGATGTGGTGGGCCGAGTAGACCGGCGTGGGCAGATAGCCGCGGGCCATCTTGTGCTCGCCCTGGGCCCCCGCCTCGACCCGGGAGAGGCCCTGCGCGATGGCGAATTCGACGGCCTGATAGTAGCACAGCTCGAAATGCAGCAAGGGTCGGTCCTCCAGGGTGCCCCACTGGCGGCCATACAGGGCGTCGCGGCCGATGAAGTTCAGCGCCCCCGCTATGGGCCGCTCGCCGTCGAAGGCCATGACCAGAGCGATGCGGTCGCTCATCCGTTCGCCGATCAGGCTGAAGAACGCCCGGTTCAGATAGGGCCGGCCCCATTTGCGGTCGCCGGTGTCCAGGTAGAAGGCGTGGAAGGCGTCCCAGTGCGCCTCGGTGATGTCGCGCCCGGTCAGCACACGGATGTCCAGCCCCGCCTGCGCCTCGCGCCGCTCGCGCCGGATGGTCTTGCGCCGGGAGGAGGAGAGGGCGGCCATGAAGTCGTCAAACGCGCCATAGCCGTGGTTGCGCCAGACGTACTGCATGTCCTGACGCAACAGCAGGCCCTGCGCGCCCATCAACCGCCACTGGTCGGCGTCGGGGAAGTTCACATGCAGGGATGAGGCGCCCGTGCGGTCGCACAGGGTGCGCGCGCCCTCCAGCAGGGCGGCGCCCACCGTAGCGGCGTCGGTCTCCGGCGCGTTCAGCAGGCGCGGCCCTGTCGCCGGGGTGAAGGGCACCGCCGACAGCAGCTTGGGATAATAGCGTCCGCCGGCCCGCTCATACGCATCGGCCCAGGCGTGGTCAAAGACGTATTCGCCCTGACTGTGCCCCTTCAGGTAGAGCGGCATGACGCCCAGCACGGCGTCGCCCGGCCCATGCAGGGACAGGTGGCGCGGGCCCCAGCCCTGCGCCTCCACCGCACAGCCCGCTTCCTCGCAGGCGTTCAGGAAATCGAAGCCCACGAACGGGTCGCCCGTGGGCGCCGCGCAGGCGTCCCAGGCGCCCTGGCCGATCTGGGCGATGCGGCCGTGGACCTTCAGGATGAAGTCAGCGTCGGTGCTCACCGCACCTCGACGACGGCGTCCACCTCGACGGCGAAGCCCAGCGGCAGGCGATAGACGCCCACGGCCGAGCGGGCATGGCGGCCCGCATCGCCGAACACATCCACCATCAGGTCGGAACAGCCGTTGATGACCTTGGGGATCTCGATGAAGTCGCCCGCCGCCTGGACGAAGCCGCCCAGCTTGACGATGCGCACCACACGCTCAAGGTCGCCGTCGCAGGCCGCCTTGATCTGGGCCACCAGATTGATTCCGCACAGGCGTGCGCCGGCCACCGCCGTTTCCAGGTCCACGTCGTCGCCGACCGTGCCCTTGATGCCGCCGTCCGCATCGTTCGACAGCTGGCCCGAGATGTGGACCAGATTGCCGGCGCGCACGAAGGGCACATAGTTGGCGACCGCGGCAGCCGGTTTGGGCAGGTCAATGCCGAGGTCTTTGAGGCGGGCTTCGATGGTCATGAGGGCTCCTGAGGCTTTGCAGGGGATTTAGACGTCCCGCCGCCCCGCTTCAACGCCCGCCCGGCCACGACGGCCCCGGCGCCGAATTTTTCCCTCAGGGCGTCGATAGTGGTTTCGGTCTTCAGGGCGCGGGTCTGGTCCTCGGCGAACAGGCCTGCGGGGGCGTCCTCGGCGTCCGCGATGTCCGCCATGCCGATGCCGATCAGGCGCCACGGACGGCCGATCTCGGGCTTCAGCAACTCGCGGCCCACGGCAAACAAGCCGCGCGCCGTCTGGATCGGGTCGGGCACGGTGCGCCGCCGTGTGTAGAGGCGGAAGTCGGTGGCCCGCAGCTTCAGCACGATCACCCGACTGGCGACCCCGTCGCGCCGGGCCTTGGCCGCCAGTTTCTCGCACAGGGGCCACAGCTCGGCCTCCAGCGATTCCAGGGTGCTCAGGTCGTCGTTGAAGGTGGTCTCGGCGCTCATGCCCTTGCGGTCGTGGTCCGGGTTCACAGGCCGGGCGTCGCGGGCGTGGGCCAGATCGTGCAGGCGCAGGCCGGACTCCCCGTAGCGCCGCACCAGATCCTTCACCTCCGCGCGGGCCAGATCGCCGACGGTGGCGTAGCCGTCGCTGCGCAGGCTCCTGGAGAACACCTTGCCGACCCCCGGCAGGATGGTGACAGGCTTGTCGGCCAGCAGGCTCTTCGCCTCCGCCGCGCCGATCACCGAGAAGCCGCGCGGCTTGTCCAGTTCCGACGCGATCTTGGCGAGGAACCGGTTGGGCGCCAGGCCGATGGAGACGGTCAGGCCGGTCTCGTCCTCGATCTGTTTCTGCAGCCGGATCAACTGGAAGGCGGGGGGCCCGCCATTCAGCCGCTCGGTACCCGACAGGTCGGCCCAGGCCTCGTCCAGCGACAGGGTCTGGATCAGGGGCGTAAGTTTGGCGAGCGCTCCCAGAATGCGGCCGCTCTCGTGCTTGTACCTGGCGAAGTCGGGCTTGATCACCACCGCATCAGGGCAGGCCTTCAGCGCCTTGAACATGGGCATGGCCGAGCCGACCCCGTACAGCCGCGCCACATAGCAGGCGGTGGACACCACCCCCCGCTTGCCGCCGCCCACGATCACCGGCTTGTCACGCAGTTCGGGCCGGTCTCGCTTCTCCACCGAGGCATAGAAGGCGTCGCAGTCCAGGTGGGCGATGGTTAGCCGCTGCAGCTCCTCGTGGACCACCATGCGCGGCGATGCGCACGCCGGACAGCGCGAAACCGCTCGGTCGCCGGTCCACAGACAGTCGCGGCAGATGGCCTTCATCGCGCGGTGCTCGCCCTTCACGCCAACTTAAGGATGCCCGGCCATGATGACGCCTGAATAAGACGCGGCCGGTCCTACACATATAGGGGCCGGCGAAGCGTGGCGGCAGGGAACAGACCGGTCGGTGATGATGTCCAAGAAAGTCCTCATCGTCGAGGATAACGAACTGAACATGAAACTCTTTCATGATCTGCTCGATTCCCAGGGCTACGAGACCCTGCAGACCCGCGAGGGCCTGCAGGCTCTGGCCCTGGCGCGCGAGCATCGCCCCGACCTGATCCTCATGGACATTCAGCTGCCCGAGATCTCCGGCCTGGAGGTCACCAAGTGGCTCAAGGAAGACGAGGATCTGGCCCATATCCCCGTGGTCGCCGTCACAGCCTTCGCCATGAAAGGTGATGAAGAACGCATCCGGGAGGGGGGGTGTGAAGCGTATATCTCCAAGCCCATCTCGGTGATGGGCTTTCTGGACACCGTGAAACGGTATGTGTCGTAACGAGGCAGGCCTATGACCGCGCGCATTCTGGTGGTCGATGATGTCGAGGCGAACGTCCGCGTGCTCGAGGCCAAGCTGACGATCGAATACTACGATGTCCTGACCTGCTCCGACGGCCCGACCGCGCTCGAGATCGCGGCCCGCGACCAGCCGGACATCATCCTTCTGGACGTCATGATGCCCGGCATGGACGGGTTCGAAACCTGCCGCAGGCTGAAGGCTGATCCCGCCACGCGCCATATCCCGGTCGTCATGGTCACCGCCCTGGACGGCCGCGAGGACCGCATCAAGGGGCTGGAGGCCGGAGCCGACGACTTCGTCACCAAGCCCATTGATGACGTGGTGCTGTTCGCCCGTGTCCGTTCGCTGAGCCGGCTCAAGCTGGTGATGGACGAACTGCGCGAGCGCGAGGAATCCGGCCGCCGCCTGGGCCTCGAGGAAGGCTCCGCCCGCATGCGCGGCATCGGCGGACGCGTCCTGATCGTGGACGACAACGAGCGTCAGGCGAAAAAGATCTTCGATCAGCTCAAGGAAGAACACCGCCCGGTGATCGAATCGGACGCCGGCAACGCCCTGATGGCGTCGCGCGGACCGGTCGATCTGATGATCATCAATGCGGCGGCCGACAGCTTCGACGGCCTGCGCCTCGCCGCCCACATTCGATCGGCCGAAGCCAGCCGGCACCTGCCGCTGCTGATCATCATAGAACCTGAGGACCGGGCGCGCCTGGTCAAGGCTCTGGAGCTGGGCGTCAACGACGTGCTGACCCGGCCCGTGGACGCCCAGGAGCTGGCCGCCCGCGCCCGCACCCAGATCCGGCGCAAGCGCTATACCGACTTCCTCCGCGACAAGCTGGATCACAGCCTGGAGATGGCCGTCACCGATCCGCTGACCGGGCTCCACAACCGGCGCTACATGACCACCCAGCTGCAGGCCCTGGCCACGCGCGCCTCTCGCGGCGGCGAACCGGCGGCGGTGATGGTTCTGGACATCGACCACTTCAAGGCGGTCAACGACGGCTTCGGCCATGACGCGGGCGACGAGGTGCTGCGGGAGTTCGCCGTGCGACTGGCCACCAATGTCCGGGCCATCGACCTGCCATGCCGGTACGGCGGCGAGGAGTTCGTGGTGGTCATGCCCGGGGCGTCGCTGGCGGCCGCCGAGCGGGTGGCTGACCGCATCCGCCGCGACATCGGCGGCGCGCCGTTCCGCATCATGGGCGGGCGAGAACTGCTGACCATCACGATTTCGGCCGGGGTCGCAGCGACCGACGGCCCCTATGACACGCCCGAAGCCCTGCTGAAGCGCGCCGACGAAGCGCTCTACGAGGCCAAGGCCTCCGGGCGCGACCGCGTCATCGCGAGAGCCGCCTGAGTCTTCAGACCACCAGGGTCCAGCCCAGGGGGCGCAGGATCTCCATGGGGCGGAAGCGGCCCTTGTAGTCCATCTTGGTGGAGCCCTGCACCCAGTAACCCAGATAGACATAGGGCGCGGCGATCAGCTCGGCCTGACGCAGATGGTCCAGCACGGCGAAGACGCCGAGGCTGCGGCGTTCCAGCCGGGGATCGAAGAAGCTGTAGACCATGGACAGGCCGTCCGAGAGCAGGTCGGTCAGGCACACGGCCACCAGCTCGCCCGGCCCGCCGTCGTCCGAGGGCCTGCGGTATTCGATCAGATGGGTTCGCACGGCCGTGTCCTCGACCATGGCCACATAGTCCTGCCAGGTCATGTCGGTCATGCCGCCGCCGGGGTGGCGGGTGGTCAGGTAACGGCGCAGCAGATCGAACTGCTCCATGGTGGCCTCGGCCTCGACCAGTGCGCGACTGAGGTCGGCGTTGCGGTTCAGCACCTTGCGCTGGGACCGGCTGAAGACGAAGTCGGCCACCGGCAGGCGCACCGAGACGCAGGCGTCGCAGGTTTCACAGGCGGGGCGATAGGCGATGTTCTGGCTGCGGCGGAAGCCGGCGCTGGTCAGCTGGTCGTTGACGTCTGCGCCATCCGAAAAGGGCAGGTTGGCGAACACCTTCCGCTCCACCTGCCCGGGCAGGTAGGGACAGGGCGCGGTGGCGGTCATGAAGAACCGCAGCTGCCTTGTCGGAATGTGTCGGGTCACGCTCCCATAACCTGCACGAAATCAGGTCGACACTGCGACCTGGATGGATTTGGGGCCAAATCGCCGCCCGCCGCAAGCGCCTTCGCGCGAGAGGCGGGGCGGCGGGTCACAGACTGGTGTCCGCGGGCAACACCGGCGCCTCGCGCAGCAGCACGATGGCGATGCGGCGGTTGCCTGCCAGGGTCGGGTCGTCGGGATAGAGCGGGTCGGAGCCCGCCTTGCCGGAGACCTGATAGACCCGGTCGGGATCGACCCCGGCGCCCTGCAGGATCTGGCGGGAGGAGTCGGCGCGGGCCGAGGACAGGGACCAGTCGCCCGGGGCGCTGGCCCGGCGCTGGCCGTCCGCGGCGCTGGTGTGGCCGGTGACGGTGACACGGTTGGGCAGCTGGTTGATGACGCGGGATACGGCGCGCAGCAGCACCCGGGCCCGCTCGTTGGGCTGGGCCGAGTTGTTGTCGAACATGGACCGGCCTTCCTGATCCACCAGCTGGATGCGCAGGCCCTCGGGAGTCTGGTCGATGATCAGGTGGCGCGACAGCTCGGCCAGCTCAGGCATGTCCTGCATGGCCTGGCGCAGGGATGCGGCGGCGCTTGCGAACTCCCGAGCCTCGCGGCGGGCGATCTCCTCGCGCAGTTCCGCCTCGGTGACGGCGGCGAGGTTGCTGCTCTGACCCGCGTCCTCGACCTGGTCGGGGGCTTCGGGGGCCAGCTGTTCGATGACCGAGCGGGAGCCGGAGCCCTGGGCCCCGTCGTCGCCAAGCGCGGTGCCGCCCAGGATGCCGCCGGAGCCGCTGGTGGTGGAGGAGACGCTGGCGGGGGCGAAGTACTCGGCGATGCCGCGCTTCTGCTCCGGATCGGTGGTGTTGATCAGCCACATCAGCAGGAAGAAGGCCATCATGGCGGTGACGAAGTCGGCATAGGCCACCTTCCACGCGCCGCCGTGGTGGCCGTGGCCGCCGCTCTTCTTGACCTTCTTGATGAGGATCGGACGATCGCTCATGGACATGGAACGCACCCCGCAATGGTGAGTCGACCCTGCCTGAATGAGGTTAAGGCGGGGTTTCCCGAAACGGGACTGTTGCCACCGCCGCCCGCGCCGCCTAGGTCCGGGGGAGCCGACCGTGGAGCCTGCGTGACCATCGATCCCCAGACCGACGCCGACGTGCCCGAGCCCGTGGCCTATCGCCGGGCGCTGGGCGGCTTCGCAACCGGCGTGTGCGTGGTGACGGCGAACACCGCCGACGGCCCGCTGGGCGTCACCATCAACAGCTTCACCTCGGTGTCGCTGGAGCCGCGCCTGGTGCTGTGGTGCATGGACGAGGGCTCGCAACGCTGGAAGGCTTTCGCGGGGGCGGAGCGATTCAGCATTCATGTGCTGGGCGCCGATGATCGGCACATGGCCGCCCGGTTCGCGCGGGGCGACTGCGTGCTGAGGGGCGATGAGTATGATCGGGCGGGCGACGGCGCGCCGCGCCTGAAGCACGCCATCACCCGGCTGGACTGCCGCACCCATCAGCGCCTGCCCATGGGCGACCATATGACCATCGTGGGCGAGGTGGAGAGCTTCGCGGCCGAGGGCGGAGACGGGCTGGTGTTCTTCCGGGGACGATACGGCCGCATCGGAGAGGACGGACTGTGAAGATCGCATTCGCCGGACTGGGGGTCATGGGCGGGCCCATGGCCGGGCATCTGGTCCGGGCCGGGCACGCCGTGACCGGCTTCAACCGCTCGCCGGACAAGGCGCAGGCCTGGGCCGAAAAGACGGGCGGGGCCGTCGCGCCCACCGTGGCCGGGGCGGCGGCGGGAGCCGAGCTGTTCATCCTGTGCGTGGGCGATGACGACGATGTGCGTCAGGTGGTGGGCGAGGCCCTGCCGCATCTGGCCGGGGGCGCGGCAGTCGTGGACCACACCACCACCTCGGCCACGGTGGCCCGCGAGATGGCGGCGCTGGCGGGCGGCGGCGGGCGGGCCTTCATCGACGCCCCGGTGTCGGGCGGACAGGCGGGCGCCGAGAACGGCCAGCTGACGGTCATGGCGGGCGGCGACGCCGCGGCCTTCGCCCGGGTCGAGCCGGTGCTGGCAGCCTATGCCAAGGCCATGCGCCTGATGGGGCCGTCGGGGTCCGGGCAGCTGACCAAGATGGTCAACCAGATCTGCATCGCCGGTGTCGTTCAGGGCCTGGCCGAGGCGGTCCACTTCGCACAGAACGCCGGGCTCGATCCCGAGGCGGTCCATGCGGCCATCTCCAAGGGCGCGGCCCAGTCCTGGCAGATGGACAACCGCTGGGCCACCATGAGCCGGGGGGAGTTCGACTTCGGCTTCGCCGTGGACTGGATGCGCAAGGA
>NZ_PNLV01000035.1 GCF_013823285.1 Brevundimonas sp. | reverse complement strand
CGGCGCGCCGAAGACGGTCAGGGCGTCGGCGTTGCGGTCGGCGTCGGCGCCGATGGCGGCCTCGTCAGCCAGGCCGCAGTCCAGATGGGACCAGGTGTGGCAGGCGATCTCGTGGCCTGCGTCGGACAGGCGCGCGATCTCCGACTGGTTGGCGTAGCGGCCCATATCGCCCGGCTGATCGAAAAGCCCAGCGCAGACATAGTATGTGCCGCGCGCGCCGGCCTGTTCCAGAATGGCTGCGCCTGCCTCGGCGCCCGAAATCGGCACGTCGTCGAAGGTGAAGCTGACCACCGGGCCGGTGTGGGACAGGCGGGCGGGGCGGCGATGCATGAGGCGCACCATGCGGCGGCGCACCTTGCCCAGCAGGCTTGAGTCCGCGTTGTAGGGCTGGGCCCGGGGTTGCTGCATCAGACGGCCTCCGCATAGAGGGCGGCCCGGTAGAGGCGCAGGGAAAAGGCGCGCGTTCCCGCGGGCAGCCAGTCGGTCATCGCCACCCTCTTCAGCAAGGGCCGGGCCAGACCCATGCCCGGGGCGCGCTTGAGCAGGCGGGCGGCCTTGTAGCTGGGGTAGGTGGAGACGATGTCGGGGTGGCGGGCCACCACGCGGGCGAAATTGGGCGCAGACTGTTCGTATTTGGCGGCCAGGGCCCCGGCGGTGTCCAGACCCATGTGGGTGGCCGGATTGTCCAGATGGACCACGCGGAACCGGCGCGACACGCGCATGGCCCATTCCACGTCCTCCCAGCCCCAGCCGGTGAAGGCGCTGTCGAAGGCTTCCGCCTCGAACACGTCGCGGCGGACCAGCAGGTTGGACGTGTAGACGTATTTCTCCGGCTGGCGGGCGCGCTCCTGATACGGGACGCATTCGGAGCGGGTCGCCAGGGCCCGGTGGACGGCGAAGCGGGGCTCGTCGGGCGCCTGCAGCAGGGAGAAGCCGCCGAAGGCCACGGCCGGATCCTCGTGGGCCGCCAGATCGGCCCAGGCCTGAAGAAAGCGGCGATGATCCGGCCGCATGTCGCTGTCCAGAAACAGGAAGCTGCCGCCACGGGCGGCGGCGGCGAGGCGGTTGCGGCCCTTCGAGCGGCCCTCATTCTTCTTGAGATCGATCAGGCGGGCGGGCAGGGCCATGGCCTTGATGACGGCCTCGACCCGGGCGACCAGATCGGCGTCGCCGCCGCCGTCGGACAGAACGATGACCTCCACCGAGCGGCCCACCTGACCCGCCTCGTCATTGAGGTCGCGCAGCAGGTCGCAGGGATCGTCCCGGTAGAAGGGGATCAGCACCGACAGGGCCGGGCGCTTGCCCCGCCAGCGGGCGTTGGCGACGGTGCGGCTCATGCCTCGGCTCCGCGGGTTCTGTAGGCGTTGAGGAGGCGGCGGCCGGTGTCGCGGACCCCGGCGGCGTTCACGGTGAGTGCGACGGCGGCGTAGACCGCGCCGCCGATGGCGGCCTTGGCGATCAGCTCCACGGGACCGCCCACGGCGGGGATCAGGGACACCACGCCCGCCATGACGGCGCAGGCCACGCCGCAGCGGATCAGGGCCTCCCAAGGGATGGGCAGGCGCATGACGGTGCGGCCGATGAGGATGGAGGCGAGCAGGCCCAGGGTGAAGCTGGCCGCCGTGGCCCAAGCTGCGCCCAGCACACCGAAGCGGGGGATCAGGATCAGGTTGAGGATGACATTGGCGATGGCCGGGACCGCCATGGTCAGCAGCATGCGGTCGGTGCGGTGACCGAGGGTGAAGACCTGATTGAAATAGTAGACCGTCACCCCGGACAGGGCCGCGCCCAGGGCGATCCAGGGGGTGATGAGGGCGGCGGCGGAGCGCAGGTCCTGACCGATCAGCACCTCGGCCAGCGGCTGGGCCACCAGCATCACGCCCACGGCGGCCGGCAGGCCGACGAGGACGAACAGCCCCGCCTGTTCGCGGGCGGCGGTCTGGAGGGCCTCGCGGCCGCCGCGCTCCAGCGCCATGACCATGGCCGGCGCGCCCGCGGCGCCCAGCCAGATGAACATGACGTCCAGGGTGCGGTTGGCGATGGAATAGCCCGCATGATAGGCGCCCACCGCCGCCTCGTTCATGAACACCGCCAGCAGGAAGCGGTCGGTGGAGGCCAGCACCAGCGACAGGATCAGGGACGCGGCGATGGGATAGCCGAAGGTCGCGTATCGCTTGAGCCGGGCCGGGTCGGGCCGTCCGCCGCGGGCGTGTTTCAGCTCGCCGGGCAGGATGAAGGGCAGGGCGAACAGGGGGGCCAGCAACAGGCCCAGCAGGGGGGCGGCGCCGCCCAGACCGGCGAGGGCGAAGATGACGCCGATGAGGAAGCCGCCGATGACGGTGGCCATGTCGAGGCCCGCCGCTTTCCCGACCTCGCCCGAGGCGCGGTACCGCTCCTGCGCCAGCTTGGCGAGGCTGCGGACGGGCACGCCGATAAGGGCGACGCCCAGGGCCAGACGGAACGCCGGCTCAACCGGCCACAGCATGAGGCCGAGGATGACCAGCGGGATGAAGGCGGCGGACAGCCAGAAGGCGGCGCGGTACAGGCTGGCGAAATGGTCGGCGAGGCCGGTTTCCGGCGTCTCGGCGGCCCAGTAGCGGGCCATGGCCGCCTCCAGCCAGGTGAACACCGCCACATGGGCCAGGGTGAACACCGAATAGGCCAGGGCGTAGCGGCCGAAATCCTCGGGGCTGAGCAGTCGGGTGAAGACCACGATGGCCAGAAAACCCACCACGCCCTGCACGATGTTGGCGGGCAGATAGCCCCAGACGCCGCGCCAGAACATCAGCGTACAGCCACGCGGTCGCCCAGCAACACGGGCACGGTGACGGCCATGATCCACAGGTCCAGCCAGAAGGACTGGCGCTCCACATAGTCCACGTCCAGCTGCACCCGGCGGCGCACCTCGGCGGCGGTGTGCAGGGGGCCGCGCGAGCCCTTGATGGCGGCCCAGCCGGTCATGCCGGGCTTGATGCGGTGGCGGTGGGCGTATTCGGCGACGAGGCGGGCGGACTCGATCTGGCCGGTCTTCATGCCGATGGCGTGGGGGCGAGGGCCCACCAGCGACATCTCGCCCTTCAGCACATTGATCAGCTGGGGCAGCTCATCGAGACTGGTGGCGCGAAGGAACCGGCCGACACGGGTGATGCGGTCGTCGTCGGCGGTGACCTGGCGCGAGGCGGTGGCGTCGGCGGCCTCGTGACGCATGGAGCGGAACTTCCACACCACGATCTCTTCATTGTTGAAGCCGTGGCGGCGCTGGCGGAACAGGATCGGGCCGGGGCTGTCCAGCCGCACCATCAGGGCGACGACGGCGAACACGGGCATGAGGCCGACCAGCATCAGGCCGCCGATGATCAGGTCCTGCAGCCGCTTGTTGAAGGCGGCGCGGTCCGGGTCGGGGTTGCTGAGGGAGGCCAGGGGCGCGCGGGCCAGCTTCTCCAGGGCGGCGTTGCGGTCTTCGGCGGCCCTGGGGTCCACCAGCAGGGTGACCTCGTTGGGCAGGCCGCCCAGACGGCGCATCAGGTCGCGCACCCGCTCGCGGGCGGCGGGGTCCACGGCCAGGACGATGTGGTCCACATAGGGCGTCATGCGATGGGTCAGCAGGGCCTCGGTGTCGCCCAGCACCGGCACGCCCTCGACGCTGTCGGGGGAGCGGGCCAGCCGGTCGTCGAACACGCCCAGCACGTTCAGGTCGCGGCGCTGCAGGGCCTCGCGGATCAGTTTCTCGGCGTGTCTGGTGGCGCCCACCACCACCACATTGGGGGTCAGGGTTCCGTCGGCGCGCCAGCCCCGGACCCGGTCGCACCAGGCCATGTGCAGGCCGTACAGCACGATCAGGTTCAGTCCGCTCCACACCAGCACCGGGCCGATCATGGGGGCGGGCGCGAGGATGGCGGCCAGCAGGACGGCGATCAGGCCGGCGCCGGCCACCGAGGCGCTGACCAGCCCCATGTGGACCACCAGACGGCGGTTGCGGGAGAAGCCGTAGACGCCGGACCCCTTCAGCGCCGCCAGCAGGACCAACGCCCCGACCGCGAACGGCAGAACCGCGGACAGGGGCGCGCCCAGCAGGCCTGAGGGACTGGCGGCGGCGGCGCACAGCAGGGTCAGGGCAATCACCGCAAGGCCGTCGATGGCGCGGAACCAGTGAGCGGCCAGACGCGAGGCATGGCGCTGACGCGCGTTCAGCCACACCTCGGGGCGGAAGGGGCCCCGCCGGGCGCGGCCGTCAGCCTTGCCCGCTCCACGCGCCACGGCGCCCGACGCCAGGGCCTGAAGCCCGGCGGCGTCGAGGGTCGCGGGCGCGTCCGCAGCGGGCGCGTCGTCTGGTCTGGTCTGGATCGAGAACATGGCGGCCATTCTGGTCTGGCCGTCATCCAACCATTCCGCCGTGGATTTCGCGTTAACGTCGCAAACCCGGATTGCGTCGGCGCGCCCGAGCCGCTATCGGAGCCGAACCGGAGACGTGGCCGAGTGGCTGAAGGCAACGGTTTGCTAAATCGTCGTACCCTGTAAGGGGTACCGAGGGTTCGAATCCCTCCGTCTCCGCCATCCTGCTTCGCGCTTCGCGCTTCGCGCTTCGCAGGACTGGCCCTCCGCCCTTTCAGCCGCGGCTTTCGAACGCTATCTGAAATCCGGCTCGGGCCACGCCTTCGCCCGAAAACGCTTCTGGTGAACATTGTGAGGGCAGGGAGGTGAACCTCTCCCGCCCGGCGCGGTTGAAGCGGCATGACCCTTCCCAGCCTGCTCCCCTCCGTCCTCATCGGCGCCGTCGCCAGCGCGCGGTCCATGACCCCCATGGCCGCGATCGCCGGCGCGCGGCTGATGCGGCGCAGGACGCCGGGGCGGCTGTTGTTGCTGGATCATCCGCTGTTCAAGGTCGGGGCCCTGGTCATGGGCGTGGGCGAACTGCTGGGCGACAAGATGCGCTCGGCGCCGGACCGCACGGTTTTTCCGGGTCTGCTGGCGCGGGTCATGAGCGCGGGCATCGCCGGTGCGGCCCTGGCGCCGCGCGGCCGTGAGCGGCTGGGCGCCGGGCTGGCGGTTGGGACCGCCGTGCCCCTGGCCTACGCCACCCTGGCGGGGCGCAAGGAAGGCATGCGGCGGATCGGACAGACCCGTAGCGGGCTGATCGAGGACGCGCTGATCGTCGCGGCCGGGGTGGTCACGGTGGTTCTGGCGGTGCACGGCGGGCGCCGAGGGTAGGCGCCGCCTCTTCAGCCGACGGCGGCGGCGACCGCCCGACGGACAGGCCCGGCAGGCCCGCCCTATATTCGCGCGGCGGGGGACCTTCGATGCGAGTTCATCGTTTGAACTGTGCATCGAAGGACCGACCATGCCCCTCAACGACATCTCGCTCGCACGGCTCATCATCGAGAATGTCCGGAGCCACGGCATCATCGGCCTGGCGCCCGACGGCCACATCACGGCGTGGGCCGCCGGAGCCGAGGCCATCACCGGCTACACCCGCAAGGACGCGCTCGGCATGGACTTCGCCGAACTCTTCACCCCGGCGGACCAGGCGGCCGGCATGCCCCGGGCCGAGATCGAAACCGCCTTGCGGGCCGGCAGGGCAGAGGACAGCCGCTGGCACCAGCGCAAGGATGGCGGCCTGTTCTGGGGCAACGGCGTCACCGTGGACCTTGGCGACAGCGGGCTTCTGGCGAAGATCTTTCGCGACGAGACGGCCGCGAAGCGGGCGGAGGAGCAGCGGGTTCTTCTGCTGAACGAACTGAACCACCGGGTGAAGAACACCCTGGCGACGGTTCAGTCGATCGCGGAACAGGGACTGAGGGCGGCCGGGGTCGACAAACCGGTTCGCGACGGCCTCGCCAACCGCCTGATCGCCCTGTCCCAGGCCCACAACGTGCTGGTGAACGAAAACTGGGCCGGCGCCGATCTCCGGGCGCTGATCTGCGAGGTGCTGGCGCCCTACGAACGGCATCCATCGCCGATCCGGCTTCAGGGTCCGCTTGTCCGTCTGCACCCGTCCCAGGCGGTGAGTGTGTCGCTGGCCTGCCATGAATTGGCGACGAACGCCGCGAAATACGGCGCGCTCAGCACGCCCGACGGCCGGGTCGCCATCGACTGGAACCTGGCACACAACGGGGAAGGAGCCCGTTTCCTGACCCTGTTGTGGAGGGAGAGCGGCGGTCCCCTGGTCGTCCCGCCGACGCGCGAAGGGTTCGGCGCCCGGCTGATCCGGCAGACCTTCGCGAATGAGGAGGGCGGGCGGGCGCACATCCAGTTTCCTCCGCAGGGCGCACACTGCAGCATGGTGCTGGCCCTGAAGGATGAGGAGGAGACCCGGCAGGGCCAGCCGGCGGACCCTTCCCCGCTCCGCGCCTGAGCGGCTGCGCAGTCTAGTCCTGCCGGGGCCTGCGCCGCTCCAGCCACCACAGCAGGGCCAGAACTGCGAGCAGGGCGGTGAACCATGGCCAGGGCGATCCAGCGACGCGTCTCTGGCCGTGCGCGTCCGCGTCCGGCGTGGCCGCGGCCATATTCAGCGTGGCCTGGCGGTCTGCCGCGCGAAGCAGCGAAGAGGCCGCATCGGCGGGGTGAACATAGAAGGGGGTTGGCTGATCCCGGTCGTCCACGGCCACATGCCATCCGGCGGTCTCCGGCCACCAGGCGGCGCAGCGGCGGGCGCCGGCCCCGGGGTCGATGATCAGGCTGTGGGCGGCTCGGGTTGGGTCAATGACCCGGCCCTCGTCCTGCAGATCGCACACCGCCACGCGCCGACCCGACCACGCCAGGCCCTCAATCTCCGGACGGGCTTGATCATCGGCGCGTGCGAGGGCGGAGACGACGGCGCCCCAGATGCGGCTGTGCTGCTCCGGTCGGCCGGTCAGGGCCAGGGCGTAGGTGTCGACCACTGTGATCACGCCCACGCGGCCGAGTCCCAGGCCGGACCAACTGGCCGTGACCGCCTCCTGATCGTCGAGCAGGATGGAGACCGCAGCGGAACCGTCATGGGTCAGGTCAAGGCGGGTCAGGGCCTCGGACTCGTCGGGGGGGGCGACGGCGTCCCCCGCGCCGGAGAGCGACACGCCCAGCGCGGCCCACTGACGCCGGGTCTCGCCGCCGAGGGGGCCCGTTGGGCGCAGCAGCAGGCCCATGCCGCTACGCACCGCCGAGGCGACGGCGGCGCGTGAGGCCCCCGGCAGGGTCTCCCAGCGGCGGTCGTCGATCACCAGCAGGTCGACCTCCGAGAGGCCGGCGGCCGTGAGGGGGGCGGCGTCTCCCAGCCTGAGGCCCGCGCCCAGATCGACCTGAAGGCTGACGTCCAGTTCGACGCTTTCGGCCCAGCGCCGGACCTGTCGCACCTCAGGATTCGGCGCGCCGGCCAGCACCACCATGCGGATGGCGGCGGCGTCCCGCGTTTCGACGGGAACGGCGATCTCCTCCACCAGATCGCCCTGGGCGTCGCGCAGGCGCAGGTGGAACAGGGCGAGCCCGGCCGCCCGTGTGTAGGCGGTGAGCTGGAACTGATCTCCGGCTTCCACGGGTGCTCGGGCGACGACCTGGTCGGCGGGATCGACCAGCTCGACGACGCCGCTCGCGAGGGTCCCGACCCGCCCGCCCGCCTCGAAGCCGGCGCCGGGCGCGACCGGAGAGGGCGAGGAGAATTCCACCAGCCCCACGGGCGCCGGTCCCGGCTCGTACTCGAGTGGAACGGGCAGGGCGCCCTGATCCCGGGGAGGCAAACCGTCGCCCGACACGCGGATGGACTGCGCCTCGGGGAACCGACGCAGGGCTGTCGCCAGATCGGGGACGCGGACGACGTCCACGGCATCGGACTCCGGCAGGGCGACCGGGATTTCCCCGGGCCCCGCCTCGGCGACCTGTCCGGGCGTCACGACGCGTAGGGCGGCGGCGCCCACCACCGTGGCCGGCGGATTGAGAGTCAGATACAGCAGAACGGCGGCTGTCATTTGCAGACCCGCCAGGGCGCCCAGCCGCCAGAGCGGCGTGTCGACCCGCGAGGCGCGGCGCCAGAGCAGGAGGCGAGCGGTCCCGACCAGCACCGCCGCTGCGATCACGGCGGCCGTCAGCCAATGCAGGGTCATCCCCCCGTCGCTCATTGCAGCGCCTCCAGATACCGGCGGCCCCGACGCTCCGGCGCTTCACGGCGCTCGACCCGCGCGGGCGTGACGCCCATGGCGTCCCACAGCAGGGCGCGCAGGGCGAGGCGGCAATCGGCGCAGCCCGGCTCGGCGCGCAGGGTGTCGATGGCGGCGATCAGGCCGAGGGGATCCTCCAGTCGGCCGGACGCGGCGCGCACCCATCGCTCAAGCGCGTCCAGATCGATCCGGTCGCCGCCCGGTCGCCCGTCCAGGGCGCGCCACGCCCGCTCAAGCGTCGGGTCGGCATTCGTGCGCGGCGCGGGCGGCAGGCGCGCGCCGATATTGTCACGATCACCGGTGAGGCGCCGGGACATGTCCAGCGGCGGCAGATCAGAGCCGGTTCGCGGCAGGAACACGCGGTCGGCTCTCTGCGCCTCCTGCAGGAACTCCAGCGCCTGATAGGCGAAGGGCAGGGCCTCCTCCGGCCGTCCCTGACGCAGCGCCCGCTCGGAGCTCCACATGGCGTCCAGGGCGTTGCCGAGAGTCGACCGCGTGCCGGGGTCGAACAGGGTGGCAGCGTCCCCGTCGTCATGGGCGTGGCCGTATTCGCGGAGCACGTCGACGGCCGAGCCGAACGACGCCAGTTCTTCGTCCGAATGGTCGTGGCCGTCATCATGGCTGTGCACCTCGGGCGCGGGTGCGGGGGTGGGCGTGTCGTTGGTCGGCAGGGCCGGGGCGTCGTTGGTGGGCAGGGACAGCCCGCCGCCTTCCGACTCCTCGCCCAGGAACTGGCCATAGCGCAGGCGCAGACGCGCCTGGTCCACGCCGAGACCGTTGGACCGGTCCAGGAACCGCCGGGGCTCGACGTCGCCGCGTTCCGCCACAAGGGCCTCGGCGTCGATGATGATCTGACGCTGGCTGGCGAACCAGGCGGGCATGACAGGCCGCAGCAAGCCGTCCAGTCCGTCCGCCGAACCGAGCGCCGCGGACCGGCGCAGAATGACGCTGGGGCCTTCGGTGACCTGGTTCTGCGGCCGCCGGTTGTCGCGCGCCACCAGCTGGACGATCAGGTCGCCGGGTCCGACGAGCCCTTCGCGCGCAAGGTTCAGCGTTGTGGAGAACCGCTTGCTGCGCCCGTCGCCGCGTCCTCGAAGGGTGAGCGTGCGGCTTTCCGAGGTGATGGCCTCGCCCTCGCCCTGGGTGATGGTGATGCGGAGCTCGGCGGTGGCCGAGACGCCATAGTCGTCGCTGACCTCGAAGATGGGCGCCCATGTGGTCTGGCCTGCGGCGGCGAGGACGAGCTGGCTGTCCGGCGTGACCAGGCTGACAACCGGCGGGGCATCCTCGAGGGCGTCGATGCGATGCAGGCGCTGACGCGGCATGCCGTCCGCCTCGATGCGGTAGAGGGTGGACCGGTCGATGACCCGCGTCGCGCTCCAGCGATCGCGGCGGCGGCTGAAGGCGAGGCGGCCGCCTTCCGGGAACGCGGCGGACAGGCCGTCCGGACGCGGCGACACATCCAGCAGCCATTCGACCCGCGATCCGACGGGCACGCGCGCGTCCAGCTCGGCCTGCTCGCGGGCAGGGAGGCCGGTGTAGCCGGGCGGCACGATGCGAAGGCGCGTCCGGGTGATGCGGGGCGCGTCCGGCACGGCGGCTTCGGAGGCGGGGTCGGGGGGAGCTGTCGGCGCCGCCCGGTCTGCCGGCCAGAACAGGGCGGCCATGATCACCACGGCGGCGGCCAGCCAGGCGCCGACGATTCTGCGGCGCGACCAGTCGGGGCGCAGGTCCAGGCCCGGCGAATCCTCCAGTCTGGCCTCAAGTCTGCGGCGCTGGAGACCGGCGAACCCGTGCAGGGGGGCGGGGTCCTGGAACAGCAGGTCGCTGCTGTCCTCGAAGCGGGGCGCGGCGGCGTCGAGACGGGCGGCCAGCCAGCTGGGACCACAGGACCGGGCCCGGCGCACGGCAGCCAGGGCGAGCAGTCCGGCTGTCGCCAGGGCGAGGACCAGCGCGACAGGAAGTCCGGACAGACGCCAGCCGAGGACGCCGCAGGCCAGCACGATCGGCAGGCTGATGGCCAGCGCCTCCAGCCAGAGGCGGTTGCGGACGGCGCGTTGATGGCGGACGAGCACGGGGTGGAGGCTCATGGCGCCGCACCCCGTCTGGCGCTGGTGGCGAGCCAGCGCTCGGCCGCGAACAGCAGGGCGATCAGCAGGGCCAGCCAGGGCCGGATGCCCAGCGGCGGCAGGGCGTAGGCGCGCGCGCCGACAAGGGGGGCATGCTCGGCGGCGGCGACGCGGGTCGGCGGGGCGGGCGGGACCAGAAGGCGCTCCAGCGCGTCGGGGAAGTCCGCGTCGAGCAGTTGCGGCATGACCGCCGGCTCCAGCGGGCGGGTGAACTGGACGACGCGCCCCCGGCCGTGGATGCCGGCGGTCGCCAGGGGTCGGCCCCCGGCGTCGCTCCAGACCGGGACCGGCGGGGCACCCAGATCCAGACGGGCGTCATGGGACAGCAGCGCGACGCCCCCGTCCTCGATCCAGTCGGCGACGGCTTCCGGCAGGGGGCCGGCCGCCAGCCAGACCAGATGGCGGGTTTCCCGGGGCAGAGGCTGGTCAATGGCGGCCAGATCGAGCCGGGGCTCCGCGTCCGGCGGCGCCCAGGCGCCGGCGGCGGCGCTGACGTAACGCACGCTGTCCCGGGCTTCAGCGGAATGGCGGACGGTCAGGGCAGGGGCGGCGGCGGGCATGGGCGGTTCGGCCCTGACAGCCTGATCGGACACCCGCCAGTTGACGGGGCGCGTCAGGCGGGGGCGGACGGCGTCGGCCTCCTCCAGCACGGGCGGGACGACCACATCCAGCGGGGCGTCCGGAGACAGTTCGGCGTCCAGCTGACGGATCAGGCTGACCATGTCGGCGGCGGTCCGGGGGGCTGGGTCGTTGAGACGCGGAAAACCGGGAGCCAGCCAAACGAGCCGGGCGTCGCGCGGCGCCGCCTCGATGACCGGTGCGGGATCCACGCCAGGCGCGACGGCGATGACCGGGCGGGCGTCCTCAACGCCCCACAGCACCGGCCGGGCCAGCCACAGGGCGAGGGCGGCCAGCAACAGCAGGCGCAGCAGCAACAGACGTCGTTCGTCGATCCGGGGGCGTCTGCGCGGCCGGGGGCTGGGCGTCAGCCAGCGCAGGGCGGCGAAATCGATGACGCGGCTCTCGGTCCGCCGCGTGATGTGGATGACGACCGGGATCGCCAGCGCCGCAAGCGCAGCCAGCGCCATGGGCAGGAGCAGGGCCGGCGTCATCGGCGGCCGCCTGTGCGGAACAGGTCGCGGATCGGCTGGTCAGCGGGCTGGTCGATGAAGTGGGCGGCATGCCGGACGCCCAGGGCGTCGAGGCGGGCGTCCAGCGCCGCGCGGGCCTCGGCGAAGCGGGCGAGGAAGTCGTCGCGCATGGCCCGGCCGTCGCCCAGCACCTCGGCGCCGCCCTCCACGTCGCGGAAACGATGCCCATGCCTGAAAGGGAAGTCGCGTTCGTCGGCGGTCAGGACCTGGATCAGGCACAGGTCGCGTCCGGACCGGGCCAACGTCTCTGCAGCCTCGATACAATCCTCGTCGAAGCCGTCGGTGATCAGGACGATCAGGTCGCTGCGCCCCATCCTCCCGCCGAACGTGGCCATGTCGCGCGCCCATGATCCGGCGCCGCCCGCATGGAGCCTTCCGAGCGCCAGCAGGATCTGATCGCGATGGCGCGGCCCGGCGCCCGGTTCGATGATGAGGGGACCGTCTCCGGCCTCCACCACCAGGCCGAAGCGGTCGCCCTGGCGCAGGGCGATCTCCATCAGGCCCGCGGCGATGCGGCGCGCGGCGTCGAAGCGCGACCAGTCCGGCCGGGCCACATCAGCCTGGGCCATGGAGGCGCTGGCGTCGATGACGATCCACAGGGCCAGCGGGCTTTCCCGCTCGGCGTCGCGAACGAAGAAGCGATCCGACCGGGCGTACAGCTTCCAGTCCACTTGCCGCAGGTCGTCGCCCCGTTCGTAGGCCCTGTATTGCGCGAACTCGAGCCCGCCGCCGCGATTGCGGCTGGCGTGGGCGCCGGCCCCGGTCAGGGTGGCGGCGCGCCGCGGAACCAGAGACAGGCGCCGCAGTCGGCTGCGCATGTCAGGGGGCAGGGCGAGGGGGGACACGACGGGACCCTAGTCTCCGGCCGGCGCGGGCAGGGCGGCGAGCAGCCCGGCGATGACATCGTCGGCGGACTTTCGCTCCGCCTCGGCGGCGAAAGACAGCAGGATCCGGTGCCGCATCACCGGCGCCGCCAGGGCCGCCACATCCTCGCGGGTGGCCGCCAGCCGCCCGTGCAGCATGGCCCGGGCCTTGGCCGCCAGAACCAGCGCCTGTCCCGCACGGGGTCCGGCGCCCCAGGCCACATAGTCGCGCACCACCTGCGGCGCGTCCGGCCCCGGGCGGCTGGCGCGCACCAGGGCGGTGATCCAGCCCAGCAGGCCGTCGCTGACATGGACATCCCGGCACCAGGCCTGAAGGGTCAGGATGTCCTTGCCGTTCATCACCGGCTGGACCGGGGTCGACGCCCGGCCCGTGGTCTGCACCAGAATCGCGCGTTCTTCGGCCTCGGTAGGATAGTTCACCCGGATGTTCAGCAGGAAGCGGTCCAGCTGGGCCTCGGGCAGGGGATAGGTGCCCGCCTGCTCCAGGGGGTTCTGGGTGGCCAGTACGAAGAACGGCTCGGGCAGGGCGTGGGTCACCCCGGCGTAGCTGACGGTCTGCTCCTGCATGGCCTCCAGCAGGGCCGCCTGGGTCTTGGGCGGGGTGCGGTTCAGTTCATCGGCCAGCAGCAGATTGGTGAACACCGGCCCGGGCTGGAAGCGGAAATGGCGGTGGCCGGTGCCGTGATCCTCCTCCAGCACCTCGGTGCCGAGGATGTCGCTGGGCATCAGGTCCGGGGTGAACTGCACGCGCCGGAACTCCAGCGACAGGGCCTGGCCCAGGGTGCGGACCAGCAGAGTCTTGCCCAGGCCGGGCACGCCCTCGATCAGGCAGTGGCCGCCGGCCAGCAGGCCGATCAGGAGCTGCTCGACCACCTCATCCTGGCCAACCACGGCCTGGCCGATCGCCTCGCGCAGCCGGGTCAGTTGCTCCAGCCTTGCGGCGACGTCGGACTCGGTTGGCGTACTCATCGGAACTCCGGGGAGGAAGTCGAACGAAATCAGGCGGTCAGGGCGTAGATGATGATGTTGACGGCGAACCGGGTGTTGTCCTCGGCCAGGAAGCGCTTGTTGCGCCAGTCATAGTCCCACTCACAGCCGTAATCCTTGTTGCTGTAAAGGACCGCGACCCGGCCATTGATGACGATGCCCTTGAGGTAGTCGTGCACCAGGTCGTCGCCCCAGCCGTTCAGTTCGAAACTGGTCGTGGGCGGGCCGTCGAAGGTGAAGAAGCTCGAGTAGATCGGGTGATCGTTGGGCAGGGTCACCAGCGCGTCGTCCCCGAACATGCGGGCCATCTGCCGCTCGAAGGACCGGGCGAACAGGCCGTCGATGTCGTGGTTGCAGTCGTCCACGAAGACGAACCCGCCGTTGCGCACATAGCGCTCGAAATTGGCGGCCTCGGCCTGGTTGAACTCCACCAGGGTGTGGCCTGACAGATAGCAGAACGGGGCGGTCAGCATGGCCGGATCGGCCAGGCTGATCACGCGCTCCTGCGGATCGACGCGCAGGTTGGTGTAATCCACCAGCGAGGTCAGGATGTTGGACGGCATGCGCCGGTCCACGTCCCAGTTGCCGGAGTCATAGCGCAGCCGGGTGAACCAGAAATCATAGACCGGCTGCGCGCCGGCGGCGCGGGGCAGGGCTCCCAGAAGGGCCCCGGCCGCGCCGCCGGTCAGCAGTCGAAGGCAGTCCGCGCGCGTCATCGAGCCCTGAGACACGCGCGCACCGGTCAGACCGCGTCCGACAGGGACGTGAAGGTGAAGTCGCGGATCCGCATGGGCGGGATCATCACCGTGAAGGACGAGTTGTTCCCCGCCACCCGCACCGGCCGACCCAGGTCATCGATGTTGTTGAGCATGATCACCGGCGACTCGTTGAAGCGGAAATTCTTCACCGGGTAACGGAGCTCGCCGTTCTCGATGTAGAAGGTCCCGTCACGGGTCAGGCCGGTCAGCAGCACCGTTTGCGGGTCCACCATGCGGATGTACCAGGTGCGGGTCACCAGGATGCCCCGCTCGGTCTCGCGCACCAGATCGGTAGTCGACTTGGTTCCGCCCAGCATGATCAGATTGCCCGGCTGGCCCACGACGGGCTGTCCCTGCCGGTCGGCCCAGTAGCGCGAGTAGTTCAGGTTCGCGATGCGGCCGTTCTCGACCAGCGCCTGACGCTCGCGCGGCAGGCCATCACCGTCCCAGGGGAGGGTCTCGGCGCCCTCGTGCCAGGGGTCGTTGATGAAGTTCACACGCGGGTCGAAGACCTGTTCGCCGAGCTTGTTGCCGCCGCCCGCCTTTGACAGGAAGCTGCGACCCTCATCGGCCTGACGCGCATCGAAGTAGCGCGTCATGAAGGTGATCAGGCCGGACGCGGCGGCGGGCTCCAGGATGACGGTGTACTTGCCCGGCTCAAGGGCGCGCGCCTCGGCGGAGGCCGCCGCCTTGCGCATGGCCACCTGGATGTCGGCGGCCGGATCGAAGCCGCTGATGTCCTGCAGGTTGCGGCCGACCCAGCCCGAACCCGTGCCGTCCTCTGTGCGCACGGTGCAGGTGTAGTCCATGCCCGTGGCGCGCTGATAGCCGAAGGCGCCGTTGCTGTTGGCGAAGGCCACGAAGCGGGCGTTGTCGTCCAGGAAGCCGGCGGCGATCAGGTTCTCGGCGCGGCAGGGCTCGATGGAGGCCCGGGCCACCTCGGCCCGCTGTTCCGGCGTGACGGCGGCGGTGGCGTCGCTCCAGGTCGCGGTGGGGCGATAGGTCTGGGGGCCCACCGCCGGCATGAACTCGGGGTTCTCGGGCGCCAGCCGGGCCAGATCCTCGGCCCGCCGGACCGCACGTTCAAGCGCGTCGTCGGAGAACTCGTTGATGGCGGCGGTCCCGACGCGGCGGCCGAAGGCCACCTGCACCGAGAGTTCCGTGTTGCTGACCACGCCGCTGGTGGAGACGTTGTTCAGGGCGAAGCGGATGTTGCCGTCGACAGAGCCGGTCAACTGGGCGACGCACTCGTCGGCCGTCGACAGGGCGACCACCTTCTCCAGGATCGTCCGGGCTTCGGATTCGGTCATGATGCTCATTGTGTTCTTTCCCCGATCCGATCAGCCGAGCGAGCGCGCGGTGTTGATGACGTTGATGCCGTCGAAGCGGGTCGTCGGCGACCCGTGGCTGACGGCCGAGACCTGGCTGGGCTGCCCCTTGCCGTCGAAGAACGAGCCGAACAGACGATAGTCGCTCTCGTCGCAGATGGCCGAACAGGCGTTCCAGAACTCGGGCGTGCGGATCTGGTAGGCCACGTCCTCCAGCGGCTGGGTGATCCGGCCGTCCTTGATCTCGAAGAACAGGGTGCCGCCGAACTGGGCGTTGTAGCGCTGCTGGTCGATGGAGAAGGAGCCGCGGCCCAGGATGTAGATGCCGTTCTCCACATTGGCGATCATGTCGGCGGCGGTCATGGGCGTCGCGCCCGGGCGCAGCGAGACGTTGGGCATGCGCTGGAACTGCACCGTGGACCAGGAGTCGGCGTAGGAGCAGCCGTCGGACTCGGTCTTGCCCAGGATGTGGGCCTGATCGCGGGTGGTCTGATAATCCACCAGATGACCGTTCTGGATCAGGGGCCAGCTCTTGGTCGCCACGCCCTCGTCGTCATAGCCTACGGCGCCGAGGCTGCCGACCTCGGTCTTGTCGGCGAAGACGTTGACGATCTCGCTGCCGTACTGGAAGCGCTCCTCACGCTTGTCCAGGGTGGCGAAGCTGGTGCCCGCATAGTTGGCCTCGTAGCCCAGCACCCGGTCCAGCTCCAGCGGGTGGCCGATGGACTCGTGGATGGTCAGGCCCAGATGGTTGGGGTCCAGAACCAGGTCGTACTGGCCCGGCTCCACCGATCTGGCCGTGAGTTTTTCGCGGGCCTGGTGGGCGGCGGCGATGGCGTCCTCGACCATGTCGTAGGAGTTGCGATAGCTGACCACTCCGTTGGGCGACACCATCTTCTCCTCGGCGCGACCATCCAGATATTCATAGCCAAGGCCCATGGGCGCCGACAGGCCGTCGCGGGACCGGAACTTGCCAGTGGTCTGGTCGACGGCGGTCACCGAGAAGGGCGCCCAGATGCGATGCACGTCCTGGTCGATGTAGGACCCGTCGGTGCTGGCGAAATACTTCTGTTCATTGACCAGGAACAGCTGGGAGTTGACGAAATTGGCGCCCGCCTGCATCGCCGCGTTGTTGACCGCCAGAAGCAGGTCGACCTTCTCCTGGATCGGCACTTCCATTGCGTTGCGCTGGATCGGGGTGCGCCAGCTGACCTCGCCCACGCCCGGCGTGGGCGCCAGTTGAACCGGCTGGGTCTGGTTGCGGGCATTGGCGCGGGCGATGGCGGTGGCCAGTCTCGCGGCCTCGGCCACAGCCTCGGGCGTCATGGTGTTGGTGGCCGAGAAGCCCCAGGCGCCGTCGGCGATCACCCGCACGCCCACGCCGGTGGACTCGGTGTTGACGATGTTCTGGACGTTGGCTTCGCGGGTGATGACGAACTGGCGCAGGTAGCGGCCCACGCGCACGTCGCAATAGCTGGCGCCGGCCCCGGAGGCCGCGCTGAGTCCGGCGTCGGCCAGACGCTTCTTGACCGCGAGGTCGATGGTCTCGACCAACTGCTGGGCGGCGATAGCCCTTCCAGCGAAACCGGGCAGCAGCGCGCCCCCCGCTCCGATGCCGCACGCGGCGAGGAACTGACGTCTATCCAAGTCTCAATCTCCCCCGATGTTCGCCGCATCCACGGCGGCGAACGACTGACTGATCGACCCGCACTCGAGTCGAGGCGGTCGCGAGGGGGCGCACTCTTGTCCCCCGGGGGGGCGGGGTCAAATCCTGCAGCGTGAAAGGGCATGAGAATTTTGTGAGGACGACCGGGAAGACCCGCCCCGCCAAGGGTCTCCCCTGCTGAAATTCACGACGCCGAGGCGCGGTCCCGGACTGGCGGCAGGGCGCCTGTATCCACCGCCTTGAGCGGGTCGTGCGATTCTCCAACCTCGACCATGACCTGGCATAGGCTGAGCGGGGCGGGATGGTGGCTGACGATCAGAAGGCCCTGGCCGGTCCGGGCCAGGCGGCGCTCCAGCGCTTCGAGCACCCGGCCCTCCGTGGCGGCGTCGAGACCTTCAGTGGGCTCGTCCAGCAACAGCCAGGGCGCATTCCTGAGATAGGCGCGGGCCAGACCCAGCCGGCGGCGTTCGCCGCCCGACAGGAACTCGCCCCCGGCGCCCACAGGGGCGTCGAGCCCGCGGGGATCGGCCTGGATGCGGTCCGCGAGCGCCGCATCCTCCAGGGCGCGCCACAGGGCGGCGTCATCGGCCGGGCCCGCCAGCAGCAGGTTCTGGCGCACCGTGCCGTCGAGCAGGCGCACATCCTGGGCAGCGTAGGCGAACAGCGTGCGGCGACCTTCCGGACGTAGGTGCGCGGCGTCGGTTTCGCCGACGAACCACTCGCCGGGCCGGGCGGGGCGCAGGCCGGCCAGTCGTTCGATCAGGCTGGTCTTGCCCACGCCCGACGGGCCCGTGAAGCTCAGCCGCATGCCCGGCGTCAGCGCGATGTTGCGGGCGGGCAGTCCCAGACCGCGCGATGTGGCCTCGGCCTGAAGGTGGGCGGAGGGTGCGGATGTCAGGTCTTCGAGGCGGCTCATGGCCTGGGCGGCGGCGCCGTTCTGATGGAGCGCTCCGGCGAGTCCGGAGGCGGCCTCAACGCCCATCACCGCCGCCAGCGCCGCCAAGGCGGTCATGGGCAGGGAGGCGCCGACGGTGGCGGGCACGACCAGCACCACCGCGAGGGCGGTGACGCCGGATTGCCACAGGGCGATCCATCCCGCCGCCAGGGTCAGGCGCGTCTGGATGGCGTCGTGCCGGGCGGCCACTGAAGCGACGCTGTCGGCGGCCCAGTCCTGCAGCCCGTAGGCCTTCATCTCCGGGGCGGCGGCCTCAAGGGCGCCGATATGGTCCTTGAGCGCGCCGACTGCCACCTGCAGTTCGCGCCCGGCCGGATCCGCAAGCCGGCGCGCCAGAATCACCGACCCGAAGGCGCCGATGCCGAGGGTCAGCGCCAGGAGCAGGCCCGCCGTGGGCGTCGCCATGCTGGTCAGGATGATGGCGGACATGGCCCCGGCGCCCAGCGCCCACGGGGTGGACAGGCGTACGAACAGGGTCTGGATCGCATCCACGTCCTGGATCAGACGGGCGGACGCCTCGCCGGAGGACAGGCCGAGGGCCCGTTCCGGCGGGGCGGCGGCCAGCGCGCTAAACAGCTGGGGCCGCAGCCGGGACAGGGCCCGCAGGGCGGCTTCGTGGCCGGCGACCCGCTCCACGTAGCGCGCGCCGGTGCGGATGATGGCCAGCAGGCGGATGATGGCGCTGGGCATCAGATAGTTGAAGGTCTGGGCGGCCAGCAGGCCCGCCACGCCGGCCAGGGCCGCGCCGGTGATGAACCAGCCGGACAGGCCCAGCAGACAGACCGCCGCCACCGAGACCGCGGCGCCGCCGGCGGCCGCCAGCCTGAGCCGGCTCCGCTCGAGGCGGCGCTGCCCGGCGATCATGGCGCGGATGCGCGCGCCCTCGACGGCCCGGCTCACAGCCGCACCACGCGGTCGGCCATGGCCGCCACGGCCGGGGAGTGGGTGGCGATCAGCGTGGTGCGGCCCTTGGCGGCCTTGCGGATCAAATCCAGCATTGCGGTTTCGCTCGCGGAATCCAGATTGGCCGTGGGTTCATCCAGCAGCATGAGGGGGGCGCGCTTGAGCATGGCGCGGGCCATGCCGAGCCTGCGGCGTTCGCCGCCGGAGAGACCGCCGCCACGCTCGTCCAGAACCCGGTCAAGAGAGAGGTTCAGCCCCGCCGCGCGGGCGGCCTGCGAGACCTGTTCGATGGAGGCCGTCTGGTCGGCGACCCGGATGTTGTCCGCCAGGGTTCCGGGAATGATGACGGGGTTCTGGCCCGCCCAGGCGATCTGGCCTGCGAAATGGCCAGCCTCGCCGAGGGACGCGCCGCCGACCTCCACCTGGCCGCCGGAAAGCGGAGCGAGGCCGAGCAGCAGGTGCAGGAGGCTGGACTTGCCCACCCCGCTGGCGCCGGTCAGGGCCACGATCTGGCCGGGGCGCACATCCAGGGTGAAGCGGTCGATCACCGGGGCGCCGGGACCCCAGGCGATGCGCACCTCCTTGAAGCGAACGGCGGGCGCGGTCATCGGCAGGTCGACCTGACGCTCAGGCACGGCCGCCTCGACCATCAGCGAAGGGACGGCGGCCTCGGCGGCCTGACGGTCATGGTAGGCTGCGGCCAGCCGGCGCAGCGGATGATAGACCTCCGGGGCCAGGGCGAGGACGAAGAAGGCCTGCGCCAGGGTCAGGGCCTCAGGCACGGGAAACGGCAGCAGGCCGAGCAGATTGAAGCCGCAGTAGACGGCCACCAGCGCCACCGACAGGGCGGAGAAGAACTCCAGCACCGCCGAGGACAGGAAGGCCACCCGCATGACCCGGGCCGAGCGGGTCTCCAGCTCGCGGGAGGCGTCGGCGATCTCCTGGGTGACGCGCGCCTCGGCGCCGAAGGCCAGCACAGCGGGCAAGGCGCGGATGCGGTCGATGAACAGGCCGGACAGCCGCTCCAGCGCCGAGAACTGGCGGCGGCTTTCGGTGGCGGCGGCGGACCCGGCCAGGGCCATGCCGACGATGAAGGGAAACAGGGTGAAGACCAGCAGACCCGCCGTGACCGGGCTGGCCATGGCCGCCGCCGCGATGATGATCAGCGGCGAGACCCCTGCGGCGATGCGAAGCGGCAGGAAGCGGGCGTAGTAGCCGTCCAGCGCTGCAACACCCTCGACCGGCGCGGCCAGACGGTCGGCTGAACGACGGCCCCGCCGGAAAAGATCCGCCAGCAGCCGGGCGCGCACGTCGGCCTTCACGTCCCTGGCCACCGTCGCGCCCATGGTCAGCATGCCCTGGCTGACGAGCCCGCGCAGGATCAGGCTGAACACCGCCAGGGCGAGCCAGGGGGCCGCCGCCGCGAGTCCATCTCCGAACCGGGCGACGGTCATGGCCAGACCGCCCGCGAAGCCGATAGCCGGCGCCACGTCGGCGACGGTCAGCAGCGTCGTGACCGCGACCTTTCGCTTCCAGGGTCGCGCCGTGGCCTTCAGCCAGGCGGCGGGTGCGAGGTCGCGCACTGCGGTCATGGTCATGATCAGATGTCGTCCCGGAAACTCACCGGGTTGCTCTAGGTCCTGCGGCGAATGCGCACTTTGATCAGGATCAAAGTCGGGGAAGCCCGGTCCCGGCTAAGGGCCGTGAGACATCGGTCGTCGGGGCCGATTCCAGGAGTCTTCAGCCATGATCGACCTTGCGGTCGTCGACCTCTCCAGGCTGCAGTTTGCGCTGACAGCCCTCTACCACTTCCTCTTTGTGCCCCTGACGCTGGGGCTCTCGTTCATGCTGGTCATCATGGAGTCGATCTATGTGATGACCCGCCGGCCGATCTGGCGGACGATCACCCGGTTCTGGGGTCTCCTGTTCGGCATCAATTTCGCGCTCGGCGTCGCAACCGGGATCACCATGGAGTTCCAGTTCGGCATGAACTGGAGCTATTACAGCCACTACGTCGGGGACATCTTCGGGGCGCCGCTGGCGATCGAGGGGCTCATGGCCTTCTTCCTCGAAGCCACCTTCGTGGGCCTCATGTTCTTCGGCTGGGACAAGCTCAAGCCGGTGACCCACCTGTTCGTCACCTTCCTGGTGGCGCTGGGCACCAACCTGTCCGCCCTGTGGATCCTGATCGCCAACGGCTGGATGCAGAACCCGGTGGGTTCGGCCTTCAACCCGGAAACCATGCGGATGGAGGTGACGGACTTCATGGCCGTGCTGTTCAATCCGGTGGCCCAGGCCAAGTTCGTCCACACGGTCTCCGCCGGCTATGTGATCGCGGCGGCCTTCGTGCTCGCCGTGTCGGCCTTCTACCTGCTGCGCCGGCGCCACGTGGGCTTCGCCAAGCGGTCCATGACCGTGGCCGCAGCCTTCGGCCTGGCGGCGTCCCTGTCGGTGGTGGTGCTGGGCGATGAGAGCGGCTACGCCCTGACCGACAACCAGAAGATGAAACTCGCGGCCATCGAGGGCATGTGGCACACCCACGAAGCCCCGGCCGGGCTGAGCATCGTCGGCATGCCCAACATGGCCACGCGCGAAACCCGCTACGAGATCCAGATTCCGTGGGCCCTTGGCATCATCGCCACCCGCAGTCTGGACGGCACCGTCGACGGCATCTTCGAACTGGTCGCCGTCGCCGAAGACCGCATCGAGCGGGGGGTGCTTGCCTATGACGCCCTGGAGCGGATCAAGGCCGACACCACCGATGTGCAGGCCCGTGCGGACTTCGAAATCCACCGCAACGATCTGGGCTACGGCCTGATGCTGCGGCGCTATGTGGAGGATCCCCGCGACGCCACGCCGGAGCAGATCATGATCACCGCCTGGGACACCGTGCCCAATGTGCCCCTGATGTTCTGGACGTTCCGGATCATGGCGGGGATCGGCTTCCTGATGATCGCCCTGTTCGCCACGGCCTTCATCCTGTGCACCCTGCGCAGGCATGAGACACGCTGGTTCCTGTGGGTGGCCCTGCTGGCCATGCCCCTGCCATGGATCGCCGCCGAGCTGGGATGGATCGTCGCGGAAGTGGGTCGCCAGCCCTGGGCGGTCGAGGGGGTTCTGCCCACCTTCCTGGGCGCTTCCAGCCTGACCGTTCCGCAGCTGTGGACCACGATCATCGGCTTCACCCTGTTCTACGGCGCCCTGGCCGTCGTGGAGGTGGGACTGATCCTGCACACCATCAAGAAGGGGCCTTTCCACGAACACAGCCTGTTCGGGGACCCTGACCCGCAGCCCGCCGAAGCCGCGCGGGAACCCGCGCCGACCGTGGCCTGACCTCGTCTTTCAAAGGATATCCGATCATGGATCTGCCGATCGATTTTGCGACGCTACGCGTCTTGTGGTGGGGCTTGCTGGGGGTGCTGCTGATCGCCTTCGCCCTCACCGACGGGTTCGATCTGGGCGTGGGGGCGCTGCTGCCCTTCGTGGCCCGGACGGACGAAGAACGCCGCATGGTGATCAACACCGTGGGCGCGACCTGGGAGGGCAACCAGGTGTGGTTTGTCCTGGGCGGCGGCGCGATCTTCGCCGCCTGGCCCCTCGTCTATGCGGTCAGCTTCTCGGGCTTCTACCTGGCCATGTTCCTGGTGTTGTCAGCCCTGATCCTGCGACCGGTGGCGTTCAAGTACCGGTCGAAACGGACGTCGCCGAAGTGGCGGGCGTTCTGGGACTGGAGCCTGTTCATCAGCGGTTTCGTGCCGGCCCTGATGTTCGGCGTGGCGGTGGGCAATGTGCTGCTGGGCGCGCCGTTCCGCCTGACCAGCGAACTGCGGATCTTCTATGACGGCACCCTGCTGGCTCTGTTCACCCCCTTCAGCCTGCTGGCCGGACTGCTCTCGGTCGCCATGCTGGTGGTGCACGGCGCGGCCTGGCTGAGCATCAAGGCCGAGCGGGGACCGGTGCTGGACCGGGCCAGAACGTACGGCACCATCGCCGCCATCCTGTCGCTGATCCTTTTCGCGGCCGGCGGCTTCTATGTGGCGTACGGCGGCGTCGGCTATGCGGTGACCGGCGTGCTGGACGTCCAGGGCCCGTCCAACCCGCTGCGCGCCCTGACCGAAGCGGTCCCGGGCGCCTGGCTGACCAACTACCAGACCTATTCCTGGATGATGGCGGCGCCGGTTCTGGGCTTCCTCGGCGCCCTGGCGGCCCTGGCCGGCATATGGCGGCGATCCGCTGTGCTGGCGTTCGGCGGGTCCTCGGTCTCGACGGTGGGCATTATCTCCACGGTCGGTCTGTCGATGTTCCCGTTCATCCTGCCCAGCTCCATCGATCCGGCCTCCAGCCTGACTGTGTGGAACGCGTCTTCCAGTCACCTGACCCTGTTCATCATGCTGGTGTGCACGATCATCTTCCTGCCGCTGATCCTGATCTACACGACCTGGGTCTACCGGGTGCTGTGGGGCCGCACCTCCACCGCCGAGTTGAAGACCAACCCTGACCTCTACTGAGCCGAGGAGCTCTTATCCCATGTGGTATTTCGCCTGGATTCTGGGCTTGGGCCTCGCAGTCGCCTTCGGCATCCTGAACGGCCTGTGGCACGAATTCCGCCTGTTCGACGAAGGAGACGCCGGGCTTTCGGCGCCGGACTCCGACGACGCCGAAGCCGGTCACTGACCCTCCACTGTCGCGGCGCTTCAGTCCGGGGCGCCGCGGCCCTTTTTTGAAGCGCGCCCGCCATGCTCAGCCACAGCCTGTCCGTCACTTCCGCAGCCCCGTCTCCGGAGATCGTGCGCGACCTGATCGCGCGCCATGACGCCCATGCGCCGCGCTACACATCCTATCCCACGGCCGCTCAGTTCACAGCGGAAGTGGACGGGGCGCGGTGGGGCCAGTGGCTGTCGACGGCGCCGGTCGACACCCCGATTTCGCTGTATCTGCACATCCCGTTCTGCAAGCGCCTGTGCTGGTACTGCGGCTGCAACACGCGGGCGATGAACCGCGTGGCGGTGATGAGCAGCTATGTGGATCTGCTGCTGGCCGAAGCCGATCTGGTGCTGGCACATGTGGGGCGGGGCGTCCGTGTGGGGTCGATCCATCTGGGCGGGGGCACGCCCAACATGCTGCCGCCCGAGGAACTGGAACGGCTGATGGCGGGCCTGGCCGCCCGCTTCGACCTGTCGGACTGCTATGACATCGCCGCCGAGCCGGATCCCGAGGTTCTCACCGACGACTGGATGCGGGCGGCCGGACGGATCGGCCTGAGCCGCGCCAGCCTGGGCGTTCAGGATCTGTCGCCAAAGGTGCAGGCGGCGGTCAACCGGCCGGAGTCCTTCGAGTCCATCCGCCGCGCCGTCGAGGGTCTGCGGGCGCAAGGGGTGACCTCGCTGAATCTGGACCTGATGTACGGCTTGCCGCTGCAGACCGAGGTGAATGTGGTGACGACCCTGGGCCAGATCACCGATCTGAAGCCCGACCGCATCGCCCTGTTCGGCTATGCCCACGTGCCCTGGATGAAGCCCCATCAGAAACTGATCCGCACCGAAGACCTGCCGGACGCCCACGCCCGCTTCCTCCAAAGTCAGGCGGCGACACGATACCTTCAGGCCAAGGGCTGGACCGCCATCGGCCTGGACCATTTCGCCTTGCCTCACGACTCCATGGCCGCGGCGCAGAGGGCGGGACGGCTGCGCCGCAATTTCCAGGGCTATACGACCGACACGGCCCCGACGCTGATCGGTCTGGGCGCCTCGGCGATCAGCCGGACGCCGCAGGGCTTCTCGCAGAACCTCGTCCAGGAGCGCGAGTGGCGCCAGGCGGTCCAGAAGGGACAGCTTCCGGTGGCGCGCGGCGTCGGCCTGACCGATCAGGACGTCCTGATCGGCGCGCTCATCGAACGGCTGATGTGCGACTTCGCGGTGGATGTGGACGCCTGCACCCGGCTTCACGGTCTCGATCCGGACAGCCTGGGCGATGTCTGGAGCCGTCTGGAGCCGTTCGCAGCGGACGGCCTGATAAGGATCGAGGGGACGCGGGTGACGGTGACCCCGCTGGGACGTCCGTTCGTGCGCGCCGTTTGTGCGGTGTTCGACGCCCATGCCCTGCCCGCTGACCGTCATGCGCGCGTGATCTGAAACGTCTTTTCCAGCAAGGACTTGCGCTAAATCAAGGCGCGGGCTTCGGCCCCGGTTCATCCTCTGCACAAGACGCCACAGAGGCCGCATGAGGCGACCGGGCGTCGGGGATGACATCATGAAAGCGAAGACCTTTATCCTCACCGCCCTGGCCGCGGCCACCTGCGCCGCCCCCGCCCTGGCCCAGAGCGACGACGCCTGGCGCGCGCCCCGCGCCGGCGAGTGGCTGATCTCGG
>NZ_PNLV01000034.1 GCF_013823285.1 Brevundimonas sp. | reverse complement strand
GCGGGTGATAGCGGGCAGGTCCAGGGCCCGGGCCTCGTCCATGGGGATCCAGGCCACCGTGTCCAGCTCCTCGGTCGGACGCGCGGCGGGCACGTCCAGCAGGGCCTCGGCCTTGGCCATGAAGAATCGGGCGTCGAAGCGGCGGGTGCGGCCCGGCGGGGTGATGGCGCGGGCCATATAGGTCAGGGCCGACAGGTCGGGCAGGGCGCCCACCGCGCGAAAGCCGCGCCAGGGTCCGGCGATGGACGCGGGTGGCGCGGGGCGGGCCAGGCTCAGGCCCGTCTCCTCGAAGGTTTCGCGGATGGCGGTCAGGGCCAGGGCGCGGGCCCGGCGCGCGGGCAGTTCCCGGGCCAGCAGCGCCTGTGAGGCCTTCGGCAGGTCGCCGGCCGCCTCGATGCGGAAGTCCGACGGATCGATCCGCCCGCCCGGAAACACCCACTTCGAGGCCATGAACACGTGCCCGGCGGCCCGGCGGCCCATCAGCACCTCGGTGTGTCCGCCCGCGGTCCGCGTCAGGATCAGGGTCGCCGCATCCTTTGGCTTCATGCGCACGCCCATATGCGGCGCGTCCTTCAGATCCTGGGCGGCGTCGAAGGGGTGGTTCAACGCCGCTTGCCCTTTCGCACGCCTTTCAGCCCGCCGGACGGCGGCTTGGGCCCGCCCGGGCGTTTGGCGCCGCGCTTCGGCCGATCGTCGCCGCCGCCTCGCCCGCGCACGCCCAGACGCGGGGCCGGGGCGTTGGGGTCGCGGGGCTCGGGCTCGCTGACCATCTCGAACACCAGCCCGCCGGTGATGGGCGTGGCCTCCACCAGCTTGACCTCCACCTCGCGGCCCAGACGCCAGCGCTTGCCGGAGCGGTCGCCCACCAGGGCGTGGGCGCGGTCGTCATGGACGAAATACTCGTCCCCCAGCTGCGAGATGGGCACGATGCCGTCGGCGCCGGTTTCCTGCAGCCGCACGAACAGGCCGAATCGGGTCACGCCCGAGATGCGTCCGGCGAAGGTGGCGCCCACGTGCTCCTCAAGGAAGGCGGCCACATAGCGGTCCGTCGCCTCGCGCTCGGCGGCCATGGAGCGGCGCTCGGTGGCGGTGATGTGCTCGGCGATGGCGGGCAGTTCCGTGGCCTCGGAGTCCGTCAGCCCGTCGTCCCCCAGCTTCAGCGCCCGGATCAGGGCCCGGTGCACGATCAGGTCCGCATAGCGCCGGATGGGCGAGGTGAAGTGGGCGTAGCGGTCCAGATTCAGCCCGAAGTGGCCGATGTTCTCCGGCGAATAGATGGCCTGCATCTGGCTGCGCAGCACCACCTCGTTGACGATCTCGGCGTGGCCGCTGTCGCGGGTCTCGTCCAGCAGGCGGTTGAACCGCTTGGTGGTGGGCGCCTCGCCCTTGGTCCAGGGCTTGCCGATGGTCTGCAGGAAGTCGGCCAGGTTGAAGATCTTCTCCTGACTGGGGGTGTCGTGGACCCGGTAGATCAGGGGCGTTTTCTTCTGCTCCAGCGTCTCGGCGGCGCAGACGTTGGCCTGCACCATCATCTCCTCGATCAGGCGATGCGCCGGGATCGAGACGCGGGCCTGAATGCCGACAACCTCGCCGTCCTTGTCGAACAGGATGCGGCGCTCGCTGCTTTCGATGGCCAGCGGGCTGCGGCGCTCGCGGCCCTTCAACATGGCGGCGTAGGCGTTCCACAGGGGATAGAGGATCGGCTCCATCAGCGGGCCGGTCAGGTCGGCGGTCTCGCCCTCGGCCTTGCCGTCGATGGCGTCCTGGGCCTGCTCATAGGCCAGCTTGGCGTGGGACCGCATCAGGCCGCGCACGAAGCGGTGCGACAGTTTCCGGCCGTCCTTCGAGAACACCATGCGCACGGCCAGGCAGGCCCGGTTCTCGGCCTGCTTCAGGCTGCACAGCCCCGCGGACAGGTGTTCGGGCAGCATGGGCTCGACCCGGTCGGGGAAATAGGTGGAGTTGCCCTTGTCCCGCGCTGTGCGGTCCAGCGCCGAGCCGGGGCGCACATAGGCGGCCACGTCGGCGATAGCGACCCAGATGATCCAGCCGCCTTCGTTCTTGGGGTCCTCGTCCTTCTCGGCGAATACCGCGTCGTCGTGGTCGCGGGCGTCCATGGGGTCGATGGTGATGAAGGGGATATGGCGCAGATCCTCGCGACCCTTCAGGGTCGGCGCCTCGGCGGCTTGGGCTTCGTCATCCACGGCCTCGGGGAAGCCCGTGGGCACGCCGTGGGCGTGGATGGCCAGCAAGGAGGCGGCGCGGGGGTCATCCTCGCGGCCCACGATCTCCAAAACCTTGCCCTGTTTGGGGCCGTGGCGGCGTTCCGACTTCTCAAGCGCCGCCAGCACCAGATCGCCGTCGCGCAGGGGCTCGGCCTCCAGCTTCGACAGCACAAGGAAGTCCTTCACCTTGCGGTCCACCGGCTCGATGCGGGTCTCGCGGCCGCCCTTGCGCACCACGCCCAGAAGCCGGTGGGCGCTCTGGCCCAGCTTCTTGATCATGCGGGCGGTCCACTGATCGCCCTCTTTCTCGAACTTCGCCAGCAGCCGGTCGCCCAGACCCGGCGCGGCCCCGCGCTCGTTGTCGCCCGGCAGCAGCAGGGCCAGGGGCGCGTCCTCGCCGCCCTTTGTCAGGCGTACGAACAGGTCGCCGTCGGCGTCGCGCTCCACCACATCGGCCACGCCCACCGGGGGCATGGCGCCGGCCTCGGCGAAGCCCTTGCGGCCGCGCTTGCCCAGCTTCCCCTCGGTCTCCAGCTCTTTCAGCATGTCGCGCAGGGCCCGGCGCTCTGCGCCTTTGAGGCCGAAGGCGCGGGCGATGTCGGCCTTCTCGGCCTCGCCCGCCTCACGCAGGAATTGCAACAGGGTGTCTTTGTCGGGAAGGCCGGCGGGCCGGCGGGGAGATTTGGCCATGGTCCCTCTGTAACGCGGGAATCGCGTTTAGGCACACGCATTGACCCGCCCCGCTTGACGCAGCGGCGCCGCCCGATCAGCTTCCGGGCCAAAATCCCGCTCAGGAGTTCATCAGCGCATGTCGCTACCGGAAACGCCCGTCCTCACCCACCCCGCCGGGTCGCTGCTCGATCTCATCGGCAAGACGCCGATGATGGAGGTCACCCGTATAGACACCGGCAAATGCCGGCTGTTCCTCAAGCTTGAGAGCCAGAACCCCGGCGGCTCCATCAAGGACCGCATCGCCCTGGCCATGATCGAGGCGGCCGAGAAGGAAGGCTTCCTCAAGCCTGGCGGCACCATCGTCGAGGCCACGGCGGGCAACACCGGCCTGGCCCTGACCTTGGTCGGGACGCAAAAGGGCTACAAGGTCCTGCTGGTCATTCCCGACAAGATGTCGCGCGAAAAAATCCAGCATCTCAGGGCGATGGGCGCGGATGTTCGTCTGACACGTTCGGATGTGCCGCACGGGCATCCCGAGTATTACACCGACATGGCCGAGCGACTGGCCCAGCAGCTGCCCGGGGGCTTCTACGTCAACCAGTTCGCCAACAAGGCCAATTCCGAGGCCCACCGCCTCAGCACCGGCCCGGAGATCTGGGAGCAGATGGGGCACGATGTGGACGCGGTCGTGTCCGGCATCGGTTCGGGCGGCACCATCACCGGGGTGGGCCAGTTCCTGCATTCGGTCTCGCCGAAAACCGAGATGATTCTGGCCGACCCGGTGGGCTCCGTGCTGGCCGGGCTGGTCAATGAGGGCGTGCCCAGCCCCGAGGGGAGTTTCGCGGTGGAGGGAATCGGTCAGAATTTCGTGCCGGACACCACGGACATGACCGAGATCGCCAAGGCCTATTCGATCCCGGACACCGAGGCCATCGCGGCGGCGCGGGAGCTTCTGCTGAAGGAAGGCGTGCTGGCGGGCTCCTCGTCAGGCACCCTGCTGGCCGCGGCGCTGCGCTATTGCCGCGAACAGACCGAGCCCAAGCGGGTGGTCAGCTTCGTCTGCGACACCGGCGCCAAATACCTGTCCAAGGTCTACAACGACGCCTGGCTGGCCGATCAGGGTCTGACCGAGCGCGAGATGCACGGCGACCTGTCGGACGTCATCACCCGCAAGTATGAAGAGGGCGCAGTCGTCGCCATCGGCGCCGACGACACCCTGGACACCGCCTTCAAGCGCATGCGCAGCGCCGACGTGTCCCAGCTGCCGGTGATCGTGGACGGCCGTCTGGTGGGCATCCTAGACGAGAGTGACATCGTCCATGTGCTGAACACCGACGAGATCACCCGCGAGGCCCGCTTCAAGAAGACCGTAGGCGAGGTGATGATCCGCGATCTGGACACCCTGCAGGTGGGTGAGCCGCTGGACGCCCTGATCCCCATCTTCGACCGCGACCGGGTGGCCATCGTGCTGGACGGCGAGAAATTCGTGGGCCTGATCACGCGCACGGACCTGATCAATCACCTGAGCCTGAATCGGTAAGGTCATGGACAGCAAGAAGAACAGCCAGGGCTTCTCCACCCGCGCCATTCATGGGGGACAGCATCCGGACCCGACTACGGGCGCGGTGATGACGCCGATCTACGCGACGTCCACCTACGCCCAGGAAAGCCCGGGGGTGAACAAGGGCTATGAGTACGCCCGGGGCAAGAACCCGACGCGCGAGGCCTTCGAGGCCTGCATCGCCGATCTGGAGGGCGGCACCCACGGCTTCGCCTTCGCCAGCGGCATGGCGGCCACGTCCACCGCGCTGGAGCTGCTGGACGCGGGCGCCCACATCGTCACCGGCGACGACCTCTATGGCGGCTCGTGGCGGCTGTTCGAGCGGGTGCGTCGCCGGTCCATGGGGCTGGACTTCGCCTATGTGGACCTGTCGGACCTGGGCGCGGTCGAGGCGGCGATCACCGACAAGACGAGGATGTTATGGGTCGAGACTCCCACCAATCCCCTGATGAAGCTGGCCGACATCTCCGCCCTGTCGAAGATCGCGAAGGCGCACAATCTGTTGCTTGTGGTGGACAACACCTTCGCCACGCCCTGGAGCCAGCAGCCGCTGGGCCACGGCGCCGACATCGTCATGCACTCGGCCACCAAATATCTGAACGGGCATTCCGACATTATCGGCGGCGTTCTGGTGACGAAGGACCCGGAGCTCGCGACGCAGATCAAGTTCCTGCAGAATTCGGTGGGCGGGGTGATGGGGCCGTTCGACGCCTTCCTCGCCAACCGGGGCCTCAAGACCCTCGGTCTGCGCATGAAAGCCCACAACGAAAACGCCATGGCCGTGGCCCGCTGGCTGGAGAGCCATGCAGGCATTGAACGGGTCATTTATCCGGGGCTGGAGAGCCATCCCCAGCACGAGCTTGCCAGGCGCCAGATGAACGGCGCTTTCGGCGGCATGGTGACCGTGCTGATCGACGGCGATCTGGCGCGCACCAGGCAGGTGCTGGAGCGGGTGGAGGTGTTCACCCTGGCGGAATCCCTGGGCGGGGTCGAAAGCCTGGTGAACCATCCCGCCATCATGACCCACGCCAGTGTGCCGAAGGAGGTGCGCGAGGCGGGCGGGGTTACGGACAACCTGATCCGCCTGTCCGTCGGGGTCGAGGATGTCGCCGACCTCATCGCCGACCTGGAGCAGGCGCTGCGCTAGAGCCCGATCGGCATCGGTGAAATCATTTCAGGATTTCGCCGATGCCGTGAAGACCGCCAGGCAGGGTCCGTCTCAGGCGCGCTTGCGCAGGAGGGCGTCCACGCTCCACGGACCGGGTCCGGCGAAGATCAGATAGAGGAAGGCGAAGCAGTACATGATCGCCAGCTCGCCGCCGTTGTTCAGCGGGTAGACGTCGCCCGGGGCGTGAAACTGCCAATAGGCCACGGCCATCATCCCCGAGAGAATGAAGGCGGTCGGGCGGGTGAACAGGCCCAGAATGATGAGGGCGCCGCCGACCAGCTCAAGCACGCCGCCGATCCCCATCTGGGTCATCAGTTCGAAGGGCCCGCGCGCCTCCGCCGGAAAGCTGAAGATTTTCTGCGTGCCGTGCTGAATGAACAGCAGTCCGGTCACGATGCGGAAGATGCTCAGCACCTTTGGCGACCAGGCCGTCAAAGCCGATGTCTTGATCATTGTCTTCCCCCCCCAAACGGGCGGTCAGGCCGCCCTGGATTGAACCTCGGCCATTTTCTGGATGGCCACATAGTCCGTCTTGCCGGTGCCCAGCACCGGAAGTTCTCCAACCTTCACTATACGCTTGGGAACCGCAAGCTCGGGCGCGCCGTGGGTGCGGGCCCATTCGGCCAGGGGCGCCACCTCGGCGTCGTCCCGGTCGGTGACCAGGACCAGACGCTCGCCCTTGCGGCTGTCGGGGATCGAGACCACGGCGTGGCGGCCCTCGGGCCAGACGGCGTCGGCGATGCCCTCCACGGCGGTCAGGCTGACCATCTCGCCGCCGATCTTGGCGAAGCGCTTGGCCCGCCCGAGGATGCGCACATAACCCTCGTCGTCCACATCCACGATATCGCCCGTATCATGCCAGCCGTCCGGCAGCGCTTCCAGGCAGTCCGGATCGGCGGGCGACAGATAGCCGGCCATGACGTTAGGCCCCCGCAGGAACAGGCGCCCGCCCTGGTCGATGCCCTCGACACGCTCCAACCGCCATTCCATCCCCGGCAGGATCTGGCCCACCGTGCCGAAATGATTATTGCCCGGCTGGTTCACCGCCACCACGGGCGCGGCCTCGGTGGCTCCATAGCCCTCAAGAAGCTCCAGCCCGCCGAAGCGCTGGTTGAACATCTCCCGCGTCTCGTCGCGGACCCGCTCGGCGCCGGCCACGACGAACTGGATGGTCGAGAAGTCGTCGGGGCCCGCCACCCGTGCGTACTGGTTCAGGAAGGTGTCGGTGGTCATCAGCACCGAAGCGTTCACCTGGGGCAGCAGGTCGGTGATCTGCTTGGCGTGAAGCGGGGAGGGGTACTGAAAAGCCTTCAGCCCCTGCAGCATGGGCAGGATCACCCCGCCGGTGAGGCCGAAGCAATGGAAGGTCGGAAGCGGATTGAAGAACACCCAATCGGGGTCCAGATCGATATGCGAGGCGATCTGCAGGGCGTTGGCCACCAGATTGGCCTGGGTCAGCACCACGCCCTTGGGCGCGCCGAAGCTGCCCGATGTGAACAGGATCACACCCGGGTCGTGGGGGCTGGTCTCGGCACGGAACTGTCTGGGGAAGATGCCGGCCATCAGGCCGTACAGCTTGTCCTGAATCCCGACGGTCTTGCGGATGTCGTCCAGCCAGATGATCTCGGCCACGGGCTCAAGCGCCACGACCAGGTCGTCCAGCCTGGCCTGTTCGATGAAGCGGCGCGCGGTCAGAATTTTCTTCACGCCGGCCGTGGCGCAGGCGGCTTTCAGGTTGCGGGCTCCGGAGGTGAAATTCAGCATCACCGGGGTTCGCCCGAAGGCGTGCAGGCCGAAAAAGGTCACCACGACGCCCATGCTGGACGGCAGCATGATGGCCACGCGCTCGCCGGGCTCGGTGATAGCCGCGATCTTGCGGCCCAGCACGAAGGCGGCGCGGATCAGCCCGGTGTAGGTCAGGGGTTTCCTGTCCTGATCCTCGATGATCTCCTTGTCGCCAAACCGTTCACGCGCACCGATCAGGGCGTCGAACATGGATTGCTGAACAGCCTTCTCATCAAACGGAACCGGCAAGCGTACGTCTCCCTTGAGGGCTGTGGCGCCCCTCTGTCTTTTCGCAGCGTAAACTAGAGGCGGGTCAGACCGTTGAAAAGGTCTGTAACATCCGGGAGCGTGAAAGCCTTCGTGACCGGGGCGGGCCTTGCCTTTGAGGGCTGAAAGTCCGACATAGCGCCTTCGTTGCAAGGAGCTCCGTCACGCCGATGGTGACGCTGATCGACACCCTGGCCCGGAAGCCCTCCGAGCTTCGCCACCCGGAAAAGCAGAACCGGCCGGAAAGCCCTGTCCTGCGCAAGCCGGACTGGCTGCGGGTCAAGGCGCCGGGATCGGGCCAGTACAACGCCACCAAGGCCATCGTGAAGGACAAGGGCCTCGTCACCGTGTGCGAGGAGGCGGCATGTCCGAACATCGGCGAGTGCTGGAGCCAGAAGCACGCCACCCTGATGATCATGGGCGACACCTGCACGCGGGCCTGCGCCTTCTGCAACGTGAAGACCGGCCTGCCCCAGCCGCTGGACCCGGAAGAGCCGGGCAAGGTCGGTCTGGCGGTGGCGCAACTGGGCCTGAATCATGTGGTCATCACGTCGGTGGACCGGGACGACGTCTCGGACGGCGGCGCGGCCCACTTCGCCGAGGTGGTGCGCCAGATCCGGCTGCAGGCGCCGAAGACGACCGTGGAGATCCTGACGCCCGATTTCCTGCGCAAGGACGGGGCGGCCGAGGTGATGATCGACGCCACACCCGACGTGTTCAATCACAACCTCGAAACCGTGCCCCGCCTGTATCTGAAGATCCGGCCCGGCGCCCGCTACTTCCACTCCCTGCGCCTGCTGCAGATGGTCAAGGAGCGCGACCCCAACCAGTTCACCAAGTCCGGCATCATGGTCGGCCTCGGCGAGACCAAGGAGGAGGTCATGCAGGTGATGGACGACATGCGCTCGGCCGGCGTCGATTTCATCACCATCGGCCAGTACCTGCAGCCCACCCGCAAGCACGCCCCCATCGACCGCTTCGTCACGCCGGAAGAGTTCAAGGCCTATGAGGCCATCGCCCGGGCCAAGGGCTTCCTGATGGTGTCGTCCTCGCCCCTGACCCGCAGTTCGCACCACGCCGGCGACGACTTCGCCCGGCTGAGGGCGGCGCGCATGGCCCAGCTGGGCCGCTGAGGCGCCGTTCCGCTTGGCCGTTCACCGCGTCACCCGCATCCTGCCGTACACGCCCGACCAGCTGCTGGAGCTGGTCGCGGACGTGCGCGCCTATCCCGAGTTCGTGCCGTGGGTCACCTCCATGCGCGTCTGGAACGAGCGCGAGGAGGGGCCCGGCGTGACCCTGCTGGACGCCGAGGCCGGCGTGGGCTTCGCCGTGCTGAGGGAGAAATTCTCCACCTGGGTCCGGCGTGACGCGAACCGCGACGTGGTGGAGGTGGGCCTGATCCGCGGGCCGTTCAGACACCTGAAGAACCGGTGGGAGTTCCATCCCCACCCCGACGGCGCGCGGCTGGAGTTCATGATCGACTTCGCCTTCAAGTCGCGCATGCTGGACATGATGCTGAGCGCCAATTTCGACCGGGCCGTGAACGCCCTGATCCGCTGTTTCGAGGCGCGGGCGCGGGCTTTGTACGGCGGCTGAGCCTGTCCGGCGTCCAGCTATGGGCGTGGCGCGTATTTGGGCCTATCCTTGTTAGGAAGACGGAGGGTTCATCATGTCGCGCATCTCCCTGACGGGCATCGCCCTGGTCGCTGCTCTGGCCGCCTGTGACCGGGCCGAGCCGGCCGCTGGCGCCGAGACCGCCCAGGCGGAAGAGCAGGAACTGGCCCCGACCGAGGCCGTCAACGCCGCCGTCGCCGAACATCAGGCCCTGTTCGCCGCCGCGCCGCCTGTGGAGCAGGCCCCCGAGGGCACGGCATACCGCTTCGCCTTCGACGGCCTGTCCACGCCCAACCTGCCCATGACGGCGTTCCAGGGCGACGTGGTGCTGGTGGTCAACACCGCCTCCAAATGCGGCTTCACGCCCCAGTACGAGGGCCTTCAGACACTGTACGAGGAGTATGGCGCGCAAGGCTTCGCCGTGGTCGGCGTGCCGTCGGGCGACTTCCTGAATCAGGAGCTTGAGACCGCCGAGGACATCCGCGAGTTCTGCACCCTGAACTTCGGCGTCACCTTCCCCATGGCGGGCCGCACCCGCGTCACCGGCGATGACGCCCACCCGTTCTATCAGTGGGCCCGTGCCGAGATGGGCCAGTCGGCCGTGCCCGCCTGGAATTTCCACAAGCTGCTGATCGACCGCCAGGGCCGCCTGATCGCGGCCTTCCCCTCGACCACAACGCCCACGGCCGACGAAATCCGTCAGGCGGTCGAGCGGGCGTTGTCGGCCTGACCGGTGTAGAAGGCCTGCTCGCCCATGAGGTTGAAGACCCACGGTCCCTTCAGGAAATAGGCCGGCGCGCTGTCCTCCATGCGGAACCACCAGCCGTTGGCCTCCCAGTACAGACAGGTCTTGCCCTCGGTGTCCCAGACGTATTCGTCCGACTGGTAGAACGCCGGCTCACCGGCCGGGGTGTAGAACCACTTCACGGCCATGACGTCCTCTCGTCTTCAGTGGGGATGGCGGACAGGGTGGGATTCGAACCCACGGTAGGCTCACACCTACGGCGGTTTTCAAGACCGCTGCCTTAAACCACTCGGCCACCTGTCCGGCGCGGGGTGCATAGCAGGGAAGGGGGGCGTTAACCAAAGCGGAAAATTTCGCGGCGATGATGCAGGCTCGATTCACTGAACGAGGCAGGCGTGCTGGAACGGCTCATCCCATCTGTGCGCATCGGCTTGGCGGCCATGTCCATGCTGGTTCTGGCGGCGTGCGCCTCGGGCGGCGGGCGGGATCTGCCGCGCGGGGGCGTGCTGACGCCGCCCGTGGTCAGCGACCCGGCGCCCATCGTCAGCGGCACCATGCGCCCCTATCAGATCCGGGGCCGCTGGTATCATCCGGCGCACCAGCCGAACTATGAGGAAACGGGACAGGCGTCCTGGTATGGGCCCGGTTTTCACGGCCGCCCTACGGCCACCGGCGAGCGGTTCGACGAGAACGCCCTGACCGCCGCCCACAAGACCCTGCCTCTACCCGGGCTGGTGGAGGTGACCAACCTGTCCAACGGGCGCAGCGCCATCCTGCGCCTGAATGACCGGGGTCCGTTCGTGGACGGCCGCATCATCGACCTGTCGCGTGGCGCGGCCCAAGAACTGGGCCTGCTGAACGCAGGGGTGGGCCAGGTGCGGGTGCGCTATCTGGGTCCCGCCCCGCGCCAGGGCGGCTGGGCCGCCGGCGGCGTGCAGACGGCCTCGGCGCCGGCGCCGGCGCCCGTTCCGCCGACGGTGCGGGCTCAGGCTCCTGCAGTCGCCCCGTCCACCAGCATCTACTGGATCCAGGCGGGCGCATTTTCGGATCGGGGCAATGCCCGCGCCGCCGCCCGCCGTCTGGGCGACCGCGCCAGGGTCAATGCGGCCAATGTGAACGGCCAGCGTCTGTGGCGCGTCATGGTCGGGCCCTGGGGCGATCCCAACCAGGCCGAGCAGGCGCGGCAGGGCGTCATCGCCCATGGATTCGCCGACGCGGCCATCGTCGGGGGATAGAGGCGGCTTCGGGCTTGCCTCAGGCGTCAGGCCCGCCATTGTGCGGGCGTGACTCGCGGACGGTTCATCACCCTTGAAGGCGGCGAAGGCGCCGGCAAATCGACCCAGGCCCGCCGCCTGGCCGAAGCCCTGCGCGCTGAGGGCCATGAGGTGGTGCTGACCCGCGAGCCGGGCGGGTCGCCGGGCGCCGAGACCCTGCGCGAGGTGCTGGTCAACGGCGCCGCGGATCGATGGACTCCCACGGCCGAGGCCTTGCTGATGTATGCGGCCCGCTCCGACCATCTGGACCGCCTGATCCGTCCCGCCCTGGCGCGGGGCGCCTGGGTCATCAGCGACCGGTTCGCCGACTCCAGCCGCGCCTATCAGGGGGTCGCGGGCGGGCTGGACCCGGATTTCATTGAGGCTCTGGATCGTGGCGTGGTGGGCGAGGATCAGCCGGACCTGACCCTGATCTTCGACCTCCCGGCGTCGGCGGGTCTGGCCCGCGCGGCGGACCGGGGGGCCGCCGAGGCGCGGTTCGAGGGCAAGGGCGCGGCCTTCCACGACCGCCTGCGCGAAGGCTTCGCCGCCATCGCCCGGGCGCACCCGGAACGCTGCGTCATGATCGACGCCGACGCCGCGCCTGACGCGGTGTTCGACCGCATCTGGTCCGTGGTGCGGGAGCGGCTGGCGTGAGCGACCATCCCCGTGACCGCTTTGATCTGGCGCCCCATCAGGACGCCGAGCGGGCCTTCACCGACGCCCTGTCGCGCGGTCGGCTGCACCACGCCTGGATGCTGACCGGCGTGGAGGGGGTCGGCAAGGCCACCTTCGCCTACCGCGCCGCGCGCCGGCTGCTGGGCGCCGAACCGGACCCGTCGCGGGGCGAGCTGGGCGCGCGGCCCATGGACCCGGTCAGCCAGCTGGTCTCGGCCCAGTCGCACCCCGACCTGATGATCCTGGAACGGGCCGGGGAGGGCGCCAAGTTGAAGCGCAACATCTCGGTCGATCAGGCCCGCGAGCTGCCGGAGTTCTTCTCCATGAGCCCGTCGCGGGCGCGCTACCGGGTGGCGATCATCGACGCGGCCGACGACCTTAACATGAACGCCGCCAATGCCTTGTTGAAGGTTCTTGAAGAACCGCCGGAGCGGGGCGTGCTGTTTCTGGTCACCCATGCGCCGGGCCGGCTGCTGCCCACCATCCGCTCGCGCTGCCGCCGCCTGAACTTTCCGAACTGGACTGTGGAGGCCCTCGGCGCCCTGGTCAGCCGGCAGGCCGGTCTGGCCGACGAGGAGGCGGGCCGCATCGCCGCCATGGCCGCTGGATCGCCGGCCGCGGCCCTCATGCTGGCGGGGGACCAGATGCTGGAGCTGGACCGGTTGGCGCGGGGCTGGGTCAATGACGGTCGGGCGGACATCGCCGAGGAGATCGCCCAGGCCGCCAAATTCCGGGGCGCTGACGGCCCGGAGAATTTCGACCGCCTGTTCGACCGCCTGATGGCGGCTGTGAAGGACCGCGCCGCCTCGTCCAGCGGGCGCGAGGCCGCAGCCTGGTCCGAGACCTGGAGCCGCCTCAGCGTCATGCCGGATCAGGTTTCAGGCATCAATCTGGACCGGGCCGACGTTCTGGCCGCCGCCATGGCCGAGATCGGCCGCGCCCAGCGCATCGGAGCCGCCTGAATGCTGATCGACAGCCATGTGAACCTGCACGCGCCCCAGTTCGACGAGGATCGCGATGCGGTCATCGCCCGGGCGCGCGCGGCGGGCGTGGCGCTGATGGTCGAGATGTCCGACAAGGTCTCCACCTTCGAGGCGACCCACGCCCTGGCCATGGTTCATGACGACATCTGGTGCACGGTCGGGACGCATCCGCACGAAGCCAAGGAAAATCCGTCCCTTGCCGCAGATGACCTCATCCAGCTTGCGAAGCGTCCAAAGGTGGTGGGGATTGGCGAATGCGGGCTGGATTTCCACTACGACCTCAGCCCCCGCGATGTTCAGGCCCAGGTCTTTCGGGCCCATGTGGCCGCCGCCCGCGAGAGCGGTCTGCCGCTGGTTGTCCACACCCGTGAGGCTGACGACGTGATGGCGGACATCCTTCGCGAGGAGCACGCCAAGGGGCCGTTCAAATTCCTGATGCACTGCTACACAAGCGGCCCGGAACTGGCGGAACTGGCGGCGGAATTGGGTGCGTGGTTCTCCGTCTCCGGCATCGCCACCTTCAAGGCGGCCGAGGATGTGCGAGCGGTCATCCGCGCCATGCCGGAAGACCGCATCATCGTGGAAACCGACTGCCCCTATCTGGCCCCCGTGCCCCACAGGGGCCGTCGCAACGAGCCGGCCTATATCGGCCACGTGCTGGACAAGCTGGCCGAAATCCGGGGCTGGAGCCGGGATGTGGCCGAGCGGCGCACCACCGACGCCTTTTTCGCCCTGTTCGACCGGATTCCCCGCCCGTGACCGGCCGCTGGGTCTTCACCATCCTGGGCAGCGGATCCTCGGGCGGGGTGCCCCGCGGCGACGGGGACTGGGGCGACTGTGATCCCGGCAATCCCCGCAACCGCCGCCGCCGATGTTCGCTGCTGGTCCAGCGCTACGGGGCAGGGGAGACGCCCACCAGCATCCTGATCGACACCTCGCCGGACCTGCGCGAGCAGATGCTGGACGCTGGCGTCCGCCATCTGGACGCGGTGCTCTACACCCACGACCACGCCGATCAGGCCCACGGCATCGACGACCTGCGGGTCTTCGCCATGCGCACCCGGCGTCGCATCCCGTGCTGGATGGACGCCCCGACGCGCGAAACCCTGGAGAGCCGGTTCCGCTACATCTTCGAGCCGGTGGAGGGCTATCCCGCCATCTGCGATCTGCACGACCTGCCGCCGCTGGGGACGCCGTTCACCATCGACGGCCCCGGTGGCCCGGTGGAGATCATGACCTTCGACCAGTTGCATGGCCCGATCCACTGCGTGGGTTATCGCATCGGCCCCGTGGCCTATTCGCCCGACGTGTCCGATCTGGACGACGCGGCGCTGGCCGAGGTCGCCCGCGCCGACACCTGGATCGTCGACGCCCTGCGCTGGACCCCGCACCCGACCCATACCCACGTGGACAAGACCTTGGGCTGGATCGCTCGCTCAGGCGTCAAAGCCGCCGTGCTGACCAACCTGCATCTGGATCTGGACTATGCAGCCCTGAAGGCCGTCGCGCCCGCCAATGTGGATGTGGCGTATGACGGCCTGTCCCTGACCTTCACCGCCTGACGCCCGCTGACGAGGTCACTCCTCCTGGATGGAGGCCAGATAGGCGATCAGGTCGCGGTTCTGGCCGGCGTCCAGCACGAATTCCGGCATGGTCGAGTGCGAGGTCACGAATCCCTCGGCGAACGCTTCCTCCAACTGCTCGACCGGATACCGGCGGCTGATCTCGCGAAGAGGCGGCGCCGCCGCCAGGGGGCTCGCGCCGTCATCGCCCACCGCATGGCAAGCCGAACACTGCTCGCGGGCGAAGACGGCGCCGCGCGCCGCCGAGCCCAGCTCTCCCGCCGGCGGGCTGTCGGTGGGAAGGGCCGCTGTATGCTGCGGCGCTGGATCGGCGGATGTGCAGGCTGCAAGCAACAGCACCGCCAGGACGGACCGAATGATCATGATGGCTTCCTTTTCAGACGGTCTCAACGCGCCGCCTGAGTGGGTGATCCTTGATGCCGATCCCTGTGCTGTCAATCACCTGACTATCACATATTTCGCATAATATATCTTAGGCGATAAACGGATATGTCGTCCCGCGACACCACAGGCCCCCTCCGCCTAAACCTTCCTCACGAACTCCGCGCGCAGGACCAGGCCCTTGATGATGGGATGGCGGCAGTCGATCTCCTGATCGTCACCGGTCAAGCGTATGGACTTGATGACCGTGCCGCGCTTCAGCGTCTGGCCCGCGCCCTTGACCGCCAGATCCTTGATCAGGGTCACGCTGTCCCCGTCGGCCAGCGTATTGCCCACGGCGTCACGGACGACCACCTGGCTCGCTTCGGCGCCGGCGGCGGCCTCCTCGGGGCTGAGCCATTCGCCCGTGGCCTCGTCATAGACGTAATCGCCGCTGTCAGTCATGTCGGTCCCCGGCAGAAACCATGGTGCGGATGAGAGGACTCGAACCTCCACGCCTTGCGGCGCTGGAACCTAAATCCAGTGCGTCTACCAGTTCCGCCACATCCGCATGAGGCAGGCGTGGCCTCTATGACGTTCCGGGACGCAATGGCAAGGGGAACCGGACCTCCGTCCACGCGCTACAGGGAGTCGCGCGAGAAAATCTGATGGGCCAATCGTTTCATAATCGACCGGCAGACTTCACCGACGCAGAGGTTGAATCCCTGCGGCTGAAGCTGCTGGATGCGGCCGGGCGCATGACCGAAGATCAGGTCCTGAAGCTGGCCGACTCCCTCCACGAAGTGATGCGTCGTCGTCGCGGCTCTCGCTCTTTCCAGCGCGTGGAGATGAAGCTCTAGGTCAGCAGCGCCCCCTGGATAGGCCCGATCCGGTCCGGCAGATCTTCCGAAACAAGACCCGGTCCGATCGCCCTGCCCGCCTCGGCGTGAATCCAGACGGCGGCGCAGGCGGCGTCGAAGCTCTCCATCTTCTGGGCCAGCAGGCCGCCGATCATGCCCGCGAGCACATCGCCGGCGCCGGCCGTCGCCAGCCAGGGCGACCCCTGCCGGTTGACCGAGACCCGTCCATCCGGGGCGGCGATCACCGTATCGGCCCCCTTCAACAGGACAACGGCTCCGGCGGTCACCGCGGCCCGGCGGGCGGCCCCTTCCCTGCCGTGCTGATCCAGGAGGCCCGGGAACAGGCGCTCGAACTCGGCCGCGTGGGGCGTCAGGACGTCGTCGCGGTCCAGGCCGCTGAACAGGTCCCCTGCCCGGCCTTCGAACAGGCTCAGGCCGTCGGCGTCGATGACCAGGGCGACGCCGTTCCGTTGCAGGGCGGCGATGTTGGCGGCGGTGGCGTCGGTCAGGCCGGCGGCCGGGCCGATGATCATGGCGTCCATGGGCCCGGCCAGGCGTCCCAGCTCCTCGGCGTCGTGAAACACGTCCAGCATCACCGCTTCCAGCACCGGGGCCAGAACCGGAGCGGCGTCCGGCGGACAGAACACCTTCACCAGCCCGGCGCCGATGCGCAGCCCCGCCCGCGCCGCCAGCCGCGCGGCTCCGGTGCGCAGGGCCGGACCGGACACGACGCCCAGCCGACCGCGGCTGTGCTTGTGGCTGTCGGCGCCCGGCCTGGGCAGCGCGGACCGCCAGAGATCCGGATGGTTGGTCTGGGTCATGGCGCCATCACGCTGTGACAAATCTGCGAAAGAGGCTTGCGTTATTGTGCAATGCAATGTCCCTTATCATCCCGTGTGCCGAGTGGCGAAACGCCGCGCTTCGGGGAGCCCATGAAGAAGATCGAAGCCGTCATAAAGCCCTTCAAGCTGGATGAAGTGAAGGAAGCCCTTCAGGACATCGGGGTTCAGGGCATGACCGTTCTGGAGGCCAAGGGATACGGCCGTCAGAAGGGGCACTCCGAACTCTATCGGGGCGCCGAGTACGTCATCGACTTCCTGCCCAAGATCAAGCTGGAGGTGGTGGTTCCCGATGACATGGCTCCGGCCGTGGTCGAGGCGATCCAGACCGCCGCCCGAACCGGGAAGATCGGCGATGGCAAGATCTTCATCACCGATGTGTCCGACGTCATCCGCATCCGCACCGGAGAGACCGGAGCCCAGGCCATCTGACCTTCCGCCGTCGGCCGTTCCTACGCGGGAGCGGCCGTTTCCTTTTCAACCTCCCCAACCCGGACTTAGAGAATGAGCAGCGCCAGCAAGATCCTCCAGGAGATCAAGGACAAGGACGTGAAGTACGTCGATGTCCGCTTCACCGACACCCGCGGCAAGCTTCAGCATGTCACCTTCGATATCGATCTGGTGGACGAGGATTTCCTCAACGAGGGCACCATGTTCGACGGTTCGTCCATCGCCGGATGGAAGGCCATCAATGAGTCCGACATGCTGCTCAAGCCGGACCTGGACACGGCCTATATCGACCCGTTCTACCAGCAGACCACCATGTTCCTGTTCTGCGACGTGATGAACCCGGACACGGGCGAACCCTATTCCCGCGACAGCCGCTCCATGGCCAAGAAGGCGCTGGCCTACGTCCAGTCCTCCGGCGTGGGCGACAAGGTCTATTTCGGGCCAGAGGCCGAGTTCTTCATCTTCGACGACGTGCGCTGGTCCACCTCGGCGCATGAGACCGGCTACGCCTTCGACTCCACCGAGCTTCCGGCCAATACGGGCGCCGAATACACCGAAGGCAACATGGGCCACCGCCCGCGCGCCAAGGGCGGCTACTTCCCGGTCAACCCGGTGGACTCCGGCCAGGACCTGCGCGGCGAGATGCTGGCGGTCATGAAGGATCTGGGCCTGGAGCCCGAGAAGCACCACCACGAAGTGGCCCCGGCGCAGCACGAGCTGGGCCTGAAGTTCGCCGAGCTGGTGACCATGGCCGACCGTCTGCAGCTGTATAAGTACGTCATCCACAATGTGGCGGCGGCCTACGGCAAGTCGGCCACCTTCATGGCCAAGCCCATGTTCGCCGACAACGGCTCGGGCATGCACGTGCACCAGTCCATCTGGAAGGACGGCAAGCCCATGTTCGCCGGCGACAAGTACGCCGGCCTGTCCGAACAGTGCCTCTGGTACATCGGCGGCATCATCAAGCACGCCAAGGCCATCAACGCCTTCTCCAACTCCACCACCAACAGCTACAAGCGTCTGGTGCCCGGCTATGAAGCGCCCGTGAAGCTGGCCTACTCCAGCCGCAACCGCTCGGCCTCGATCCGCATTCCGTGGGTGTCCTCGCCCAAGGCCAAGCGCATCGAGGCCCGCTTCCCCGATCCCATGGGCAACCCCTACCTGACCTTCGTCGCCCTGCTGATGGCGGGCCTCGACGGCATCGAGAACCGCATCGATCCGGGCGCGGCCGCCGACAAGAACCTGTACGATCTGCCCCCGCAGGAGCGCGGCTCCATCCCCGAGGTCTGCGGCTCGCTGCGCGAGGCGCTCGAGAACCTCGACAAGGACCGCGACTTCCTCAAGAAGGGCGGCGTCATGGATGACGACTTCATCGACAGCTACATCGAGCTGAAGATGGAAGAGGTCGAGCGGCTGCAACTGCACCCGCACCCGGTCGAGTTCGACATGTACTACAGCTGCTGATCGCCGCTTCGGCGACGGTTCAGGAACGCCGGGTCCGCAAGGGCCCGGCGTTTTTGATTCGGCCCTATTCCGCCGCGATCGCCGCGGCTTCTTCCTCCGCTGCGGCCCGTTCCGCCTGGTTCAGCAGTTCGATGGTCTCACGGATGTAGCTGGCGTGAACCACCACGCCGATGCCGAGGCGCTCGCTGTCCATCTCCACCTGCTGGGTCAGGACGCCGGCGATGAAGGGATGTTCCGGCCGGGGCACGCCGGGCCGGCGCTGCGATGCGCCGGTCATGAAAACCGGGCCTCCCGAGTTGCCGGGAAAGACCGTGAAGTCCACGAGAAAGGTCGGAAAGGCCACGACCGGCGACAGGGGGTAGGAGGCGATTCGTCCCACCCTGAGGATAGGGAAGCCCGCCCGGTTTGCCGACAGACCGCGCGGAAAGCCAAGCGACATCATCTCATCGCCCGGCGCCACGTCGAACCGGGCGAAGGTGTAGCCGTCCGCCAGCCAGCCGGACGGGATGGCGGCGCGGGCGAAAGCCTCGGGCGCCTCGATGCTCATGACCGCAACATCGTGGTCGGGATGGCTGATCCACAAAGGCTCCGATTCCCCGTCCCGGATGGTCAGGGGCGCCGGGGTGAAACGCCAACTGCCGTCGCTGAGCGGCACGCGCCAGCCGATGCGCGCGTCCTGCCGGGGCATGCGGTTCAGCACATGGCCGGCGGTGACCAGGACCACCCTGGGCGTGCCGTCCGCGCGCGGCGCGTCGATCAGGAAACCGGTGCCCACGGTGCGTGTCCCGTCGCCCTGGGGCTGGTCCAGCTGGACCGTCGCATTGATCAGCGACACGGTCAGATCCCAGGTCACGGCTTCGGCGAACATGAACTCTCCTCAATGGTGCGCATCAGCATTTGACGGCCCGGCGAAGTCAGGCACAAGGTCGCGGCGCCAATAGGGCTGTCCAGTTCGGGGAATCGCGGATGAACCGCCGTCAAATGATCGTGTCTGTCGCCGCCTCGGCGACTCTCGCCGCCTCGGGCGCCCCTGTCCTGGCCCGTCAGCAATCCGGAGTTTCGATGCCCCAGCCGCCTGTCGCCCGTCGCGATCCCCACACCATCACCCAGCTGGGCCGGACCCGCACGGACAACTATTTCTGGATGAAGGACGACAACTGGCAGGCCGTGATGCGCGACCCCTCGGTGCTGCGCGCCGACATCCGCGAGCATCTGGACGCCGAGAACGCCTATTCCCGCGCCATGCTGGCCTCCACCGAAGACCTCCAGAACACCCTGTTCGAGGAGATGAAGGGCCGCATCAAGGAGGACGACAGCTCGGTCCCCGCCTCTGATGGCGAGTGGGAGTACTACACCCGGTACCAGATCGGGGCCCAGCATCCGCTGCACGCCCGTCGGCCGCGCGGGCGTCAGGACGGCGAACAGATCCTGATCGACGTGGACGCCCTGGCCCAGCCCCACGACTACTATGACGTGGGCGGCGCCGAGCACAGCCCCGACCACGCCCTCTACGCCTGGGCCGAGGATGCGCAGGGCTCGGAGTACTACGTCATCAGGGTCAAGGACCTGGCCACCGGCGAGGTTCTGCCTGGATCGGTGGAGAGCTCCACGGGCGGCTTCGCCTTCTCACCCGACTCCCGATGGCTGTTCTGGACCTTCCGCGACGAGAACGGGCGGCCGACGAAGATCTATCGACGCCCCGCGCGCGGCGGCGAGGACGTGCTGGTCTATGAGGAAACTGACCCCGGCATGTTCATCGGCGTGTGGACCACCCGGTCCGGCGCCTACATCGGCATCGCCATCCAGAATCAGGAGACCAGCGAATACAGGCTCATCCCCGCCTCCGACCCCACGGCCGAGCCGCGCGTGGTGGAGCCGCGCCGGGTGGGTGTGCGCTATGATCTGGAGCACTGGGGCGACCGCTTCGTGGTCCTGACCAATGCGGACGGCGCCATTGACTTCAAGCTGATGTGGGCGCCGGAGGATGATCCGTCCGCAGCCAACTGGACCGAGTGGAAGCCCCACCGCCCGGGAACCTTCGTCATGGAGACCACGGCGTTCGAAGGGCATCTGGTCCGCCGCGAGCGCGTCAACGCCAACACCCGCCTGGTCATCACCCGCAAGGACGACCTGAGCGAACATGAGATCGTCCAGCCGGAAGAAGCCTATGTGCTGGGCATGCAGGGCGGCTACGAGTTCGACACCACCACCCTGCGCTACATCTACACCTCGCCGACCACACCGACGCAGACCTGGGACTACGACATGGTCTCGCGCCAGAAGGTGCTGCGCAAGACCCAGGAGATCCCGTCGGGCCACAACCCCGAGGACTATGTGGCCCGCCGCCTGTTCGCCACGGCGCCCGATGGTGAGCAGGTGCCCGTCACCATCCTGGCCCGCCGCGACACGCCCATCGACGGCTCGGCGCCGCTGATGGTCTATGGCTACGGCTCCTACGGCTACTCCATGGATCCCAGCTTCTCGATCCGCAACCTGTCGCTGGTGGATCGCGGATGGGTCTGGGCCACCGCCCACATTCGCGGCGGCACGGAAAAGGGCTGGGGCTGGTTCCTGGACGGCCGCACGGACAAGAAGATCAACACCTTCACCGATTTCAACGCGGTGACCGATCACCTGCTGGCCAACGGCTATGGTGATCCGGCCAAGGTGGTGGCCTACGGCGGCTCGGCCGGCGGACTGCTGATGGGCGCGATCATCAATCTGCGGCCTGAGCTCTACACCGGCATCATCGCCGCGGTGCCGTTCGTGGACGTGCTCAACACCATGAGCGACGTCACCCTGCCCCTGACCCCGCCGGAATGGCCCGAGTGGGGCAATCCGCTGGAGGACGAGGCGGCCTACGACTACATCGCCCGCTACAGCCCCTATGACAATGTGACGGCGGCCCCCTACCCCGCCGTGCTGGCGACCGGCGGCCTGTCGGACCCGCGCGTGACCTACTGGGAGCCCGCCAAATGGGCGGCGAAGCTGCGCGAGTTCACCACCTCGGGCGACCCGATCCTGCTGAAGATCAACATGGAGGCCGGGCACGGCGGCGCCTCGGGCCGGTTCGACTTCCTCAAGGAGATCGCCTTCGACTACGCCTTCGCCCTCTGGTCGGTTGAGCGCGGATGGGAGCAGGTCTGATCATCCGGGACGCGGCGGCGGGCGACCTGCCCGCCGTGACGGCCCTTTACGGCCACAGCGTCCGCACCGGAACCGGCAGTTTCGAATACGCGCCGCCGGACCATGCCGAGATGACCGGGCGGTTCGCGCGCATACGCGACCTGGGCCTGCCATGGCTGACGGCCGAAATTGACGGCGCCTTCGCCGGCTATGCCTACGCCGGACCGTTCCGCATGCGCGCCGGATACGGCTGGCTGGTGGAGGATTCGGTCTATGTGGAGCCGGGCATGCAGGGGCGCGGCGTCGGCGCCGCCCTGCTGACGGCCCTGATCGCGCGATGCGAGGCCATGGGCCTGCGCCAGATTGTGGCCGTCATCGGCGACGCGGACAACGCCGGGTCCATCCGTCTGCACGAACGCTGCGGCTTCACCCACGCGGGCGCCTTTCGCGCCGCGGGCTGGAAGATGGACGGCTGGCGCGACGTGATCTTCATGCAGCGCGCGCTCGGCTCCGGCGACGGCGAGCCGCCCACAGGGGACGGCCTGCCCTTCGTCGGCGCCTGAGTCAGGTCCCCCAGGACCGGGCGCCGCCCTCATCGTCGATGGCGGCGAACATGGCGTTGACCAGCCGCCGCTCGTCCCCGGTCAGCTCCGGCCGCCAGATGTCGAACAGCAGGATGACGCGGGTCTGGTCGCTGGTGTTCCAGGCTTCGTGCTCAATGGTGTCGTCGAAGGCCCAGGTCTTGCCCTCGACCCACTCGCGGGTGTCGTTGCCCACGCGCAGGCCGCAACCGGGCGGCACGATCAGCGGCAGGTGACAGATCAGCCGCGTGTTCACCATGCCGGTGTGCGGCGGGATCCGCGCCCCAGGCTTCAGCATCGAGAACAGGATCGACGGCGTTCGCCCCGGCGTGCGGCTCAGGGGCGCGTCTTCCAGCGCCTCCAGAGTGCGCGGGCAACGCGCCGCGTTCGCCTCCACCGGCGCGCCATCCTTCCAGAGATAGAACGAGCTCCAGTCCGCATTCCCCAGCATGCCGTGATAGTCGCCGCCGGGCCGGTCCTTCTCGCCCTCCACATAGGGGGCGAAACTGGCAGGATCGGCCATGACGGCCAGAAGCTCCTCGCGGATGGCGTCGGTGGCGGCCTCCAGCCGGTCCATCCAGGGGAACTGCTCGCGCTCGTAGAACTGGATCTGCGGCAGCTCGGCGAACAGGAAGGTGCGCGGCTCCTGAACATAGGGCTGGCGACGGCCGGTCAGGATGTCGATGGAGCGGGCGAAGCGCCCCGACGCCCCCTCCATGCCGCTGCTGGCCAGCGCCTCGCGCAGGCGGCCCTCGAAGGCGGCGGCGTAGGTCTGCTGGCGGGCATGGGCGCGCTGCGCCTCCCGCATCAGGTCCGGCGGCAGGTCGGGCGGCGCCACGGCCAGGGCCTCGCCATAGAAGGCCGACGCCGCGCGGTCGTCGCCCGCCTCGGCGTAGTGGTCGCCCTTCATGATCAGGGCCCGCATGTTGCGCGGATCGATGTCCAGCAAGCGGTCCAGGGCCGCCAGCTTGGCCGGCTGGTCGCCCAGGGCGAGGCAGGCCAGGGCCACGCCATAGAGGCCGTTCATGTCGTTCGGCGCCGACTGGACCGCGCGCTCCAGCACGGCCCGGGCCCGGGCATGATCGCCGGCCCTCAGGGCGGCATAGCCTTCCTGAAGAAGGCCGACGTGAGACGCGGGTGTGGCGAACTGTGTGATGGTTTCTCCCCCTCCCGCAGGATCAGACGGCGTTATGCAAGCACCGTCAAGACGGCGCCGGAATGGCGTCGGCGGGATGAACCCCGCCTGACCAGCGCCGTTCAGAACAGGCTCAGCGGCGGGATTCTAGAGTGGGGGCAATCGACACTCCCGTCGAACAGGAGAACCCCATGAAGAACAAGGCTCTCACCGCCGCCGTCGCCGCCGTCCTCGCCGCCAGTTCGCTGGGCGTGGCCTCCGCCGCCGAAGCCCAGTCGCGCCATGACCGTGGCGACCGCTATGAACAGCGCCACGACCGGGGCGATCGTTACGACCGCCGCAACGACCGGCGCCCGGACGCCCGCAGCAATCAGCGCAACGCCCAGCAGCAGCGCGCCATGCAGCAGCGTCAGCGCCAGATCGCGCAACAGCAGCGCCAGATCCAGGAGCAACAGCGCCGTCTGCAACAGCAGCAGCGCGCGCACGCCGCCCGCATGATGGCCCAGCGTCGCTACAACGCCGGCGCCTATCACCGGCCCTACGGCTATCAGCAGCGTCACTGGCAGGCCGGGTACACCCTGCCCCCGTCCTATCGCCAGAGCCGCTACGTGGTCGATCACCGGCAGTACGGCCTTCGCGCCCCGCCCCGCGGATATCAGTACACCCGCGTCGACAATGACGTGGTCCTGACCGCCGTCGCCACCGGCCTGATCACCGCGGTCATCGTGGGTCTGTTCAACTAGGAGCGGGCCTGACCGGAATGGCCCCGTCGCAACGATGCGGCGGGGCTTTTTCGCGTCCGCTGAACCCGAAGCGTCGCCGCACGTTCAATCCGCCTTGAAGAAGGGCTGAACGATGGTTGCGAGACCCACATGGCAAGGCCGCCTGAAGCTGTCATTGGTCAGCTGCCCGGTGTCGCTGTTCACGGCGACGACCTCGGCCAACGACATCCGCTTTCACCTGATCAATCCCGAGACCAACAACCGCATCCGCATGGTGCCGACCGATCCGGACACCGGGCCGGTGGAGCGGTCGGACCTGGTGCGGGGCTATGAGGTCAAGAAGGACGAATACGTCCTGTTCGACGACGCCGACTTCGACAAGGTCAGGCTGGAGAGCACCAAGGCCATCAGCATCGACCGCTTCGTCGACGAGAAGGACATCGACCGGCTGTACTGGGATACGCCCCACTACATGGTGCCGGACAAGGACGGGGCCGAGGCGTTCTCGGTCATCCGCGAGGCCATGAAGAAGGCGGGCAAGGTGGCCCTGGGCTGTCTGGTGCTGCGCGGCAAGGAGCGTCAGGTGGCGCTGGAGGTGCGCGACAAGGGCATCGTCGCCTACACCCTCCGGGCCCAGGACGAGGTGCGCGACGCGGGCGACTTCTTCGACAACATTCCGACGGTGAAAGCCGACAAGGACATGATCGAGATCGCCCACAAGATCATCGGCCAGAAGGAAGCGGACTTCGATCCGGCCGAGTTCAGGGACGGCTATGACGACGCCCTGCGCGAAATGATCAACGCCAAGACAAAGGGCAAGAAGCTGGTGGCCTCGCCCGAGCCGGACGAGACCAACGTCATCGACCTTATGGAGGCCCTGAAGAACAGCCTGAAAGGTTCGGCCTCACCCGCCAAAAAGGCGCCGGCGAAGAAGGCTGCGCCGAGGAAGAAGGCCGGCTGACCCTCGTCCCCGGGCGCGCCGAAAGCCTCAGCCGTGCAGCTTCTTCGCCGTTTCGGCCACATAGCGGCCCTGCCAGCGGGCGCCTTCCAGCTCGTTGTCGCTGGGCAGGCGCGAGCCGTCGCCGCCAGTGATAGTGGTGGCGCCGTAAGGGCTGCCGCCGGTCACTTCGTCGATGCGCAGTTGGCCCTGCCAGGCATATGGCAGGCCCGCCACGACCATGCCGTGGTGCAGCAGGGTCTGGATCATGCCGATCAGGGTGGTTTCCTGGCCGCCGTGCTGGGACGCGGTGGAGGTGAACGCCGAGCCCACCTTGCCGGTGAACGCGCCGCTGGCCCACAGTCCGCCGGTCTGGTCGAGGAAATTGC
>NZ_PNLV01000033.1 GCF_013823285.1 Brevundimonas sp. | reverse complement strand
ATCTCTTAGCTCCTGTCCCCCAAACGGGGTCCTTTAAGGTTGGGGGTGTGGGTTAGGCGTACTTCTTGATCACTTCGTCGGCGACGTGTTGCGGCACCGGATCATAGTGGTCGTACTGCATGGTGAACTGCGCGCGGCCCTGCGACATGCCGCGCAGGTTGTTGACGTAGCCGAACATGTTGGCCAGCGGCACGAAGGCGTTCACGACGGTGGCGTTGCCGCGCACGTCCTGGCCCTGGATCATGCCGCGACGACCGTTCAGGTCGCCGATGACCGAGCCCAGATACTCTTCCGGGGTCACGACCTCGACGGCCATGATCGGTTCCAGCAGCTTGGGCGCGCCCTGGGTCCGCAGTTCCTTGAAGGCGGCGCGCGAAGCGATTTCGAACGCCAGCACCGAGGAGTCCACGTCGTGGTAGGCGCCGTCGATCAGGGTGGCCTTGAAGTCGATCAGCGGGAAGCCGGCCAGCAGGCCGTTGTCCTTGGCGGACTCGATGCCCTTCTGGACGCCCGGGATGTATTCCTTGGGCACGTTGCCGCCGACGATCTTGGACTCGAACACGAAGCCCGAGCCCGGCTCGCCGGGTTCGAAGATCATCTTGATGCGGGCGAACTGGCCCGTACCGCCGGTCTGCTTCTTGTGCGTGTAGTCGATCTCGGCCTTCTTGCCGAGGGATTCACGGTAGGCCACCTGCGGCGCGCCGATGGTCGCCTCGACCTTGTAGGTGCGCTTCAGGATGTCGATCTTGATGTCCAGGTGCAACTCGCCCATGCCCTTCAGGATCGTCTGGCCCGACTCGTGGTCGGTGGAGACGGTGAAGGACGGATCCTCGGACGCCAGCTTGGCCAGGGCGACGCCCAGCTTCTCCTGGTCGGCCTTGGTCTTGGGCTCCACGGCGATCTCGATGACCGGCGCGGGGAACTCCATCTTCTCAAGGATGACGGGCGACTTGGTCGGGTCGCACAGGGTGTCCCCGGTGCGGGTGTCCTTCAGGCCGGCCAGGGCGACGATGTCGCCGGCGTAGGCTTCCTTGATGTCCTCGCGGTTGTTGGAGTGCATCAGCAGCATGCGGCCGACGCGCTCCTTCTTGTCGCGGGTCGAGTTCAGCAGGCCCATGCCCGTCTCCATCTTGCCGGAATAGATGCGGCAGAAGGTCAGCGAGCCGACGAAGGGGTCGTCCATGATCTTGAACGCCAGAACCGACAGGGGCTCGTCGTCCGAGGCGTGGCGGACCACCGGCTCCTCGGTCTTGTAGTCCAGACCCGGGGTCGGCGGGATGTCCAGCGGCGACGGCAGATAGTCGACCACCGCGTCCAGCAGGGGCTGCACGCCCTTGTTCTTGAACGCCGAGCCGCACAGGATCGGATAGAAGGCCGCGTTCAGAACCGCCTTGCGCAGGCACTTCTTGATGGTTTCCTCGGAGGGCTCGTTGCCTTCCAGGTAGGCTTCCATCGCCTCGTCGTCGAGCTCGACGGCGTTCTCGATCAGGTAGCTGCGGGCCGCCGCCGCCTTGTCGGCCAGCTCGGCGGGAATTTCTTCCTCGGTGAACTCGGCGCCCAGGCCGTCGTTCTCCCAGATGATCGCCTTCATGCGGACCAGGTCGATGATGCCGCGCAGGTCGGATTCCTGACCGACCGGCAGCTGGATCGGGACGGCCTTCACGCCCAGGCGGTCGCGGATCGACTGAACCGAGGTTTCGAAGTCGGCGCCCAGCTTGTCCATCTTGTTGACGAAGATGATGCGCGGCACGCGGTACTTGTCGGCCTGGCGCCAGACGGTTTCGGTCTGGGGCTCCACGCCGGCGTTGCCGTCCAGCACGGTCACCGCGCCGTCGAGCACGCGCAGCGAACGCTCAACTTCAATGGTGAAGTCCACGTGGCCGGGGGTGTCGATGATGTTGAGGCGCTTCTCTTTCCAGAAGGCGGTCGTCGCGGCGGACGTGATGGTGATGCCGCGCTCCTGCTCCTGGTCCATCCAGTCCATGGTGGCGGCGCCGTCGTGCACTTCGCCGATCTTGTGGGACTTGCCGGTGTAATAGAGAATCCGCTCGGTCGTCGTCGTCTTGCCCGCGTCGATGTGGGCCATGATGCCGAAGTTGCGGTAGTCCTCGATCTTGTTGATGCGGGCCATAATTCGAAAACTCGGGTGTTCGGCGCCGATCCGGCGCCTGGGTCAGGGAGGGTCTTCAGGAGCGCGGGCGGTCTAACGCAAACCGCCCGCTTCTTGAAGGGCCGTCAGCCGGAAAACCGGCTTACCAGCGGTAGTGGGAGAAGGCGCGGTTGGCTTCGGCCATCTTGTGGGTGTCTTCGCGCTTCTTGACCGCGGTGCCGCGGTTGTTGGCGGCGTCCAGCAGCTCGGCGGCCAGCTTTTCCGTCATGGTGTTCTCACCGCGGTTGCGCGCGGCGTTGACCAACCAGCGGATGGCCAGGGCGCGGCGGCGATCGGGGCGAACCTCGACCGGCACCTGATAGGTGGCGCCGCCGACGCGGCGCGACCGGACCTCGACCGCCGGAGCGACGTTTTCCAGCGCCGAGTGGAAGGTGGCGACCGGCTCCTGGTCCTTCTTCTTCTCGGCCAGGATTTCGAACGCGCCGTAGACGATGTTTTCGGCGACGGCCTTCTTGCCCTCGTACATGACGTAATTCATGAACTTGGTGACGATCAGATCACCGTACTTGGGATCCGGCAGAACTTCACGCTTCTGTGCGCGGTGACGACGGGACATGGGGTTACCCTCTTAAATAATATTCTGGACGCGCAGGGCTTACTTCGGACGCTTCGCGCCGTAGTGCGAACGGCGCTGCTTGCGGTCCTTGACGCCTTGCGTGTCCAGCACGCCGCGCAGGATGTGGTAGCGGACGCCAGGAAGGTCCTTCACGCGGCCGCCGCGGATCAGGACCACCGAGTGCTCCTGAAGATTGTGGCCTTCGCCGGGGATGTAGCACACGGCTTCGTAGCCGTTCTTGGCCAGGCGGACCTTGGCCACCTTACGAAGGGCCGAGTTGGGCTTCTTCGGGGTCGTCGTATAGACGCGGGTGCAGACGCCGCGGCGCTGGGGCGAACCCTCCAGGGCCGGCACCTTGTTGCGCACGGGCTTGGGCTTGCGCGGCTTGCGGATCAGCTGGTTGATCGTAGGCATTCGTGTCTGGTCTCTTCTGCGATGGAGGCGTGTGCCTGTCGGCCGGGGCGCCTCGCGTTCCTTCTTTTGGACGTGGCCGAAACCGCGCCCGGGCTGTTATCGAGACCGACCGTGCGCTCAAACAGAAAAGCCGGAACGCGCGCTTTGGGCGTTCCGGCGGGCTCAGCCCGTCCGTTCGATTGTCACGAGATCAGCAGACGGCGGACCGCCCATGCCTCGAAGTGCGCGCCGTTTACGCTTCGGGGGGCGGAAGGTCAAGATCGGTTTCGGGCGTCACTGTCCCATCATCCGACGACGTCCAGCGAATTGTCATTCGCACGCGCGCGCCCTCAACGCCCTGCCCAGCCCGTGCAACCGGGCCCATCTGTGTCCGGGCGAGCCGCAATGTCGCCTCGCCATAGCCGAAGCCCTGCGGCGATTCCCTGATCACGGCACACCGTCTCAACGATCCGTTTTCGCCGACCGCGCATTCAATGGTCACCAGACCGACTCCTTCGGCCAGCCGCACTTCCGGCGGCGATGGCGCACAGGCGGCGGCCATGGACAACAGCGCCGCGCCCAGACCGACCATGCGTGAGAATGCCGCCCCGCGTTCCCGGACCATGAGTCACCTCCCCGTCAGCTTCGCCTTAAACCGGACGCATAACCCCGAATAATGGCAGTGCGAACCGCTCGCGGCAGATTCAGGCCATCGGCCCGGCCGGATGAGCACGACAAGGGGCTTCATGTCGACTGTACTGCGTCTGCACGAAGGCGTCGCCCGCAACCGGGCCCTGCTGGGGGTGGTCGGGGCTTCGCTGATCCTGCACCTGATCGTGCTGGGCGTCGTCGGCATGCGCACAGGCCTGGACATGTCCGGCGTTCCTGCCCCGCCCGAACCGCTCTATGTTCGCATCGAGCCGCGCCCCGTCATGCCGGGCGAGGTGCTGCGCGAGCCGCCCCAGACCGTTATCGAACAGCCGCGCGAGGTCCCGGCCCTGGGCCGTGAAATCCGTCTGCGCACGCCGGTGCAGCAGGAAGAGGAAGAGGAGCGCCGCCGCCTGGAGGCCCTGCGCCTGCCCATTCGGCCCGACGCGGCCGGCGGGGGCGTCGAACCGCGCTGGCGGGTGGACGCCGACGCGACCGGGGACCAGGTGGCTCGCGCCTTGCGGGCCTCCGGCCTGGCCTGCACCCGTCCGCGCCGGGACATGACGCCCGCCGAGCGCGTCGCCTGCGACGAGCGCTTCGCCGGCGACGGCGAAGCGCCGCCCATTCGCGGCACCGGCGATCCCGATCGCGACGAAGCCTTCGCCCGCCAGGGTCGGGCCAACATCGCCCGCTATGAAGCCCAGCGCGCGCCGCTATCGGGCGGAACCGGCGTGGTCGGCCCCGCCGACTGCGTGGGCTCCAACCTGGGCATGGGATGCGCGGGCGCCCATCTGCGTGACGCGCCGGGCGTCGATGTGCGTCAGGGCGCCGAGACCCCCATCCGCCAGCGCAGCAACCGCGTCGACGACGACTGAACCGCGCCCGGCCTTGACGTCGCCGCAATTAGCGCCCATCTAGCGCTGCATCGCACAAACGCGATTTCCGGTGCGCTCCAGCGCGTGTGGGTCTTTATTTCGAAAGACCTGACTGTAGCAGCGGCCGGCTCCTCAAGATTCATTCGCTGCCCGGACACGCGGGGCGGCGCCCGATCACTCCCGTCGGCCCGCATCTCGCGGACCCCATCGGGATTGGCGGCGCGCGGCCTTCGGCTTTGAGCCCGGCCTGATGCGCGTCGCCGCATGCGAAAGAACCATTTTGACCAAGACCCTTATTCCCTTCGCCGACATGGGCCTGAATCCGGCCCTGTTGCAGGCTCTGACCAGCGAAGGCTATCACACCCCCACCCCCATCCAGTCCCAGGCCATCCCGGACGTGATGAAGGGCAAGGACCTGCTGGGCATCGCCCAGACGGGCACCGGCAAGACCGCCGCCTTCGCCCTGCCGATCCTGCACCGGCTGGCGGCGGACCGTAAGGCGCCCGTGCCCCGCACGACCCGCGCCCTGATCCTCTCCCCCACCCGCGAACTGGCCAGCCAGATCGCCGACAGCTTCAAGACCTACGGCGCCAATCTCGGCTTCCGCGTGGCCGTGATCTTCGGCGGCGTGAAGTACGGCGGCCAGGAACGCGCCCTGCAGCAGGGCCTGGATATCCTGGTGGCCACCCCGGGCCGCCTGCTGGACCACGTCCAGCAGAAGACCCTGGACCTGTCGACGACCGAGATCTTCGTGCTCGACGAGGCGGACCAGATGCTGGACCTCGGATTCGTCAAGCCGATCCGCCAGGTGGTGTCGCGCATGACCGCGCGCCGCCAGAACCTGTTCTTCTCGGCCACCATGCCCACCGAAATCGGCAAGCTGGCCGGCGAACTGCTCAAGGACCCGGTCAAGGTCCAGGTGACGCCCCAGGCCACCACCGTCGAGCGCATCAACCAGAGCGTCATCATCGTCGAACAGGGCCGCAAGCGCGCCCTGCTGTCGGAGATGTTCGCCGATCCGGCCATGACCCGCTGCCTGGTCTTCACCAAGACCAAGCACGGCGCGGACAAGGTCGCCGCCTATCTTGAGGCCGGCGGCGTCGAGGCCGGCGCCATCCACGGCAACAAGAGCCAGTCCCAGCGCGAGCGGGCCCTGGAAGCCTTCAAGAAGGGCAAGCTGCGGGTGCTGGTGGCCACCGACATCGCCGCGCGCGGCATTGACGTGGACGGCGTCTCGCACGTGGTCAATTTCGAGCTGCCCTTCGTGCCGGAAGCCTATGTGCACCGCATCGGGCGCACCGCCCGCGCCGGCGCCGACGGCTCGGCCGTCAGCTTCTGCGCCCCCGACGAGATGAAGCTGCTGCGCGACATCGAGCGGGTCACGCGCCAGAAGCTGAAAAGCTGGGATCGCCGCAACGACAAGGCCTTGGCGGCGCTGGACGCCTCCATCATGGCCGCAGGCGTCGGCAAGAAGGCCACCCTGCCGGACGACGAGCGTCCGCGCGGCGACGGACGCGGCCCCGGCGGTCGCGGCCGCAACCGCAACCCGCACCGCGACGGCGTGCGTCCCGAAGGCGGCAAGGGCCAGCCCCACCGCGTTCGCGGCCGCGGCAAGCCCGGCGCCCAGTCCGCCGACCGCGCCCAGCCGGCGCGTCCGACCTTTGATCCCATGGCCGGCGAGCGGGCGCCCAGGCCTCCGGTCGAGGGCGACTTCAAGATGAAGCGCCGCGGCCGCAACCGCTCCGGCGCCCGCAAGCCCGAGATGGCCTGACCGTCGCCTTCGGGCGCGTCCGGGTGAATTGACCCGGACGCCATTTCGGCATCCCCTGTCCGGCGAATGCGTTGAACGCGCATCACCGGACAGGGAGACGCCCATGACTTTCACCGTCACTTCGAACGATTTCAGGGACGGCGACACGCTGCCCGAAGCCCATGTGAAGGCGCACGGCGACACTTCCCCCCATCTGGCATGGTCCGGCGCGCCGGACGGGACGAAATCTTTCGCTGTCACCTGCTATGACCCCGACGCGCCCACCGGCTCCGGATTCTGGCACTGGACCGTGGCCAACATCCCCGCCGACGTGACCGAACTGCCCCGGGGCGCGGGAGCCGTGGGCGGCGCGAACCTGCCCGGGGGCGCCGTTCAGGGCCGCACCGACTATGGCGACGCCGGCTTCGGCGGCGCCGCCCCGCCCCCCGGCCACGGCCCCCACCGTTACATCTTCACCGTCTTCGCCGTGGATGCCGAAAAGCTGGACGTGACCGCCGACAACTCCGGCGCGGTGTTCGGCTTCAACCTGCATTTCCACACCCTGGCCCGGGCGCAGATCACGGCCGTCTACGAGAACAAGGGCTAGCCCAGCTGGCGGATATCGCCATTGAAGCCCTCGCCGAAGCCTTCGGGCAGGAAGGGGGCGATGCGGTCGATGTCGCCGTTGTCGAACACCAGCCCCTCGGGCCGGATCGTCCGCTTCTGGATCACCACCGAGATGTTGTAGCCGTACTGCCGGATCCAGGGCGTCCGGCAGTCAAATCCCGCCAGCACCAGATTGTAGAGCACCAGTCCCGCGTTCCACAGGGTCACGTGGCCGCCGACGATCTGGTGCTTCAGCGGCGGCACGGAAATGGCCACGATCCCACCCTCGCGGACGCTGTCGCGCATGGTCTGCAGAAAGGCGTTCACGTTCACCTGGTGCTCCAGCACGTGCGAGGCGATGACGCAGTCGAAGGGCGTCTCGAACCGGGTCTGGAGGAAGTCGCCGATGATGACCCCGCCCCCGTCCTCGCGGCCGAGGAATGACGGGCTCTCGCCGTAATCCAGCTCGGTGACCTTTTTCCCGTGCCGCCGGAGGGCCTGGGCCTGCTCACCCGCGCCGCTGCCGATGTCCAGCACGGTCTCGAAGGCGCGATCGTCGATCAGATGCTGGATCATCAGGCCGCTCTTGCGCATGGCCCGGAACTCCGGCCGGATCTGCGAGAGGATTTTCTGATCGCGGGCGTTCTCTTCGTAAGCGGCTGAACCGGATATTTGCGACGCCCGGCTCCACTGGGCGGCGGACTCCTCATGTCGTCCCAGCCGCGCGGCGATCAAGGCGTTCAATGTCAGGCCCGAGACATGATCCGGCCTCTGCCGACGAAACCGGGCGATGTCCGCGGCGGCCTGCTCCAGATCGCCAAGGCGATAGTGGTTTTCAGCGCTCAGGCGGTCCAGATCGATCACCGGGCCGCTGGCGGTCCTGTCGCCCGCCGTCGCCCGCGCCTGATCAATGACCGCCAGGGCCGCCTCGCTGTCCCGGGTCTTCGTCCGCCACTGCGCCAGCCGGTGCAGCCCGGTCAGCCAGCCGGGCTTGGCCGCCACGGTCTCCTCCAGCAGGGCCAGGGCGGCGTCCGGAGCTCCGTGGGTCCACAGACTGGCCGCATGGGCCAGATCATCGGCGGCGCGCCGCCCCGGCGGAGGCTTGCGATAGATCTGGATCGCCGCCTCGAAGCGCGCGCTGCGCGACAGGATGCGGAAGCAGAAACCCTGCTCGTTCAGCCATTCGCACAGGGCGCGCCACTCGCCCTCGCGCCAGAGGGGATAAACCCCCTCGTCCTTCCAGTCGGCCAGTTCGTCGAACACCAGCACCGCCCCGTCGGCCAGCCGGTCCGTCAGGCGGTCCAGTACGAATTTGGCGGCGGAATACAGGTCCGGGTCCACATGGACGAAGCCCACCGGACCGGGATTGGCCTCGAGCCAGGCGTCCAGACTGTCCTCGAAGAAGCCCGCGACCAGTTCGACATTGGCGGGCATGGCCGGCAGGGCCTTCAGGGCGAAATGGCCCGCTTCATAGATGCTGGTTTCGCTGCGCCGCCAGGGCTCCGGGAGCCCCTCGAAGGAATCGAATCCGGTGAACCGACGCCCGGGAAAGGCCCGCGCCAGCGCCCGCAGCGAAACACCCCTGAACACGCCGAACTCCAGCGCCATGCCCTCGGGCGGCGACAGGTCGAGGGCGGACTTCAACTGCGCCAGCCGGTCAACCACCAGCGGAAAGTGCTGGAACGGTTCTATGGCGATGGATGCGCCGTCGAGAACCTGATTCAGGGCGGGGCGAAGGGTCCCTTCCACGGGGCGCGCGCTTTCGATCATGAAGGGGTCGATCCTCGGTTTCCGGGCCACGGTAGTGGGCGCCAGGCGCCAGGCGCAATGGCTGATCGACGCGGGCTGTCGCCAATCCTCTTCCCTGCCGGACGGCGGGCCCGGCTGCGCCAGGCACGCGGCGGGCCGCCCACGGGGCGCCGCTTGTGAAGGCGCACTGACAAACGTCGCGAACCCTGCTACAGGCCCGCGCCATGAGCGCAGCCGTCATCGTATTTCCGGGTTCCAACTGTGACCGCGACTGCAAGGTCGCCGTCGAACGCTCCACCGGCGCCAGGGTGGACATGGTCTGGCACGCCGACACCGAGCTTCCCTACGGCGTGGATCTGATCGTCCTGCCGGGCGGATTTTCCTATGGCGACTATCTGCGCGCCGGCGCCATGGCGGCCCGCGCCCCGATCATGGGCGCGGTGAAGAAGGCGGCTGACGCGGGCGTGGCGGTGGTCGGCATCTGCAATGGCTTCCAGATCCTGTGCGAGGCCGGCATGCTGCCGGGCGCGCTGATGAAGAACGCCGGGCTGAAATACGTCTGCAAGCCCATCGAGCTCGAGATCGCCAACGGGCAGACCCGCTTCACCGCCGCCTACCAGGGCCAGCGCGAGGTGGTCATGACCCAGGGCAACGGCGACGGGAACTATTTCGCCGACGAGGAGACCCTGGACCGGCTGGAGGGCGAGGGCCAGGTGGTGTTCCGCTACGTCTCCAATCCCAACGGCTCCGCCCGCGACATCGCCGGCATCGTCAACGAGCGGGGCAATGTGCTGGGCATGATGCCCCACCCAGACCGCGCCTTCGAAGCCGAGCTGGGCTCCGCCGACGGCGCCGCGCTGTTCCAGAGCGTGATGGCCTCGGCCTGAACCCAACGGTCGCTTCATCCGTTTGACCGGCAACGGAAAATAACGGAGCCCTGCCATGCCCCGACTCGCCACCCTCGTCGGCGGATTGCTGCTCAGTCGCGGCGCGCGGCGATTCGCCAGCCGCAACGCCGGAAAGCTGGCCCTGGGCGCCATCGCCTGGCGATTGTTCTCGAACAGCCGTCGCAAGCGGCGCTGATCGCGCTTTACGGCGCCTGTGGCCCCGAGCCATGATGGCGGCCTGTCAAAAGGGCCGTTCATGATCATCGTCCATCACCTCGCCGATTCCCGCTCCCAGCGCGTGCTGTGGCTGCTTGAGGAGCTGGGGCTGGACTACGAGGTGCGCCGCTACGAGCGCGACCCGAAAACCATGCTGGCGCCGGCCGAGCTGAAGGCCGTCCATCCGCTGGGCAAATCGCCGGTGCTGGACGACGGCGATGTGCGCGTGGCCGAGACCGGGGCGATCATCGAATACCTGCTGGACACCCATGGCGGAGGCCGCCTGCGTCCCGCCGCCGGCTCGGCGGAGCGTCATCGCTTCACCTACTGGCTGCACTATGCCGAGGGCTCGGCCATGCCGCCCCTGCTGCTCAAGCTGGTGTTCAGCCAGTTGCCGAAGCGCGCGCCCGGTCTGGTCAAACCGATCGTGGGAGGCATCGTTAAGGCGGCCAACAAGAGCTTCATCGACCCCCAGCTCAAGACCCACGCCGACTACTGGAACAGCGAACTGGGCCGCGACGGCTGGTTCGCCGGACCGGATTTCACGGCCGCCGACATCATGATGAGTTTCCCGCTGGAGGCCGCCGCCACCCGCATGGCGGTGACAGAGGGCCGGCCCAACATCGGCACGTTCCTCGAGCGCATCCACGCCCGCCCGGCCTGGCAGGCGGCGCTGAAGCGCGGCGGGACCTACGCCTATGCCTAGGGCCGCGGCCCTGCTGGCGGCCGCGCTGATCCTGGCCGCCGCGCCCGTCGGCGCGCAGCCCAGGCCGGTCGTCGACGCCGAGGCCCGCGCCGCCCGGCTCCAGGGTCTGGCCGAGCGCGCCTATGCGCTCAACATGGCCGACGACCACGCCGCCGCCGAGCCGGCGCTGCGCGAGGTGGTCCAGGGCTGGCGCGCCCTGGGCTGGGGCGAAACACAGGCCACCCAGGCCACCGTGCTGCTGTGGGCCTGGAGCCTGATCGAACTCGGTCGTTTTGACGAGGCCGAGTCGGAACTGGTCGACATCGTTGATTCCTCTTCCACGGGCGACACCGAAAGAGCCTCGGCCTGGGGGCTGCTGGCCAAGACCTGGTCCCGTTCGGGCCGGTTCATCGACGCGGAGCAGGCGGCGGCGCAGGCCCTGCATCACGCCCGCGAGACCTTCGGCGACGCCCATGCGGAGACCGCCACCGCCTGGCACAATCTGGGCACGGCCCGCGGCGAGGTCGGCCGCAACAGCGACGCCGCCGCCGCCCTGCGCCACGCCGTCGCCCTGCGCGAACAGCTGTTCGGGCCGACCGGCGAGCCCACCCTGATCTCCATCTACAATCTGGCCGCCCACCTCCATGCCCGGGGGGACATGGGCCAGGCCGAACCGTTGCTGCGGCAGGTTCTCGCTCATGCCGAACCGGGGAGTGAAAGCCACATCTACGCCCTGCACCACCTGGGCTTCACACTGGCGCGGATGGGCCGTCACGCCGAGGCCGAGCCCTGGCTGCGCCAGGCGGTCGATGTTCGCGCCGCCCTGCCCGACCGCCATATGCACGCAGTCAGCCTGGCCGCTCTGGCGGACGCCATGAACGGTCAGGGCCGCCATGAGGACGCCGATGCGGCCTATGACCGCGCCATCGACCTGCTGCGCGAGCCGTATCAACCCGGTTTCGCCATGACCCTCAGCGGGATCCTGCTGGGACGGGCCGAGACCCGGCAGGCCATGGGCCGGACCGCGGCGGCGGAGAACGACTATCGCCAGGCCGTCGACATCGCCCGAGCCAATGTCGCCCCCGGCCACCCTCGCCTGACCTTGCGCCAGCTGGGTCTGGCGGCCTTCCTGAATGACCAGCGTCGACCCGGGGAAGCCCTGGCCCTGCTGCGCCCCGCCCGCGACGCCCTGCTGGCCCGTACCCGAAATCTGGGCGCCGAAGCCCGCACTGAAGTTGAGCCCTTTCGCTCACTCTTCCGCGAAACGGTCCAGGCTGCATGGGCCGCCACGCAACCGGATGGGGCCGCGATCCGTTAAGGCCTCATGCGACTCTCGATCATTCAGTACGTCTCCCTGGCGCTGGCCGGCATCGCTCTGGTCTTCGCCTTCCTTGCCGCCGGCGTGGCGGCCGCCTCAGGCCTGGCGGCCCTGCTCCTCGGCGCGGGCCTGATATGGCTCGGCTGGCGCGCAGTGCGGCATCGCTTTTCGCAAACGCGAGACACGACCGCTTGAAGTCCGTCTCAACGCGCCCTATCCTTTCTGGCCGGTCGAAGCGCCCTCGACCGGCATTTGTTTGCTTGCACCTTCTCTAGGGCGAATAAGAAACCCAATCGCACATGGAAAAAGTGCCGATGACGGCCGGGGGCTATCGCGCTCTCGACGATCAGTTGAAACAACTCAAGTCGGTGGAGCGCCCAGCGGTGATCGCCGCGATCTCCGAGGCGCGCGAGCACGGCGACTTGTCCGAAAACGCGGAATACCACGCCGCCAAGGAGCGCCAGGGCTGGATCGAGGGCCAGATCGCCGAGATCGAGGACAAGATCAGCCGCGCCCAGGTCATCGACGTGTCCAAGCTCAGCGGCGACCAGGTGAAATTCGGCGCCACGGTCACCGTGGTCGACGAGGACACCGAGGAAGAGGGCCGCTACCAGATCGTCGGCGAACACGAGGCCGATGTGAAGCAGGGCAAGATTTCCATCACATCGCCCATCGCCCGCGCCATGATCTCCAAGGAAGTCGGTGACGTGGTCGAGGTGAACACCCCCGGCGGCGTCAAGGCCTACGAGATCCTCAAGGTCGAGTGGAAATAGGACCAGCTCCCGTCTGGCTCATCACCAACGGAGCGACCGGCTCCGACGTTCAGGCGCGCGGCGTGGCCGAGGCCCTCGGCGCGCGCCACGAGCTGTTCCATGTGACCCCCAAGGCGCCCTGGCGCTGGCTGGCGCCGTGGGGGCCTGTCGCGCCCGGCGAAGTGGGCGCCGACGGCCGCTTTTCGCCGCCCTGGCCAAAGCTTCTGATTTCCGTGGGACGGCAGGCCGCGCCCTACGCCCGCGCTATCCGCACGGTGTCCGACGGCCAGGTCTTCACCGTCGCCCTGCAGGATCCAAAGACCGGGCCGAAAGCCTTCGACTTCATCTGGGCGCCCGAGCACGATCCGGTCCGCGGCCCCAATGTGCTCAAGACCCTGACCTCGCCGCACCGGCTGAACGCCGCGCGTCTGGCGGAGGAAGGCGAAAAGGCTCTGGCCGACCTCGCCGCCCTGCCCCGTCCCTTCGTGCTGCTGATGGTGGGCGGTCCTAACGGCGTCTATCGCTTCGACGAGGCCGAACTGGACCGCCTGCTGGCCCTGACGGATCAGGCGGCAGGCGGCGGAACGGTTCTGGCCACCGCCTCACGCCGCACCCCGCCTGCCTTCACTGAACGCCTGCGCCAGTGGGTCGCCGGCCGCACCGCCCGCCTCTATGAGGGCTCGGGCCCCAATCCCTACGCCGGATGGGTCGCGGCGGCGGACGCCATCATCGTCACCGCCGATTCCGTGAACATGACGGGCGAGGCCGCCTCCACCGGCAAGCCGGTGCATGTGTTCCACTCGCCCGGCGCGGAGGGCTCCAAGTTCGACCGCTACCACCGGGCGCTGGCCGCCACGGGCGCCACGCGGCCGTTCGAGGGACGTCTTGACGCATGGACCTATGCGCCGGTGGACGCGACCACCGATATTGCCGATGCGCTGCGTGGGCGTCTAGCCGAACGGGGCGTCGAACTGGACGCAGAATAGGCCGCCGCAAGGCGGCCGCTATGCAGTGAGTTCAGGCGCGTCCGTCCCCACCGCCGCCGTCGCCCCCGCTATCGGACGACTCCGCGTCGTTCCGCGCCTTGCCGGACGAGGTGTCGGTCGCGGGGACCGAGCCGTCCCCGTCCTTCTTGCGCCCGTCGGAGCGCATGGCGCCTCCCATGGCCACGCCGACGCCCGCGCCGATCGCCAGGCCGAGGCTGATGCCCAGGGCGAGATTGTCCAGGGCGACGCCCAGCGCCGTGCCGATGGAGAGCCCCACGCCAATCCCGAGCGCCAGACCCGCCCCGGGCCCGCCCTGCGTATTTTTGTCCTCAGCCATCTGCTTCCTCCATGTCGCAAAGCTGATGATTGCATCCTAGATTGGGACCATGTCGAATCCCAACGCCCCCCGCACAGTCCGTGTCGCCATCATCGGTTCCGGCCCCGCCGGCTGGACCGCCGCCATCTACGCCGCACGCGCCATGCTGGAGCCCGTGATCATCGCCGGCCTGCAGCCCGGCGGCCAGCTGACCATCACCACCGAGGTCGAGAACTATCCAGGCTTTGCCGAGGTCATCCAGGGCCCCTGGCTGATGCAGCAGATGCAGGCCCAGGCCGAGCACGTGGGCACCGAGGTGATCCACGACATCGTGGTCGAGGCAGACCTGTCGCAGCGCCCGTTCCGGCTCAAGCTGGATTCGGGCGGAGAACTGCTGGCCGAGACCGTGATCATCTCCACCGGCGCCCAGGCCAAGTGGCTGGGTCTGCCATCCGAACAGAAATTCCAGGGCTTCGGCGTCTCCGCCTGCGCCACCTGCGACGGCTTCTTCTACCGCAACAAGGAAGTGGTGGTGGTCGGCGGCGGCAACACGGCGGTGGAGGAAGCCCTGTTCCTCACCAATTTCGCCTCGAAGGTCACGGTCGTCCACCGCCGCGACGAGTTCCGCGCCGAGAAGATCCTGCAGGAGCGCCTGTTCGCCAATCCCAAGGTCGAGGTGATCTGGGACCACGAGATCGACGAGGTGCTGGGCACGGAAAACCCCATGGGCGTGACCGGCCTGCGCCTGAAGCACGCCAGGACGGGGGAAACCCGCGAGATCTCCTGCGACGGCTTCTTCGTCGCCATCGGCCACGCCCCGTCCTCGGAGCTGTTCAAGGGCCAGCTGGAGATGAACGAGGGCGGCTATCTGAAGGTGAAGCCCGGAACCACAGCCACCGCGATTCCCGGCGTCTGGGCGGCGGGCGACGTCACCGACGACGTCTATCGCCAGGCCGTGACGGCCGCGGGCATGGGCTGCATGGCGGCGCTTGAGGCCGCGCGCTTCCTGGCGGAGGTCGACCACGCGAAAGCGGGCGACCCCATCAGCCACAAGGAAGCGGAGAAAATCGGCGCGTGGTGATCCGCCCGGCCACGTCCGGGGACCATGCCGCCATCCGTGCGGTCAATCTGGACGCTTTCCCGACCGCGGAAGAAGCCGATCTGGTGGACGCCCTGCGCGCCAACGGCGATGACCTTGTGGAGCTGGTCGCTGTCCAGGACGAGGTGGTCATCGGCCATATCCTGTTCACAAGGCTGGGCCTGGCCGGCGAGAACGACACCGTGCCCGGCGCCGCCCTCGCCCCCGTGGCCGTGAGTCCAGAGCGCCAGAATCAAGGTGTCGGCGGCCGCCTGATCGTGGATGGGGTCGAAGCCTGTCGCAGGCTGGGCGTGGCCGCAGTCGTGGTGCTGGGCCACCCGGCCTACTATCCCCGTCACGGCTTCTCGGCGCAGGCGGCGAAGCAGCTTCATGACCCGTTCGATGCGGGCGACGCCTTTATGGCGATGGAGCTGAAAGAGGGTGCGTTGAACCGGCCCCGGCGTCCGTTGTACGCCGCGCCATTCGGGATCGCGGCCTAGGCGAACAGTCTCAATTCCGCCGGAGCGGGCGGAGACATCTCGCCCTGGCGGCGGCGCAGGGCGTAGGCCACGGCGGTCTGCACCGCCCGTTCGTCGGTGGGCTTGGTCAGGACACCGATGGTCCCTGCCACGCCGTCTCGCACCATGCCGGGATTGGCGGTCATGTAGAGGACCGTGACGTTCTGATCGTTGGCCAGTTCGCGGCCCAGTTCGACCCCCGTGGGACCGTCGGACAGGTGAATGTCCACAAGCGCCAGGTCAACCGGTGTCTCTCGCACCACATTTCGCGCCGATCTGGCGTCAGCCACGGCGTCCACGACCTCGTATCCGAGATCCTCCAGCACGAAGCGCAGCTCCATGGCCACGATCGCTTCGTCCTCGATGATCAGAATTCTCGGTTTCATGTCCTCAACTCAAAGCCTTGATGGCCCTCCGCTGACGATAACGCAGAACGGCGTTACCGGGTTTCACTGGTCCTGGCCGCCGCCCTGCGGCGAGACAGCGCAGTGGACGGAAGATCTGCTGTGAGGATCAAACCCTGCGGCTCCCATCTTCGTTCCAATTTTCCACCCAGCTGATTTTCAACCGACAGGCTGGCGAGACTGGAGCCGAAGCCGGCATGGCGCGGCTCATGGCTGATGGTCGGTCCGCCCTCCTCCACCCAGGTCAGGACGAACCGGTCGTCCCGGGTCTCCGTGGTCAGGATGACGCGGCCCTCGGGCATGGACAGGGCGCCGTACTTGGCGGCGTTGGTGGCCAGTTCGTGGAACAGCAAGGCCACCGAGGTCGCCGCCTGGTCGTCGAAAGCGGCGTCGTCGCCCTTCAGGATCACCCGCGGCGTCCCGTCCTCGGCGGCGTAGGCCCGGAACAGGTCGGCCAGGAAGGCGTGCAGGGTCATGTCGCCGACGGTAGGGCGCGACACGTCGGTATGGGGCCGCACAAACTCATGCGCCCGCGCCAGGGCCCCCACCCGGGTCCGCAGATCCCGGGCGAAAGGCACGGCCTCCGGGTGCTTGCGCGCCGACAGGGCGATCAGGGACGACACCACCGCGAAGATGTTCTTGATCCGGTGACTCAGCTCCTGACTCAGCACCTCCTTGTGCTGCTCCATGCGCTTCAGGTCGTCGATGTCGGTGCAGGTGCCGAACCAGCGCGTGATGCGCCCGTCCCCGTCCTTCAGCGGCACGGCCCGGCCCAGGGTCCAGCGATAGACGCCCGACCGGTGCCTCAGGCGGTATTCGATCTCATAGGGTTGGCCGGTCCTCAGCGACTGCTCCCAAAGCTCCCGCGCCCGGTCCTGATCCTCCGGATGGAACATGCCGTTCCAGCCTTCACCGTCAGTGGAGCCGTCGGGAACGCCGGTGAATTCATACCAGCGGGCGTTGAAGTAGTCGTGGAATCCGTCCGGCCGCGTGGACCACACCATCTGGGGCATGCTGTCGGCCAGCACCCCGAACCGGGCCTCGCTGGCGGCCAGGGCCTCCCGGGCCTTGCGCAGATCGTCGCCTTCGTAAGCGTCGTCGGTCTCGATGGTCACGCGGTCTTTCACAGGCGCTCCGGCGGCAGTCCCGGACGCGACATTCGCGCGGGCCTCAACCTAATGCAAAAGCCTCAAGATCGTTGCAGCACAGGAGTTTGCGACGACGTCAGGCGCCGGGGCGGCCCACTTCCTCGACATCCAGAACCGTCACGCCGGGCGGCGGGACTCGCTCCTCAGCCGGGGCGGCGCGCGCCTCCTCGAAGTCGGCCAGGCGGGCGTTGATGTCCGCCACTTCCGCGGCTGTGGGTTGACGTCGTCCGCCCAGGCTGATCACCCCCACCACCCGGGTGGCGCCGTTGATCTCCACGGTGCGCGGCGCGGCGCCCGCCGCCTCGGCCAGACTTTCCAGACTCTCTCCGGCCGCGGCGGTCTGGAAGCGCGGACGGGAGAAGCGGGCCTCGTCGATCACCGGCTCACGTCCGGCATGGGCCTGGATGAAGGCGGCCGTGTCGCCCAGGGCGCCGTTCCAGCGATAGAAGATATGCGCGCCGATCTGGCGGATCTTGGTCACCGTCGGCGCCCACCAGGGATGGACATAGTCGGCGTGATAGTGGGTCGCGGTGCCCACCTCGACCGCCACGTGCCCGGCCAGGGCCCGCCGGGCCACCGCCTCGGCCCGACGCCAGGCCCAGTCCACCGGCCCCTGGGCCAGCGAGCCGTCACAGGTGAAGCTGAACTGGCATCCGGTGGTGCGCTCGGCGCCTTCGAACACCACGCCGCAGACGGTGTTGGGATAGTTGGGGTCGCGCACGCGGTTCAGCACCACCTGGGCCACCGCCTCCTGCCCCAGAGTGCTCTCCAGGGCCGCTTCGTAATAGACCGCCTGGGTCAGGCAGCGCTGGGCGCGGCGGCGGTCATCGGCCGTGGCCGCATTGAACACGAAAGGCCGGACGGGACGCAGGGCTCCGGGCTCAGCCGCCATGGCGGCGTTCAGGCGCCGTGCATCGGCGCCTGAAGCCGTGCCATCCAGGCGCGGACGGCCGTTGAGGGTCAGGCTTTCCCAGCCGGGCGTCAGACCGGGAATGCCGGGTCCGCCGAACGCGGGATCATGCCGTCGCGCCAGAGCCAGCGTGGCCGGGTCGAGCCGGCCGGACACGGCCAGCAGACCCGCCTCGTTCAGTTGTCCCTGAGTCAGCCGCGCCAGCCCCTCGGCCGTCCGGTCAGACTCAGGGCGCACCGTCGAACTGGCGGACATGGCGAGGGCCAGGGCGCCCACGACGACAGGCGCGGCCGTGACGATCCGCCACGTCCGCTTCAGCACCTGTCTGACGTCATGGGTCCGCATCGGCGCTCCGGGTTCTGACGCGACATCGCGTCTTCACGCTCTCATACCCGCATTTTCCGGCGGATTCGTGTTCCCGACCTTACGACCGGTTCACCTCACTGGGTGGTGGCGCGCAGCATCCAGGCGGTCTTCTCGTGGGCCGCCAGACGCTGGGTCAGCAGGTCGGCGGTGGCTTCGTCGCCCGCTTCATCGGCCGTCTCGATGGCCTTGCGCAGGGTGGCGATGACCGTGCCGTGGTCGCCCACCAGCTCCTCGATCATGGCCTGGGCGGTCTTTTCAGGGTCGCCGTCCTTGATGCTGGTCTGGTTGCCGAAGGTGCCGAAGCCCTGGGGCGCGGTTTCATCCAGCGAACGGATGCGCTCGGCGATCTCGTCCAGCGCCGCCCACTGCTCGCGATACTGCTCTTCCAGCATGTTGTGCAGACCGAAGAACTGGGGCCCCCGCACGTTCCAGTGGTAGCCGTGGGTCTTCAGATACAGGGCGAAGCTGTCCGCCAGCACCTTCTTCAGCTCGGCGGCGATGTCGGTGCGGTCCGCTTTCTTCAGGCCGGTGTCCATCTTGGCGGTCATGGTTGCTCCTTGGGGTCGACTCGGGATGATGTTGAGGTAGGAACAGCAGAGCTGGACGCAAGGCCTTCGCGCGGCCGGCCGGCTGTATCTTGCAGCGCCGGAACGCGTTTGGCGTCAAAGCGTTGCGTAGCAACACCGCAGCATCTCCGTGAGCGCACGGAGCAACGGAAGCGGGCATCGGGGGAGCCATGTCCTCAGGGACGAGCGGGGCGAAGACGCCGGAGCACGAGGCGGACCGGATTTTCCGGCGCGTCGCGCTGTCCCGCGACCGCGGGCCGGGTCACGCCCTTCTTGTCGGCGTGGCCGGCGCCGCGGTGGGCATCCTGATCCGCCTCTCGCTGCAGGGCGTTTACGGCGGCGCCTCCGGGCTGATGCTCTACCTGCCGGGGATCCTCGTGGCCGCCTTGTGGGCCGGCCGCCTCGCCGGATTCACCGCGCTCATTCTGGCGATCGCCACCGCGTGGGGCATGACCGTCCTTCCCGGCATGTTCCCGGCCGAGCCCCTGCGCAATCTCGTCAACACGATCACCTTCTCCCTGACCGCCGTGTTCGGGATCATTCTGGCGGCGTCCCTTCGCCATACCCTGCGGTCGCTCGACCGCTCACTCACGGAACTGCATGTTTCGGCGGCGGCTCTTGATGAAGGCGAGGCCCGGTTCCGGCTGGTCAGCGAGGACGCGCCGGTCATGCTGTGGATGAGCGACGAGCAGGGCGACTGCGTCTACCTGAACAGGGCGCTACGCGAATTCTGGGGCGCCCCTGAGGATCTCGGCCAGTTCGACTGGAGCGCCAGCCTGCACCCTGAAGACGCCCCCCGTGTGCGTCAGGTCGCCATGGAGGCCTCCATGGCGGCGCAGGGTTTCGAGGTGGAGGCCCGCTACCGCCGCAATGACGGCCAATGGCGCATCGTTCACACCAACGCCCGTCCGCGTCTGGATTCCGAAGGCCGTTTCTTCGGCATGATCGGCGTGAATCTGGACGTCACCGACACCCGCATGGTGGAGGACGCGTTGCGCGACAACGAGGCCGAACTGACCGCCATGGTCGAGCAGGCGGCCGCCGGCATCGTCAAGGCCGACCTGAACGGCCGCATTCTCAAGGTCAACGACCGCTTCTGCGAGATGCTGGGCTACTCGCGCGACGAAATTCTCGGCAAGACCACAGCCGACATCACCCATCCCGAGGACGTCGCCCGGACCGGCGCGGCGGTCCGAACTGCGGCGGTCAAGCCCGACGGCGTGAGGATCGAGAAGCGATATCGCCGCAAGGACGGGGGAGACTTCTGGGCCCTGACCTCGGTGCGCATCGGTCGCGAAAGCCCCGACACCGAGCCCTGGTTGATGGCCGTGGTGACCGACATCACAGACAACAAGGCGGCCGAGGCGGCGCTGCGGGAAAGCGAGTCCCGATTCCGTCTGCTGGCGGACACCGCGCCCGCGCCCGTCTGGCTGACCAACGAAGAGGGCGAGGTCGAGTTCGTCAACGAGGCCCTGGTGGAGTTCTACGGCCGCCCTGCGGAGGAGCTGCGCGGCCACATCTGGAAGGACACCCTCCACCCCGACGACCTCGGCCTCGTGGCGGAGATCCAGGCGGAGGCCCGGACCGCCCGGCGCCCCTACGGATTCGAGTCGCGCTTCCGCAACGCGTCGAACGACTGGTGCTGGATGCGCGTCAGCGTCAAGCCGCGCTTCGATACGGACGGCGCCTTCCGCGGCTATGTGGGCATGTCCTTCGACGTCACTGAAACCCGCAACGCCCTTGACCGCCTTGCTCGCGACGAACGTCGCCAGACCTTCCTGCTGGCCCTGACCGACAGGCTGCGGGACCTGGACGAGCCGACAGAGATCATGGTCGCCGTCGAGGCCGCCCTGGGCGAGGCGCTTGAGGTTCAGCGCGTGGGCTATGGCGAAATCGACGAGGATCAGGGCGTGGTCGCCTTCGGCCGTGACTGGACCGACACGGTGGCCAGCGCCCAGGGCGACTGGGCCCTGAACGCCTTCGGCGAGGCGGTGATGAAGGACCTGGCCGCGGGCGCGGTCGTGCGGATCAGCGACGTGCGCGAGGATCCACGCACCCGGGACTCGGCGGCGACCTTCGACTCCATAGACACCCGCGCCCTGGTGCGCGCGCCTCTTGTGCGCGGCGGACGGCTTCGCGCCTTTCTCTATGTCCATGACGCGCACCCCCGCAAGTGGACCGACGCCGAGGTCGAATTGATCGAGGAGGTCGCCGACCGCACCTGGGCCGAGCTGGAGCGGGCCCGGGCCGAGGCCCACTTGAGGGAAAGCGAAAGCCGTTTCCGCGACATCGCCGACACCGCCCCCGTTCTCATCTGGGTCACGCGGGCTGACCGTGTCCGGTCCTTCGTCAACCAGGCCTATGTCGAATACATGGGCGCGGACTACGAGACCGTGCGTCTCGCCGACTGGCGCGAATATCTGCACCCCGACGACCACGAACGCATCCTCGCGGAGTCCCTCGCCGGGGAAGCCACCGGCAAGCCGTTCTCGCTGGAAGCGCGCTACCGCCACAACTCGGGCGAATACCGCTGGCTGCGCTCCTTCTCGCGTCCCCGCCTGGACGCCCATGGCGAGGTCATCGGCTTCGTGGGCGTGGCCTTCGACGTCAACGAGGCCAAGCGGGCGGAGCAGGACCTCAAGCGCATTAACGAGCTGCTGGCGGAAAAGGTCACCGAAGCCCTGGAGGAGAAAGCCCGGGCCGAGCAGGACCTGATGCACGCCCAGCGCATGGAGGCCGTCGGCCGCCTCACCGGCGGCGTGGCCCACGACTTCAACAATCTCCTGACCGTGGTCATCGGCGCCCTGGACATGATCCTGAAGTCGCCCGACGACGCCGCCCGCCGCCAGAAGATGGGCGAGGCCGCCCTGGCCGCCGCCCGGCGCGGCGAACGCCTGACACATCAGCTGCTGGCCTTCTCGCGGCGCCAGGCCTTGCGGCCGGAGCCCTGCGACCTCAACGCCCTGGTCCGCGAGAGCGAGCCCCTGCTGCGCCGCGCCCTGGGCGAGGCCATCGACTTCCGGACACGGCTCAAGCGGGGCGGCGCCTTCGCCCGGGTGGACGCCGCCCAGTTCGAAGCCGCCCTGCTCAATCTCGTGGTCAACGCCCGCGACGCCATGGGCGAGCAGGGAAGCCTGCGCATCACCACCGAGAACTGCGACCTGCCCGGCGGTCCGGTCGGCGTCCCGCATGTCTGTGTGACGGTGAAAGACTCCGGCGAGGGCATGAGTGACGAGGTTCGGGACCGGGTCTTCGAGCCCTTCTTCACCACCAAGGCCGTTGGCAAGGGCACCGGCCTGGGCCTCAGCCAGGTCTACGGCTTCGCGCGCCAGAGCGGCGGCGATGTGCGTATCGAAAGCGCGCCCGGCAAGGGAACCCAGGTGCGCCTTTACCTTCCGGCCCTGACCCTTGAGGACATGGGCGACATCGTCGCGACCGAGGATTCGGCCCCCGCCTCCGTCTCCGGCCGCCGGGTCCTGCTGGTTGAGGACGATCCAGCCGTGTCCGCGGTGGCCATGGACCTGCTGATGAGCTTCGGCCTGGAGGTGGTCTCGGTGGAGAACGCAGATCAGGCCCTGACCGCGCTGGAGGCCAGCGCCTTCGACCTGATGCTGACTGACATCGTCATGCCCGGCGGCATGAGCGGCATCGATCTGGCGCGTGCGTCGGCGGAGCGCTGGCCGGACATGCACATCGTCCTGACGTCGGGCTATGCGGGAGATGACGTGGACAAGGCTCTCAAGGACGCGCCCTGGCCGCTGCTCCCCAAGCCCTACGCCTCCGACGAACTTCAGCGTCGCCTCGGCGAGATCCTGTCCCTCGACTGACCGATTTTCCTTGCATCAGGGCCGTGGAGTCCTACATTAAGCCCACTTATGCTCACTATCAGCATAAGTCGCCGGTCTCGACCCCTTCCGGGCCCGGCGTTTTTTAGGAACCTGGATTTGCTCAACTCGAGCAAAACTGGAGGCGACCATGGCGGACGGACAGATGCTTTTCGCGCCGGAGCTTGACCGGAAAAACGACCCCGTGTGGGACAAGGTCAAGGACCACGTCACCCCCGCCGAGTGGGCGCTGCACGCCCCCCTGATCGCCGAGATCAACGCCCTGAAGATCCAGCGCGATGCGGTCATCCTCGCCCACAACTACATGACGCCGGAGATCTTCCACGGCGTGGGCGACTTCGTGGGCGACAGCCTCGCCCTGGCGAAAGAGGCCGCGCGCTCGGACGCGAAGGTGATCGTCCAGGCCGGCGTCCACTTCATGGCCGAGACCTCCAAGATCCTGTCCCCGGACAAGACCATCCTGATCCCCGATCCGCTGGCCGGCTGCTCGCTGGCCTCGTCCATCACCGGTGCCGACGTGCGCCTGATCAAGCAGCGCTATCCCGGCCTGCCGGTGGTCACCTATGTGAACACCACCGCCGACGTGAAGGCCGAGACCGACATCTGCTGCACCTCCGCCAACGCCGTTCAGGTGGTGGAGTGGGCGGCGAAGGAATGGGGTGTGGACCGGGTCATCCTGATCCCCGACGAATATCTGGCCCGCAACGTGGCCGCCCAGACCGACATCAAGATCATCGCCTGGAAGGGCGCCTGCGAGGTGCACGAGCGCTTCACCGCCGCCGACATCGCCGACATGCGCGACGCCTGGCCCGGCGCGGTGGTTCTGGCCCACCCCGAGTGCCCGGAGGACGTGCTGAACGCCGCCGACTTCGCCGGCTCGACCGCCGCCATGAACGACTATGTGGTGAAGAACCGGCCCGCCCAGGTGGTCCTGATCACCGAATGCTCCATGGCCTCCAACATCGCCGGCGAGGCGCCGGAGGTGAAGTTCATCGGCCCGTGCAACATGTGCCCGCACATGAAGCGCATCACCCTGGAGAAGATCCGCGACTCCCTGCGCGACATGACCTTCGAGGTCACCGTGCCCGAGGACATCGCCGAACGCGCCCGTCTGGCGGTCCAGCGCATGGTCGACCTGCCCCCGCCTGAAAAGCCCGCCCGCTACGATCTGGTCCGCGCCCGCGGCCATCAGGTCGCGGTCGAGATGATCTGATGAGCGACACTCGCCCCGGCCCGATCAACCCGGCCAAGGCCGGGCCGTGGGGCGCCGTGGGCGACCCGGCCCCCTCTCGCGTCCGCACGCCTGAACGCCGCTCCGTCGACGACGACAACCCCGGCCAGAACCCGGTCTGGGCGCTGGTGTCCACCGCCCTGCTGGCTGGTCTGCTGTGGTGGCTGATGGGCTGGGTCTACGCGGTGGCGGGTATCGTCGGCCTTCTGGTCCACGAGTACGGCCACGTCCTGGCCATGAACCGCCTCGGCATGGGTCCGGCGCGCATCTACATCATCCCGTTTCTGGGCGGCGCGGCGAAGGGCGCGCGCGGCGCCGCCAGCGAATGGATCGGCGTGCTGGTCTCGCTGGCCGGTCCCGCCTTCGGCCTGGTCGCCGCCATTCCCTTCTTCGCCGTCTGGGCCGTCACAGGCGACCCGGTGTGGCTGCAGGGCGCGTGGTTCGTGGCTCTCATCAACCTGCTCAACCTGGCCCCCGCCCCGCCGCTGGACGGGTCGAAGGCGCTGGGTCCGGTGTTGGCGCGCATCCATCCCCTGCTGGAGAAAGCCGCCCTGCTGGGAGTCGGCGTCCTGATCGTCCTGTGGGGCCTTGATCGCGGCGCCTATATCCTCGCCCTGTTCCTGGCGCTCGGCGTGTTCAGCCACCTGCGGCGCGGCGCTTGGCGGCCCGACACCGCCCCGCTCAGCTGGCCCCAGGCGGGCGCCAGCCTCGGCCTGTTCGTCGCCACCGGCGCGGCCTGCGCCGCCGTCGGCCTCACCGCCATGGCCCTCTACACCGGCGAGGGCCTGTCCGCCGCCCTGACCACCTCGGGCCGCTTCCTCGGACTGGCGTCATGAGCGCCCGGCGCCTCCACCACGACGGCCCGCTGATCGTGGGCGCAGGGCTGGCGGGTCTGTCCGCCGCCCTGGCCGCCGCGCCGCGCCCGGTGCTGGTGGCGACCCCCGCGCCCGTGGGCCAGGCCGCCGCTTCCGCCTGGGCGCAGGGCGGTGTCGCCGCCGCCCTGTATCCCGACGATAGCGCCGAGCTGCACGCCGCCGACACCGTCGCCGCCGGGGCGGGCCTGAACGACGCCGACGCCACCTTGGCCCTGGCCCGCGCCGCGCCGGAAACCATCCAGCGCCTGTTCGAGCTGGGCGCCCCGTTCGACCGCGACGCCTCGGGCCGCTTCGTCCAGAGCCTCGAGGCCGCCCATTCCCGCCCCCGCATCGTGCGCGCGGGCGGCGACGGCGCGGGCCGCGCCATCGTCCAGGCCCTCGGGGCCGCCGCCCTGGCCGCGCCCCACATCACCCTGCGCTCCGGCCTGACCCTCGCCGCCCTGATCCAGGACGCGGACGGCCGCGTGCGGGGCGCCGCCTTCCGTCAGGATGACGGCGCGCTGATCGAGGTTCTCGCCCCCTCCGTGATCCTCGCCACCGGGGGCGTCGGCGGCCTCTACGCCGTCACCACCAATCCGGCCCAGCTGCGCGGCGAGGGTCTGGGTCTGGCGGCGCTGGCCGGCGCCGAGATTCTCGACCCCGAGTTCGTCCAGTTCCACCCCACCGCGCTGGACGTGGGCGCCGATCCTGCGCCCCTGGCCACCGAGGCCCTGCGCGGCGAGGGCGCGCGCCTGATCGACCGGGACGGCGCACCTGTCGTGGAGCACCCCCGGGGTGATCTGGCCCCCCGCGACATCGTCGCCCGCAGCGTCCACGCCGCCATCGCCGCCGGGCGCGGCGCCTTTCTGGATGCGCGGCAGGCCATCGGCCCGGACTTCCCCGAGCACTTCCCCGCCGTCTTCGCCGCCGCCATGGCCGCAGGGATCGACCCGCGCGTCCAGCCCATGCCCGTGGCCCCGGCGGCGCACTATCACATGGGCGGGATCGCCGCCGCCACAGACGGCCGCACCAGCCTGCCGGGCCTGTTCGCCGTGGGCGAATGCGCCGCCACCGGCGTGCACGGCGCCAACCGCCTGGCCTCCAACTCCCTGCTGGAGGCCGCCGCCTTCGGCTGGCGCTGCGGCCTGACCGCCCGGGACGAGCCGCACGCCCCCGCCGCCCCGCTCATGCCCGTCTTCGCGCCCGAGGCCCTGCCCCCCGCCGCCTTGCAGCACTTGCGCGCCGCCATGAGCCTGCACGCCGGCGTGGTGCGCGACGCGGCGGGCCTGTCCGCCCTGACAGACGTGATCGACGGCCTCGAGGCGGCCCACGGCCCCGCCCCCGCCCTCATCGCCGCCCGCCTGATCGCCCGGGCCGCGCTGGAGCGCCGTGAAAGCCGGGGCGGCCACTTCCGCGCCGACCATCCGGACGCCGCCGCCGAGGCGCGCCACACCCGCATCACCCTGTCCCCCTCACCCGTCGCCATGGCCGCCGCATGAGCCTTCC
>NZ_PNLV01000032.1 GCF_013823285.1 Brevundimonas sp. | reverse complement strand
TGGATGATGACGTCGGCGTCCTGCAGCACGCGCAGGGCCTTGAGGGTCAGCAGCTCGGGATCGCCCGGCCCGGCGCCGACGATGTGCACCACGCCGTGCTCCGGCACCGCCACGTTCAGCAGGCGCAGCATCTCGCGGCGGGCCTCGGCCTCGCGGCCGTGGGCCACCAGATCGGCGGCGGGGCCCCGGAAGGCCCGCTCCCAGAAGCGGCGGCGCGCCATGAAGTCGGGCACTGAGGCCTTGACCGTCTCGCGCAGTTCGCCGGCCAGCCGGGCCAGCGGGCCCAGGGCGGCGGGCAGCACCGCCTCGATGCGTGAGCGCAGGTCCCGCGCCAGGATGGGGCCCAGCCCGCCGGTGGCCACGCCCACCACCACCTGGTCGCGGTCGATCAGGGCGGGGGTCTGGAAGTCGCTCAGGTGCGGGCGGTCCACCACATTGACCTGGGCCCCCGTGGTGCGCGCCATGGCGGCCAGACGGGCGGCGTCGCCTGCGTCCTCCACCGCGATGAACACCAGCCGGGCGCCGGCCAGATGCTCGGCGGTGGGCTCGGCGAAGACCGGCTTGGGCGCGCCATTGGGCCACTCACGGCGGTCGGCGACTTCGCCGACGGCGAACCACGACAGGGCGGCGGGCGAGGTGGTGAACAGACGCAGCTTGGCCAGCGCCGCTTCGCCGCCGCCGATCACGGCGACGCGGACGTCGGTCAAGGGAATGGAGGCCAGGAAGACGCGCATGGGGCGGAACTCTTGAAACGAGCCGCGATCCAACACCCGGGGCGGGGCGCCTCACAAACCATTATGCCTTGCGCTCTGTGTTAGGAAATCTAATGACGGGTCATGGCCAGACCCTTGTTACCCCTCAACGCCCTGCGCGCTTTCGAAGCCTCCGCCCGGCACCTGAACTTCAGCCGCGCCGCCGACGAGCTGGCGGTGACGCCCGGCGCCGTCAGCCAGCAGATCCGCCTGCTGGAGGACATCGTCGGCGCGCCCCTGTTCCGGCGCGAGCCCAAGGGGCTGGCCCTGACCGATCTGGGCCGCGCGTCGATCCCGCTGCTGCGTGAGGGCATGGAGCGCCTGATGGACGCCTCGGCCCTGCTGCGCGAGCCGCCCCGCAAGAAGCAGATCAGCGTCAGCGTGGCGCCCTCCTTCGCCGCCAAATGGCTGATGCCGCGCATGGACCGCTTCCACGCCGAGCATCCGGAGGTGGAGGTGTGGATCTCGGCCGACATGGAGCCGGCGGACCTGTCGGACGGCACGGTGGACGTGGCGGTGCGCTACGGCCCCGGCGGCTACGCCAACGCCCATGTGGATCTGCTGATGACCGAACAGGTGCTGCCGGTCTGCGCCCCCGGCCTGATGAACGGCGACAAGCCCATCCGAAAGCCCGCCGACCTGGTCCACCATGGCCTGCTGCACGACGTGTCCTCGGACGCCGATCCGGGGCGGCCGGACTGGGCCATGTGGCTGAAGGCGCGCAAGGTGCGCCATCCCGATCCGCGCCGGGGATCGCGCTTTTCGCAGTCGAGCCTGCTGATCGAGGCGGCGGTGGCGGGGCGCGGCGTGGCCCTGGCCAAGCGCACCCTGGCCCAGGCGGACCTGAGCGCGGGACGGCTGGTGGCCCCCTTCCCCGACGGCAGCCAGACCGTGGGCTTCGCCTACCACATCGTCACCCCCCGCGACCGCCCGGCCTCGCCCAGCGCCATCGCCTTCGCCGACTGGCTGAAGCGCGAGGCGGTGGACCACGAGAACAACATGGATCAGCTTTAGGCGGCCCTCAGCCGGCCCAGCGCCCAGCCGGCCGCATCACGCACCACCGGGGCCGAATCCTCCAGCAGGCGTTCGGCCGACGGGATCAGGGCGGGATCGCCGCTGTTGCCGATGGCGTAGAGCACATTGCGCACGAAGCGGTCGCGGCCGATGCGCTTGACCGGGCTCTTGGTGAACAGGGCGCGAAATGCCACGTCGTCCAGCGCCGCCAGATCAGCCAGACGGGGCGCTTTCAGACTGTCCCGGGCGTGCAGCCGCGCCTCGTGCGCCCCTCGGGCGAACTTGTTCCACGGACAGACCGCGAGGCAGTCGTCGCAGCCGTAGATGCGGCTGCCCGCCGCCACGCGGAACTCCTCGGGCCACGGCCCGGCGAATTCGATGGTCAGGTAGGACAGGCAGCGCCGCGCATCCAGCTGGAACGGGGCGGGAAAGGCGTTGGTGGGACAGGCGTCCAGACAGGCCCGGCACGAGCCGCAGTGCTCGTCCTCGGCCGGGTCGGGCGCATAGTCCGCCGCCGACAGGATGACCCCCAGGAACAGCCAGTTGCCGTGGGTGCGGCTGAGCAGATTGGTGTGCTTGCCCTGCCAGCCGAGGCCCGCGCGCTGGGCCAGCGGTTTCTCCATCAGGGGGGCGGTGTCCACGAACACCTTCACCTCCGCGCCCGACCGGGCGGCCACGATCCCGGCCAGCTGCTTCAGCCGGCCCTTGATCAGCTCGTGATAGTCGTCGCCCCGGGCATAGACCGAGATGTAGCCCGCCGAGCGGTCCTCCATCTCCGGCAGGGGATCATGCTCGGGTCCATAGTTGAGGCCCAGGACGATGGCGGTGCGGGCGTCCTCCCACATGGCGGTGGGATGAGCGCGGCGCGCCAGCGTCGTCTCCATCCATTCCATCTCGCCGTGGCGGCCCTGATCCACGAAATGGGCCAGCCTTTCGCCCGCGCTCCACGGCTCGGCCGCCGAGGCGAAGCGGCAGACGTCAAAGCCCAGCGCCGCCGCCCGGCGCCGGATCTCGTCTCGGGGGTCCTTGGCCATGGGGCGCGATAGCGCGCGCGGCGGCGGAAAGCTAGAAATCCAGATCCGCGTAATGCACCGGCGGGGCCACGCCGGGGAAACGGTCGCCCAGCAACGGCCGGAACGACGGCCGCGACTTGATGGGCGCGTACCAGGCCTTGAGCGCCGGGAACGAGGCCCAGGGCATCTCGCTGAAATAGTCCATCACGGAGAAATGCGCGGCGGCGATCAGGTCCGCTTGGGTCATGCGCCGGCCGGACAGCCAGTCGCGCCCCTTCAGCAGGTCTTCCAGCTCGGCCAGATGCTGACGCAGGGCCTCGCGCCCCTGACGCAGACCGCGCGCGTCCGGCGGCCCCAGCTTCAGGATCGCCTTCTCCAGACGCTCGTGCAGCAGCACGGCGTTGACCTCGTCATTGAAGCGGCGCTCGAACCAGGCGGTCAGCCGCCGGGTCTCGGCCCGCTCCACGGGGTCCACCGGCATCAGCAAGGGGCCGCGCGCGCTGTCCTCGATCCAGCCCAGGATGGCGCCCAGCTCGCACAGGGTCAGGGTGCGGCCGTCGAGCAGGGTGCGCACCACCGGCGGCATGCCGGTGGGATTGACCTGGCCCAGGATACAGTCCGGCTCCCACGGCTTGACCGGGCTTTCGCTGAATTCCACCCGCGCCTCGCCCAGCGCCAGGCGGGCGGCGCGCGAGGCCGGATCGAACGGGTAATGCAACAAGGCGGCGACGGGCGAAGACATGGACGAACCCATGCGCCCGTCGTCCTTAATCCCGCGTTTACTCCGTCACCGGGACGCCGGTTGAGGGCTCAGCATTGCCCTTGACCCCGCCATGGGCGCGGGTGCGGCCGCGCGGGTCGGGATGGATCAGAATGTCGGCGCCGGGAAAGGCCTTCAGGATACGGGCCTCGGCCTCCACGACGACCCCGTGAGCCGCTTCCAGAGTCTGTTCGGGCTCCAGGTCCGCATGCATCTGGATCATCAGCACAGTCCCGGCCATGCGGGTGCGCAGCTGATGCACCCCCCCGATACGCGGATCAGCGAGAACAGCAGCAACGATGCGGGCGCGGGTCTCGTCGTCCACGCCCTTGTCCATCAGATGGTCGGCAGAGCCCCCGAGCATGCCCAGCGCGCCCCAGAACAGCCAGACAGCGACGATCAGGCCGGCAGCCGCGTCCAGGCCGGCGGCGCCAAGGAATGCGCCGGAAATCACCCCGATCAGAACCACGATATTGGCTCCGATATCGGCGGCGTAGTGGGCGCGGTCGCCCCGAACCGCCATTGAGCCCGTGGCGCGTATCGCCCGGCTCTGCATCCAGACCAGACCCACGGTTGCGACCATGGAGATCACCATCACCCCCACAGCCCAGCCTCCGGCGGTGACCGGGCGGGGATCGACCATGCGCTGCACCGCCTCCCAGGCGATGAAGACCGCCGAAGCGAACACCAGTCCGGCCTGGACCAGCGCGGCCAGCGCCTCGGCCTTGCCGTGACCATAGCGGTGCTCGTGGTCAGGTGGGGCCGCAGCCCAGCGCACGGCGAAAAACACCGCCAGGGATGCGATCAGGTCCAGCACCGAATCCGTCAGTGAGGCCAGGATGGACACCGAGCCCGAGGCGCCCAGGGCAAATGCCTTGATGGCGATCAGGAACACCGCCACCCCCACCGACAATGTCGTGATGCGGCGGTTGGCGGCGTGGGGATCCAGTGGCGTGGCTTTCTCGGTCATCAGGGGTCTTGTGGCGCAACAGCGGGGTCCGAAGCAACCGAACCCGGGGCGTGGTCAAAAATTGCCGCGCCTGTCATGAAATCGCCCTTTCCGGGGAACAGTTTGTCAATGTTGATCGTGCCAGGTAGGCCAACCGCATGAAGATCGCAGGACAAGGGAGCCGTCATGGAGACCGCCCAGCGACACTGGATCGGCCGCAACGAGGCCCTTGACCGCTTGGGGGTGAAGACCCAGACGCTCTACGCCTATGTCAGCCGTGGACGGATCACCGCCCGCCCCGACCCTGAAAACCCCCGACGCAGCCTGTACGCCGCCGATGACGTGGCCCGGCTGTGCGACGGCTCGCCCGGGTCGGCCGCCCCGGCCGTCATCGGCGCCTCCGCCGTACGCGGCGAGGCAACGGTACAGTCTTCGGTCACCGCCATCATCGGCGGCCGTCTGTTCTATCGCGGGCGCGATGCTATCCAGCTTGCCGAACACGCCACACTCGAGGACGCGGCCCGGGTGCTGTGGAACGCCCGTGACGGCAATCCCTTCGCCACGCTGAAGCCCCGCATCGACGTGGCCTATGCCGGTCCCTCGCGCTCGCGGCTGCTGCAATTCATCGCCCGGCGTGTGGACGAGGACCCGCCGGCTGCCGGCCGGGCGGCGCGCGACCTGACCGTCGAATGCGCCGGGGTGCTGAGCGAGATGGTGGACGCCATCGTCGGCATGGGCCCGCGCCTGCACCTGCACCAACGCCTGGCCCGCGCGTGGAAGATTTCCGAGCGGGATTCCGGCATTCTGCGCCGGGCCCTGGTCCTGTCCGCCGACCACGAACTGAACGGCGCCGTGCTGGCCGCGCGGGCCGTGGCGGGCACGGGCGCCAGTCCCGCCGCCGCCGCCATGGCGGGCCTGGCCGCCCTGACCGGCCCGGACGTCAGCCGCCAGCTGTCCGCCGCCAGCGCCCTGGTTCTGGACGCCCGGCGCGATCCGGAAGACACCGTGCGCCGCCGTATGGATCAGGACGGCCGCCTGCCCGGCTTCGGGCACGAGCTTTATCCCGACGGAGACCCCCGCGCCGCCGCCCTGCTGGCCGCCGCCGACCTTCCCCCCGACCTGGCGAGCCTGGTGGAGGCGGGCGAACGGGCCACCGGGCTCAAGCCCTCCTTCGACCTGGCCCTGGCCCTGATCGTGCGGCGCTTCAATCTGCCCCGCGACGGCGCCTTCGACCTGTTCGCCATCGGGCGATCGACAGGGCTTCTGGCCCATGCGCTGGATCAATTGCTGGAGGGGGCGCCCATCCGCGCCCGCCTGCGCTATGTGGGCGTCGAACCGGGCGCTCACTGAGGGGCGCCGGGACCATCTGACCAAGACGGGGGATTCGCCGCATGGGCGACTGGCTGCTGGCGCTTTTGCTCGGGATCGTCGAGGGCCTGACCGAATTCATTCCCGTCTCGTCCACCGGCCATCTCTTGTTGCTGGGCCACTTCCTGGGCTTCGAGAGCACCGGCAAGACCTTCGAGGTGGTGATCCAGCTGGGCGCGCTTCTGGCGGTCATCACCGTCTATCTGCGCCGTCTCTTCCAGCTGGCGACCCAGTGGCCTCATGACCCCCAGGCGCGCCACTTCCTGATCGGCCTGCTGGTGGCCTTCCTGCCGGCCATGGTGATCGGCGTGTTCATGTACGACATCATCAAGACCGTGTTCTTCGAGACGCCGGTGATCATCTGTGTCTCGCTGATCATCGGCGGCTTCGTCCTGTTGTGGCTGGACCGTCGGCCCATGACACCGGTGCATCTGGACGCCGCGAAATATCCCATGCGCATGTATCTGATCATCGGCGTGGTGCAGTGCCTGGCCATGATCCCCGGCGTGTCCCGCTCGGGCGCCACCATCGCGGGCGGGCTGCTGCTGGGCGCCGACAAGCGGTCGGCGGCGGAGTTCTCGTTCTTTCTGGCCCTGCCCACCATGGGCGCGGCGGTGGCCTATGACCTGTTCCAGAACCGCGCGGTTCTGGACTTCTCGGACTTCGGCCTGATCGCCATCGGCTTCATCGCCGCCACCGTCACCGCCTTCCTGACCGTCAGGGCCGTGCTGGCCTTCGTGACCCGGCACGGCTTCGCGGTCTTCGCCTGGTGGCGGATCCTCGTCGGAACCGTGGGGCTGGCCGGCCTGTGGCTGACCGGCGCCCTCTAGGCCGCAGCCGGTTCGGCGAACTGGCCGCCCCGGCGATAAAGCCACAGATAGGATGGAGCGATGACCTCCATCCCCGTCGGCATGATGCCCAGGGCGGCGAGGCCCTCGGCGCCGTCCGGAACCACATTGTCGGACTGGAGCATCAGAACCTGATCACGCGTCAGGGGAGGAGCGATCCCGAACAACTCGCCCAGCTGCATCACTGAGCCCATGGCCCGCGCCACCGGGAACGGCAGGGGCAGCAGGACTTTCTCGCGGTGCGTTTCACGCAGGATCAGCTCCAGAATTTCCCGGAAACTGTAGATCGACGGCCCGCCCAGCACGAAGGTGCGCCCGGCGAGCTCGGGGCGCGTCGCTGCCGCCGCCACCGCTTCGGCCACATCGCCGACATGAACAGGCTGGAACCGCGTCTCGCCGCCGCCGATCAGAGGCAGTACCGGCGACATGGACGCCATGGCCGCGAACCGGTTCAGGAAGGCGTCGCCGGGCCCGAACACCACCGAAGGGCGCAGGATCACCGCGCCGGGCACCTGCTTGCGCATGATGGCCTCCGCCTCGGCCTTGGAGCGGGCGTAGAGGGAGGGCGAGGCGGCGTCCGCCCCGTTGGCCGAGACCTGAACCAGACGCGTGACGCCGTTGGCGGCGCAGCCTTCGGCGATGTAGCGGGCGGCGTCCACATGCATGGCCTGGAACCGCCGGGTGTTGAAGGTGCCCACCAGATTGATCACCGCATCGGCGCCGCGCAGGGCCGCCTCCACGTCCGCCTGACGGGTGACGTCACAGCGCATCAACTGGATCTGCCCCACGTCGCCAAGGGGGCGCAGGTCATGAGCGGTGTTGGGCTTTCTGACAGCCACGCGAATGCGCCAGCCCAGCCGCGCCAGTTCGCGCACGGCCTGGCCCCCGATGAAGCCCGAGCCGCCGAAGACGGTGACGAGTCTGGACGATGCGGTCATGACAAATGCTCCGGGGCGACGCTCTGGGCCGGAATTGATCCCGTCCGGCGCGCCGGGGATAGACCAAGCCATCGGCCCCCGCAACGCGCGCGCGGTCCGTTATGCGCAATATGATCAGAACCGCCATTGACCGCACGTTTTCCCTGCCTTAAGGGTCCGCGCCTTCCGAGGGGAAACCTTCGGGCCCAGGTGGCGGAATTGGTAGACGCGCTGGCTTCAGGTGCCAGTGATCGAAAGGTCGTGGAGGTTCGAGTCCTCTCCTGGGCACCATATTTTTCGGCGGCGCCGTGTCTTGGGACGCGGCGCCGTTCGTCTATGATGATCCGGACAAAGCGCACCGGATTCTGTACGAGGCCCTCATGACCGTTCACCTTCACGAAGGCGACCTGCCCGGCGATCTGGACCTTGGTCCGGTGGTGGCGGTGGATTCCGAGACCATGGGCCTGCGCCACAACCGCGATGACCTGTGCGTGGTCCAGCTGTCGTCCGGCGACGGCGACGCCCATGTGGTGCGCCTGAATCGTCCGGCCTACGACTGCCCCAATCTCAAGCGGGTGCTGGCGGACCCGGCGGTCCTGAAACTGTTCCACTTCGGTCGCTTCGACATCGCCATGTTCGAGAACCACCTGGGGATCGAGACCGGCCCGGTCTACTGCACCAAGATCGCCTCCAAGCTGGCCCGCACCTACACCGACCGGCACGGGCTCAAGGACGTGGTGCGCGAACTGGCGGGAGTTGACCTGTCCAAGGCCCAGCAATCCTCCGACTGGGGCGCCGAGGTGCTGAGCCCCGAGCAACTGGCCTATGCGGCCTCTGACGTACTGCACCTGCATGTGGTGCGCGAGCGGCTGGACGCCATGCTGGCGCGCGAGGGCCGCACCGAATTGGCCCAGGCCTGTTTCGACTTCCTGCCCGCACGCGCCCGGCTTGACCTGCAAGGCTGGGAAGACTCCGACATCTTCGCCCACACCTGATCATGAGCGATCCGACCCCCGGCGATGACCTGAAGGCGGCGGATGAGCGCCGGGTTGTTCTGGCGGGCCGACAATGGCGCGCACGCTCGCGGCGAGTCATGCTGCTTCGCCGCGTCCTGCCCATCGCCATCGCCGTGCTGGCGGGCGGAACCGTCCTGTGGGTGGGAACCCGATCCATCATCGCGGGAGTCGAGCGCAGCCGGGTTGAATCCCGTGAAGTGCGCCTGTCCAACCCCATGTTCCATGGTCAGGACGAGCAAGGCCGCTCCTTCGTCATCGGCGCAGCGCAGGCGGTGCGTGATCCGGACACCGGGATGTTCCGGCTGGACGCTCCGGTCATGCGGCTGACGCTGGAGGCCGGCAAGACCAGTGAACTCTCGGCCGGTCACGGCCTCTATGACGAATCGTCCCGCACCCTGATCCTGCGCGGGCAGGTGATCATCGAGGACGCAGGCGCGGGCTTTCGCTTCGTCACGCCCGAGGCCGTTGTGGACACACGCACTGGCGTCGTCACCGGCGACAAGGGCATCCAGGGCGCCGGCGCCCTTGGAACAATCGACGCGTCGTCCTATGCCATCTACGAACAAGGCGGCCGGGTCGTGTTCAGCGGCTCTGGCGATGATAAGGTCCGGACCACGATCAACACCGGCGGGGCCGGATAGGGAATTATGATCATGCGGCGCATGACAATCGCACTGATGGCGGCCGTTCTGGCGGCGAGCGGTCTGGCCAGCGTCGGCTGGACCCAGATTTCGCGCAGCAGCGCTCCGTTCATGATCAATGCAGATGACGTCGAATTCGACGAGCAGCGCGGCCTGATCAGCTACGTCGGGCGTGCGGAGGCGATGCAGAGCGAGAACCGTCTGCGCGCAGGACGCTTCGACGTCTACTACAGCCGCTCCGGAGACCAGGGATCCTCCGCCGTCACCAGCATGGGCGGCCTCAATCGCGTCGAAGCCATAGGTGAGGTCTATTTCGTCACGCCCGAGCAGGTCGTGCGAGGTGATCGCGCCGTCTATACGGCCGCCAACGACACCCTGGTCGTCACCGGGGATGTGATCCTGCGCCAGGGCGATAACGTCATGACCGGCTCCAGCCTCAGCATCAACATCGGCACCGGTCGCGCTCGCATGGAAGGCGCGCCCACCGGAAACGCCGGACGCCGGGTGCAGGGCGTTTTCTATCCCGACCGGAACTGAGCCGGCTCTTGGCGCGCAAGGAGCTCTCAGCCCTGAACCGACCGCCCCGGCCGAGGCGCGAACGCGCCTCCAGGGACGCCGCGTCGCTTGAGGCCGCGCCCGAGGCGGCGGCCACACCCTCGTCCGCCGATCGTCGCAAGGGCCTGAGTGTGGAGAACATCGCAAGATCGTTCGGAAAGCGTCAGGTGGTGCGCAATGTTTCGTTGCACGTGAACCGGGGCGAGGTGGCCGGCCTGCTGGGGCCCAACGGTGCGGGCAAGACCACCTGCTTCTACATGATCACCGGCCTGATTCCGGCCGATTCCGGCGCCATCTGGCTCGATGGCGAGGAGATCACCCGCCAGCCCATGTACCAGCGGGCCCGCATGGGTCTGGGGTATCTGGCTCAGGAAGCCTCCATCTTCCGGGGCATGACGGTCGAGCAGAACGTGCGGGCGGTGGTGGAGCTGAACACCGTCGGCGAAAAGGCGGTTTCCGACGAGGTGCGCCGCCTGCTGGAAGAACTGCACATCGATCATCTGCGCGAGGCTCCGGCCACGGCCCTGTCGGGCGGTGAACGCCGCCGGGTAGAGATCGCCCGCGCCTTGGCCGGAAAACCGTCATTCATGCTGCTGGACGAGCCTTTCGCCGGGATCGACCCGCTGGCCATCGCCGACATCCGTCAGGTGATCCGCTATCTCGCCGATCGCGGCATCGGGGTGCTGATCACCGACCATAACGTGCGTGAGACTCTGGACATCATCGACCGCGCCTCCATCATTCACGGCGGCGAGGTGCTGTTCGAAGGAACGCCCGGCCAGATCATCAGTGATCCCGACGTCCGCCGGGTCTATCTTGGCGACCTCTACGGCTGATCTCGAAAGGTGTAGCGCACGCCCGCGCTGGCCTTTTGGCCGCGCCTCCTATATGAGGCCCCCGCCTCCCCGATCCGCAAATCCAGCGGCCCGAACGGACCGAGCCGGTCCGCGCGCCCGCCTTACACGTCTGAATCATCGCCATGAACCTTCGCAACGTCGCCATCATCGCCCACGTCGACCACGGCAAGACCACCCTGGTGGACCAGCTGCTGGCCCAGTCCGGCGTTTTCCGAGCCAACGAGGCGACCACCGAACGCGCCATGGACTCCAACGACCAGGAGCGCGAGCGCGGCATCACCATCCTGGCCAAGGCCACGAGCGTGCTGTGGAACGGCAAGGCGGGCGAGACCCGCATCAACATCATCGACACTCCCGGTCACGCCGACTTCGGCGGCGAGGTTGAGCGGATTCTCGGCATGGTGGACGGCTGCGTCCTGCTGGTGGACGCCGAGGAAGGGGTCATGCCCCAGACCAAATTCGTGCTGACCAAGGCCCTCAAGATGGGCCTGAAGCCGATTCTCTGCATCAACAAGGTGGATCGCGCCCACGCCGATCCGGACCGGGTGCACCTGGAGACCATCGACCTGTTCTCGGCCATCGGCGCCACCGAAGAGCAGCTGGACTTTCCGCACATCTACGCCTCGGGCCGAAACGGCTGGGCGACCCTGGACCTGAACCAGCCCTCCGACACCCTGGCCCCGCTGTTCGACCTGATCGTCGAGCACGTGCCGCCGGCGCCGGTCGCCCTGAACGTCGACAAGCCCTTCCAGATGCTGAACGTGCTGATCGAGTCCGATCCGTTCCTGGGCCGCCTGCTGACCGGCCGCATCGAAAGCGGCAAGGCCGTGCCCGGCATGGCTATCAAGGCCCTGGACCGCGACGGCAAGCAGATCGAACAGGGCCGCATCACCAAGGTGCTGGCTTTCCGTGGCCTGAAGCGCCAGCCCGTGGAGGAGGGCGCACAGGCCGGAGACATCGTCGCCATCGCCGGCATGTCCAAGGCCACCGTGGCGGACACCCTGTGCGCGCTGGAAGTCACCGAGGCCCTGCCCGCGCAGCCCATCGATCCGCCGACCATCTCCATGACCGTGGCCGTCAACGACAGCCCGCTTGCCGGCCGCGAGGGCGACAAGGTGCAGAGCCGGGTCATCCGCGACCGCCTGCTGAAAGAAGCCGAGTCCAATGTGGCCATCCGCGTCACCCAGACCCCGGGCGCCGACGCCTATGAGGTCGCCGGCCGCGGCGAACTGCAGCTGGGCGTTCTGATCGAGAACATGCGCCGCGAAGGCTTCGAGCTGTCCATCTCCCGCCCCCGAGTGGTCTATCAGACCGGCGAGAACGGCGAGCGGCTGGAGCCCATCGAGGACGTGGTCATCGACGTGGATGACGAATACTCCGGCGTGGTCATCGAAAAGCTGTCGGCCCGCAAGGCCGAGCTCAAGGACATGGGCCCGTCCGGCGCCGGCAAGACCCGCATCCAGCTGATGTGCCCGTCACGCTCGCTGATCGGCTATCAGGGCGAGTTCCTGACAGACACCCGCGGCTCCGGCGTGCTGAACCGCGTGTTCAGCCACTATGAACCCTACAAGGGGGCCATTGAGGGCCGTCTGAAGGGCGTGCTGGTGTCCAACTCCGACGGCGAGACGGCGGCCTTCGCCCTGTGGAACCTGGAGGATCGCGGCGTCATGTTCGTGGGCGCGGGCGAAAAGACCTACCAGGGCATGATCATCGGCGAGAACAGCCGCTCCGACGACCTGGACGTGAACCCCATCAAGGGCAAACAACTGACCAACGTGCGGGCCTCCGGCAAGGACGAGGCCGTGCGCCTGACCCCGCCGCGCCGGCCCTCGCTGGAACAGGCCATCGCCTATATCGAGAGCGACGAACTGGTTGAGGTGACGCCCAAGTCCATCCGTCTGCGCAAGCAGGTGCTGAACCCCTCCTTCCGCAAGAAGCGCGTCAAGGAAGCCTGACTGAACGACGTTAAGCCTGTCCCGGAATGAAACTCGGGACGGTCTTGGCGGGTTTCTCCTGCTGGTGGGGGCGCAATACACCCGCCAAGGAGACGAACATGCACAGGACTCTTCTCACCGCCAGCGCCGCCGTACTGGCGCTGGCAGCCTTCCCCGCCGCGGCCCAGGTGGTCGGAAACGTCGGCGGTCAAGTGACCGGCCAGGTCGGTGGCCAGGTGGCCACCCCGCCCCTGGGCTCGACAATCGACCGGACCCAGGATCTGAGTCGCGACACAGTACGCGACACCGGTCGCATCACGCGCGACACGGCTCGGGACGCCCAGGACACTCTTGGCCATACGCCTGAAGTGGACGCGGAAGTGGCTGCCGACGCCCAGGCCGACGCGGGCGTGAACGCCTCCAGCGCCTCGGCTGATCTGGACGTCGAGGCCGGCGCAGTGGTCCATGCATCCGACGGCGCCATGCTCGGCCAGGTGGTGAATGTGACTCGCGACACGGCCGGCCGCGTGCAGTCCCTGGCTGTACGCACCGCTGACGGCGCTGTCCGCACCGTCCCCGCCGCCGGCGCCTCGGTTGAAGGCGGCGCTGTGGTCACGGCCATGACCGAAGCCGAGTTCGAGGCTCAGCCCCAATAGGGCCGACCTCGGGGGCTGGCGAACGGCCGTCCCTCACGAAATCTCCAGACGGCCGTCTTGGCCTCGTCCCTGGCCGATCAGGAATCGGTCGAATGGGGCGGGGCCAAGGTCATTTCTGGGCGCGGGAAACAATCCGAAATCTGTCGTGTTCACTTCTATGCGAGCGCCTCCCGGCTCGCGAAACAGGAGATTTCATCATGATCCGCAAGACCGCTCTTCTGACCGGCGTGGCCGGCGCCCTGATGTTCGCCGCTCCCGCCTTCGCGCAGGAAGTCCCGACTGAAGCCCCCATGAGTCAGCCTCCCATGGAGCAACCTGCGGCTGAGCCCGAAGCCAGCGGCTCGGTGGTGCCTGGAGCCGAGGTTCGCGCTGCTGACGGCGCCTCGCTTGGCATTCTTGAGGGTGCCGGCGTGGACGCCTCGGGCCAGCAAACCCTGCAGATCCGCACGGCTGACGGCCAACTTCGCGAAGCGCCCATCGACGGCGCCGGCCTGGACAACGGCGCCGTGGTTCTGGCCTGGACCGAAGCCGAGTTCGAAGCCGCCCCCGCTGTGAGCGACGCGTCATCGAACGTCTCGGGTGCTGAAGCCCCGCTTCCGGGGGAAGCCGAAGCGACCGATGAGTACAAGCCCGAAACCGAGGCCTTGCCGGAACCCACGCCGGAAACCATGCAGCCGGTCGAGGAACCCCAGTCCTGATCCCGACTGACCCTGCATAAGAAAAGGGCGGCTCCTTCGAGCCGCCCTTTTTGCTCTCTGAAGCTTTTCCTAGCGACGCTTAACGAGGCCCAGAATAAACAGCAGAATGATCGCGCCGATGGTGGCCACGATGGTCGAGCCGATCCAGCCGCCCCAGGTGAAGCCCAGCGCATTGGCGACGAAGCCGCCGATCAGGGCGCCGACGACGCCCACGATCAGGTTTGTCAGCAGGCCGTGGTTGCGGCCCATGATCTGTTCCGCCAGCCAGCCGGCGATGATGCCGATAATGATCCAGGCGATCCAACCCATTCCACCCATGTCGATTTCCTTCCGTTGATAAACGAGGGTCGGCCTTGTAATGCGCCGACGCGGTCAAGGTTGCCTGATTGCAGCCACATTGCACACCCGAAAGGTGAATCGCCTCCCGCACCGCGCGAAACCGGCATGGCCCTTGCGCCGTGACTGGCGAGCTGTCCCGTAGTGGAACAGCGGTCGCCAAACGAGGAGGGGCTCAACATGGCCACCGAAATCGATCTTCATCTGGGTCGCCGCCTGCGTCGCCGCCGCCGCCTGCTGGGCCTGACCCAACAGCAACTGGCCGTACAGGTGGGCATCCGGTTCCAGCAGATTCAGAAATACGAATGCGGCGCCAACCGCATCTCGGCCGCTCGCCTGTGGCAGCTGGCCGAGGCGCTGGAGACGCCGGTCAACTATTTCTACGACGGTTTGACCGAAGCGCTGGAACGCAAGGATGCGGGCGGCCCGGGCAACGGGAACGGCGGCGAAATGTTCTCCCGCAAGGAGACCATCGACTTGATCCAGGCCTACTACCAGCTCGGCGAGCGTCCGCGTCGTCGGCTGCTGGACCTGGCCAAGTCGCTGCACGCCACGCCGGAAACGGCCTGAGCGCCTTAAGATCGTGACGCGTCGGCGGGCGCACTGTATGCCCGCCGGTCATGACCTCTTTTGAAGCCTTCGCCATCGACCTGGCCCGCGCCGCCGCCGCTGTCACCCTGCCCTTGTTTCGCACCGACTGCGGCGAGGAGGACAAGGGAGAGCCCGGCGCCTTCGATCCTGTAACCCAGGCTGACCGCGACGCCGAGGCCGCCATGCGGCGGCTGATCACCGAACGCTTTCCCGACCACGGCGTCATCGGCGAGGAGTATGGCGAGGATCGCCCGGACGCCGAATACGTCTGGATGCTGGACCCAGTGGACGGCACGCGCGCGTTCGTCGCAGGCCTTCCGCTCTGGACCACCCTGATCGCCCTGCGCCATGAAGGGCGCCCCGTAACGGGCGTCATCGCCCAGCCGGTGATGGACGAGATTTTCCTGGGCGGTCCGTCAGGCGCTGTGCTGTGTAAGGGTGGGGAGCCCCCCTGCCCGCTCAAGGTTCGCACCTGCGCCCGCCTGAACGACGCGGTCATCGCCACCACCGATCCCGACATCTTCACCGGCGCCGAGCTGGGGGCGTGGACCCAGGTGCGGGCGGCCGCGCGACTGGCTCGACTGGGCTGCGACGCCTACGCCTACGCCATGATCGCCGCCGGGCGCATTGACCTTGTAGCCGAGACGAGCCTGAAACCTTGGGATTGGTCCGCCCTGGTCCCCGTGGTCGAGGCTGCAGGCGGCAAGGTGGTCAACTGGCGCGGGCAGGCGCCCGATGACAGGGGCCAGGTCCTGGCGGTGGGCGACGAGAGCCTGATTGATCAGGCCCTCGTGACACTCAGGCGCGCGGCGCTCTAGGCCAGTTCGGCTGACTCAGCCTGAGGTTGTTGCGATCCACGCGGCGCGAGATAGTCAACCATGGCGTCGAACTCCCGCAGGAACGCGGCGCGAAGGTCATCGGTCTCCATGATGACCTCGTGCCTGGCGCCCTCCACCTCCACATACCGCCCGCGACCGAGACGCTTGGCCGCCCAGCGGTTGGTCTGCTTCCAGACGACGGTGTCCTCACCCGCCTGGACAATGGAGACGGGCACGGTGACCCGCTTCAGGGCCTTGGGTTTGAGGGCCCGCTCGCCCGCATCGAAGGCGAAGGCCAACCAGCCCCAGGTCGGCCCGCCCAGCGCCAGGTGCGGGCAGGCGTAGAGCTGTTGGCGCCATAACTCATAGCGGCTCTCATCGGTGGTCAGGGCGTCGGTCTCGAAGGTGTGGTCGAACGGATCGTCCGGATCATCCAGCACATAGTCGCCGGCCTTGCCGTGGCGCAGGTTCCACTTCACCGCCATCCTGGCCGACCACAGTGACCGTTTGCCCGTACGGATTCGCAGCATGGGGCTGGACAGCAGCGCCCCGGCGAGGCGGGTCTCCCCAGCCTCGAGCGTGAGGAGGTTCAGGGCCGCGCCCATGGAATGACCAATCGCGATCCACGGCTTGGGCAGCCGCGCCTCGAAAGCGTCCAGCAGTCGGGCGTAATCGTCCAGAAATTCCTCCACCGCCCGGGCGTGACCGCGCAGCCGGTCGGGCAGCAGACGCGCCGAAAGACCCTGGCCCCGCCAGTCATGGGCCAGCACGCAGAAGCCCCGGGCCAGCAGATTGCCGATCAGTTCGAAATATTTCTCGATGGGCTCGGTCCGGCCCGGACTGACGATCACTGTGCCGCGCGGCGCATCCTCGATGGACGGCGACGGCGTCCACAACGCCGCGCGCAGACGAAGCCCCCCTGCGCCCCGATACCACTCACCCACGCCGCCGGGAGGCGAGGATGCGCCCGGCACGCCCATCAGGGGAGCGTTCGCGGCAAAGGCCGCAGCGCGGTTCACGCCGGGAGCGGTGGAGGCGTTCATTCGGGTTTCCGGAACTTCAGGGTCATGCGGTCGCTCTCGCCGATGGCGTCATAGCGGCTGCGGTCAAACTCGGGATCGGCGGGCTCGCCCGGCGGAGCGCTCACACTGTTGGGCGGTAAGGTGTCCACGCCGAAGGGGTGGTCCTTGGTGTCTTCGGGGTTTGCATTGACCTCGCTGGAGGCCACGAAGATGAAGCCCGCCTCGGCGGCCAGTTGCTTGACGAAGGCTTCCTGCACATAGCCTGTGGCCGCTGCCGGATCCTGATCACCACCGGACGCGCCGCGATGCTGCTCCACACCCAGGACGCCCCCGGGCTTGAGGGCCGCATAGGCGTCGGCGAAGGCCTTCTCCGCAATGCCCGCCGCCATCCAGGCGTGGAGGCTCCGCAGGAACAGGGCCATGTCGATGGTGCCGGCCGGAGCCAGGGGGCCGCTGGTGGGGCCGAAGGCGGTGACCTGCACGTCTCCGTAGAGCCGCCGGTCCGCCGCGAAACGCCCCTCGAACCGCGCCATGACCTGACGCAGGGCCGGGTCGGCGTCCGGGCCAATCTCGAAGCCGGCCGCATACAGCCTGCCGCCGCCGCGGTTCAGATAAGGGGCCAGAATTTCAGTGTACCAGCCGACGCCGGGCCACATCTCCACCACGTGCATCTGAGGCTGGATGCCGAAGAAGGTGAGGGTCTCAACCGGATGCCGCCACTGGTCACGGCCGCGGTCATGGACCCGCCAGGCCCCGGCCACGGCCCATTCCAGGCTGCCTTCCGGCGCCGGGGGCGGGCCTTCGGGCTCCCCCTCGACCACCTCGGGCTCAGCATCGCGTCCGCAGGCGGACACCAGCGTCAGGCCCGCCAGGGCCGCCCCGCCCGCCAGCAGCCGCCGGCGCGAGGCGGACATCGCCTGATTCCAGGACCGATCAGCCATAAATCCCATGTGCCGCAAGACTCGCGTTTGCAGACCGCCCCGACACGGCCACCGCCTTGGACTTAAAGCGGTTCACCATACCCGTCAAAGCGCGCCGTGACGCACCGAAACGATGATCATCCGGGCTTGCGGAAGCGCAGGGTCATGCGGTCGCTTTCCCCAATGGCGTCGAAGGCGGCGCGTTCGGCCTCGGTGAGCGTGCGGCCGTCCTGTTCGGTGCGCCGGACCGGCGGCAAGGTCCAGACACCGAACGGGTGATTCCGCTCATCCGCCACATTGGCGTTCAGTTCGCTGCGGGCGTCCAGTTCAAAGCCGGCGGCCTGGGCCGCCCGGATGACATAGCTTTCGGGCACATAGCCGGTGGAGGCGGTTTCGGCGACGTTCAGGCCCTCCTCGGCCCGGTGCTGCTCGACCGCCAGCACACCGCCCGGTTTCAGGGCGCGGAAGAACTCGGCCATATAGCGGTCCGTGAGATCGGCGCGGGCCCAGTTGTGGAACGCCCGGGCGACCAGAACCATGTCGGCCGTCCCGTCCTCGACGCCCAGACCCGAGGCAGGCCCGAAATTCACCGCGCGGGCGGCCCCGCCAAACGCCGCCAGCTCCTGCTCCAGTCCGGCGCGCGCCTCGCGGGCGCGGTCCGAAACGGTCGGCGCCTCCAGGTCGATCCAGGCGGCGACATACTCACCGCCGGTGCGCTGGGCATAGGGGGCGAGGATTTCCGTCCACCATCCCGCGCCGCCGGGTTCGATCTCCACCACTGTCAGGCCGGGGCGCAGGCCCCAGAAAGTCAGGGCCTCGTAGGGGCGCCGGTGCTGGTCCCGTGCGCTGTTGGCGGCGGCGCGGGTCTCCGAGGCGATGATGTCGGCCAGCACGGCGTCTTCGGCGTGAACCGGTGCAGCGGCGGAGCCGCGGGCGGGCGCGTCCGGCGTCTGGGCCAGGACGGCGGGCGCGGTCAGGGCGAGAAGGGCGGCGGCGAGGGTCAGGCGGCGCATAGGGATCTCCCGATCATTGGACGGTCTCCGTTGCGGGCACCCTAAAGGCCCTGCGCCCCTGGGCAAGCGGCGTCTGATGAAATCGTCTGCGGACCCCTTGCGGGGGATTTCGGCTCTCCTATTTCAGTTTCCGAGAGCGCCGGTTCGCCGGGCTTTCACGGTCGCGGCGGGGCCCATCAGGGACCGCCAGAGACCGGCACCGTCCGTCCCCGGAAACGGGGCGGTTCAACCTTGCTGTGCATCAGGAGGATTGTAATGCGCACCATCGACTTCACCCCCCTCTACCGTTCCGCCGTGGGTTTCGACCGCATGGCCAACCTGCTGGAAAGCGCCGCGCGCACCAGTGAGGCCGGCGGCTGGCCGCCCTACAACATCGAGACGACCGGCGAGAACGCCTACCGGATCGAGATCGCCGTGGCCGGCTTCAAGCCCGACGAACTGAACATCGAGGTCAAGGAGAATCTGCTGACCGTCACCGGCCGCCGCACGGCCAATGACGAGAACGAACGCACCTTCCTGCATCGCGGCCTGGCCGAGCGCGACTTCGAGCGCCGCTTCCAGCTGGCCGACTATGTGGTGGTGAGCGAAGCTGGCCTGAACAACGGCCTTCTGACCATCGAGCTCAAGCGCGAACTGCCCGAGGCGCTCAAGCCCCGGCGGATCGAGATCAACGCCGGCCCGGCCCTGATCGAGGGCAAGGGCAAGAAGGCGGCGTAACGCCTGAACTCATCGAAAAACCGGGAAAGGGCGGTCTTCGGGCCGCCCTTTCCTATTCGTGGTCCAGCACCAGTCCGCGCACGCCGTGCATCTGGGCGGCGAGGAACTCGGCATGGCGCGTCTGGGCGCCGTGCAGAGCCGCACGGCTCAGGTCCGCCTGGACCAGAATGGCCCGTCGCAGGTCAGCGCCCGAAAGGTCGGCGCCTCGCAGATAAGCCCCGGTCAGGTCAGCGGGCAGCAGTCGGTCCTGGGCGATCATCAGCGGGCCCAACTGCACCTCGCGCAGATCCGCCCCGGTCAGGCGGGCGCCCTTCAGACGGGCGCCGCGCATGTCCGCGCCTCGCAGCTTGACCGAGCGCAGGTCTGCACCCTCCAACTGGGCGCCCTGAAGCTGCACGCCCTCCATGTCGAGGCCGTAGAACACAGCCCGCTTCGCCGACAGGCCTGTGAGGGTCAGGGCCCGGATGCTTTTCAGGCTGCGCAGGTCCACGTCATCGAAGACCGAGGGCTGGCCCTCGGCGCCGCCGGTCTCGCACCAGATGGCGTGTTCGCGCAGCATATCGGCGGCCGGCAACTTGGACACCGGCGCACCAGAGGACTTCTCGTCGGTCAAGGCCCCTGTCATGTCGGCCCCGTCAGTCCGCCACATGGCGCGCTTGGTGCCCACCAGCACCGTATCCCGCAGGTCCGCCCCGGTCAGATCGGCCCCGGACAGATCGGCCCCAGCCAGATCAGCGCCGTGGAAGTTGGCCTGTTTCAGATTGGCCCGGACCAGTTTGCAGTCCTTCATCATCGCGCCGGAGAAGTCCGCCGCGATGGCGATGATCCCGCTCAGCTTGGATCGCTCCAGATTGGCGCCGGACAGATTGGCGCCCGAGGCCCGCGCCCGGTCCCGCACCAGATGTTCGACCATGCGAAAACCAAGCTTGGAATCCGCCGCCGCGATGGCGCCTTCCCGCAGGTCGGCCTCGAACATGTCCGCCCCGGTAAGGTCGGCGCCGCGCAGGCAGGCCCCGCGCAGGTCGGCCCGTCGGAGACTGGCCTCGACCAGAATGGCGTCCTGAAGATCGGCGCCGAACAGCACCGCATTGTCCAGGCGTGTCCCGCTCAGGTCGCAACCGCCCATGTCGGCGGCCGAGAAGTCCGCGTCTGTCAGGTTGCGGCCCCTCAGGCTCAGGCCCGAGAGGTTCATCCAGGTGAACACCGCCCGTGCGCCGCCGGGCTTGGCCTGCCACAATCGGTCGTGCCGGGCGCAGATGGCGTCCAGCTCGGCCTGGGTCAGCCGCCGCCTGTTGGCGGGATCAATGGGGGCGGTTTGCGCGGACATGGCCCCAGACTGCCTGACCGGCGCTTAAGAAAGCGTTGGAATCCGGGACCTATTCGGTCAGCAGACCGTGTTCGCGCAGGGCCTCGGCCAGGGGGCCGGGCGCGGTCCACAGGCGGGTGTAGCCCGCCTCGCCCAGCCGCTTCAGTTCGGTGGCCAGATCCGCCTTGGCCGAGGCGGCGAACTGACCGTCGAAGCCATCGCCGGTCTCGCTGAGACGAACCATGGGACGGCCCGACTCCAGGCGGTGCAGATAGCCTTCGTACAGGACCGCCGCCTCGTCGCTGAGCACGCCGGTCTCGACCTCAAGCCCTCTCGCCTTGACCCGCTCCACCCCGCGCCCGGCGGCGAAGGGCGACGGGTCCAGACAGGCGATGACCACCCGCTCGACCCCGGCGTCGATCAGATACTGGGCGCAGGAGGTGCGGCCCGAAGATCGCGCCCCGCACGGCTCCATGGTCACGTAGGCGGTCGCGCCCCGGGCCTTGTCCCCGGCGGCGGGCACGGCCTGCTCTTCCGCATGGGGACGTCCGCCGGGCGCCGTGGCGGCCTCGGCGACCACCGCGCCGTCCTTGACGACGACACAGGCCACTGCGGGATTGGGCCAGGTCTTGCCCATCTGGTCCCGGGCCAGGCCCACGGCCCGGCGCATGAACTCCTGATCGCGCGGATCGCTCATGACAGCGCCGGCAGGGGCTGAGCCCTGTCCTCATCCAGATAGCGCGCCGAGACAGGCTTCAGATCGGCATCCAGTTCGATGTCGAGCGGATTGCCGGTGGGGATCTCCACCCCGACGATGCGGTCGTCCGGCACGTCGAACAGATGCTTGACGATGGCCCGCAGGGAGTTGCCGTGGGCGGCGACCAGCACGTTTTCGCCCCCCTTCAGGCGCGGGGCGATGGCGCTGTTCCAGTAGGGCAGAACCCGCTCCAGCGTGATCTTCAAGCTTTCGGTGTCGGGAATGTCCTGCCCGGCGTAGCGGGGGTCGGCGGTGAAATCGAACTCGCCCCCGGGCGCCAGCGGCGGTGGGGGCGTGTCATAGCTGCGCCGCCAGATCGTCACCTGCTCCTCGCCATGCTTTTCGGCGGTCTCGGCCTTGTTGAGCCCGGTCAGGCCGCCATAGTGGCGCTCGTTCAGCCGCCAGTCCTCGATCACCGGGATGTCCTTCAGGCCCGCAGCCACCAGCGCCATGGCTCCCGTGCGCTTCGCCCGGTTCAGCACCGAGGTGAACATGACGTCCGGCTTGAAGCCCGCCTTGGCGATCAGCTCGCCGCCACGTGTAGCCTCGGCCTCTCCCTGGTCGGTCAGGTCCACGTCCACCCAGCCGGTGAAGCGGTTCTCCAGGTTCCACTGGCTCTGGCCATGTCGCAGCAGGATCAGTCGGGGCATCGGTGTCTCCAGTTGGACCTGACCGGGTAGGACCGGCGCGGGCGGGGGTCAACCCGCAAGCGTAGCGCCGCGCCATCCGTTCCTTGCGATGTTGTGGCGGACAAAACGGCCCTGCTATAGCGGAGCCATGCGGAACCGACTGTTCTTCCCCCTCATGGCCCTGATCGCCATCGCCATGATCGCCCTGGCGCTGAATTGGCCCGAGGGCGAGGCTGGACGGGGCGTGGCGACAACGCCCGCCGACGCGCCGCCGGCTGCGCCCGCCGGCTGACGCCCTTGCGAGGGACCCATGCTGAAACCTCGTCCCGGCCTGGCTCCTGACACCGCTGACACCGACACCCGGGCCCTGGTGAAGCCCACCGGGTTCCGCGAGTACGACGCCCGCTGGATTCTGGGCTCGGAGATCAACCTCCCCGGTTTGCGGGCGCTGGGTCTGGGGCTGGCGACCTACATCCACGAGATCGGGGTGCGGCCGCGCATCGTGGTGGGTCACGACTTCCGGTCCTATTCCCAAAGCGTCAAACAGGCCCTGACGCTTGGCCTGATGCAGGGCGGCATGGAGGTGGTGGACATCGGTCTGGCCCTGTCGCCCATGGCCTATTTCGCCCAGTTCGCCCTGGACGCCCCTTGCGTGGCCATGGTCACCGCCAGCCATAACGAGAACGGCTGGACCGGGGTGAAGATGGGCGCAGAGCCGCCGTTGACCTTCGGGCCTGAGGAGATGAGCCGCCTGAAAGCCATCGTGCTGAACGGCGACGGCGTCGCCCGTCCCGGCGGACGGCTGGAGCACATCGAGGGCTTCCGCGCACGGTATCTGGACGAAGTGACCGCCGGGTTGACCCTGAGCCGTGCTCTCAAGGTGGTGGTCGCCTGCGGCAACGGCACGGCTGGCGCCTTCGCGCCCGAGGCCCTGCGCCGCATGGGGGCGGAGGTGATCGAGATGGATTGCGATCTCGACTGGGCGTTCCCGAGGTACAACCCCAACCCCGAGGACCGCGCCATGCTGGGCGAAATGTCCCGGCGGGTGAAGGAGACCGGCGCCGATCTGGCGGTGGGCTTCGACGGCGACGGGGACCGCTGCGGCGTGGTGGACGACACGGGCGAGGCGATCTTCGCCGACAAGATCGGCCTGATGCTGGCCCGCGACCTGTCGGCCCTGCACCCCGGCGCGACCTTCGTGGTCGATGTGAAGTCCACGGGGCTGTACAGGACCGATCCTGTGCTGGCCGCAAACGGCGCAATCACCGTCTACTGGAAGACCGGCCACAGCCACATCAAGCGCAGGCTCACCGAGATGAAGGCGCTGGCGGGCTTCGAGAAGTCGGGGCACTTCTTCTTCAACGCGCCCATCGGGCGCGGCTACGACGACGGCATCGTGGCGGCGGGTGCAGTGCTGTCCCTGCTGGACCGACATCCCGGCAAGCGGTTGTCGGATCTGAAGGCCGCCCTCCCCGCCGCCTTCACCTCCCTGACCATGAGCCCGCACTGCGTCGACGAGGCCAAGTACGCGGTCGTGAAGGCGGTGACCCAAGACTACCTGGCCCTGCTTGCTGCCGGCGGCGACATTCTCGGCCGCAAGGTGGTGGAGGTCCTCACCATCAACGGCGCGCGGGTTCATCTGGAGGACGGCTCGTGGGTGCTGGTGCGCGCCTCGTCCAACAAGCCGGAACTGGTGGTGGTGGTCGAGAGCCTGCGGTCGCAGGATGACATGCGCGACCTCTTCCACAGGGAGGTGAAGCCCCGGTTGGCCGTCCACGACGCCGTCGGGGCCTGGAATCAGGAAATCTAGAGAAGGGTCAGCAAGCCGATCAGACCCAGCGCCAGCACGACCAGCAAGGCCAGCGACAGCACGGCGGCCAGGGCCACGCGCGGGCCGGACCGGAGCACCGCGCGCAGGTCCGTGGTGAGGCCCAGCGCCGCCATGGCGATCACCGTCAGGACACCGGCCACGCCCGTGATCGGCCCGATCAGCGCCTCCGGGATCAGGCCGAAGGACCGCAGGGCCGCCATGGCGATGAAGCCGAGTATGAACCACGGGATCAGGCGCGCCAGTCCTGGCTTCTGACCCGCCCGGTCCCGGGATGTCAGGGCCAGGACAATGCAAACCGGGCCCAGCATCAGCACCCGCGTCAGCTTGACCAGCGTGCCCACCTGCGCGGCCGCCAGCCCCATGGGGGCCACCGCCGCCAGAACCTGTGGCACCGCATAGACCGTCAGGCCCGCCAGCACGCCCGCATCGGTGATGGACAGGCCGAGCAGGCCCGCCAGCACCGGCAACAACAGCACCATGCCGACGCCCAGAACGGCGGTGAAACCGATCGCCGCCGAGACCTCCTCGCCCCTGGCCCCGATCACCGGCGCCACAGCGACGATGGCGGAGTTGCCGCAGATGCCGTTGCCACACGCCACCAGCAGGGCGGCGTTGCGCGAGAGGCCGCACCAGCGACCCAGCCAGTAGCCCCCGGTCACGCCAAAAGCGACCACCAGCACGATGCCGAGCAGCAGCGCCGGGCCCATGGCCGCCAGGGCCGGGGCGCTGAGCGAGGCGCCCAGCAGCACCACCGCCACCTCCAGCAAAAATCCGGCGCTGAACGCCACACCCGCACGAAAGGTCTCCGGCGGCGGCCAGAAGGTTCGCACACCCGCCCCGATCAGAATGGCCAGGACAAGGCCTTCCAGCCAGATGCGGTCGAACACCCGCGTCTCGAAACTCTGCAGACCCATGGCGACGGCGGCCACCGCCAGGCTCAGGGCCATGCCGGGCGCCAGGGCCGTGATCCGGGTCAGGAGCGGGGTGGGGGTCATGGCGCGGCGGCCGTTCAGCCCGCCGCCTTGACCGCCTCGGCGATCTCATCGACCACCGCGTTCACCAGTCTGGCGTCGTCGCCTTCGGCCATGATGCGGATCAGGGGTTCCGTGCCCGAGGCGCGCACAACCACCCGGCCGGAACCGTTCAGGCGCGTCTGGCCGGCGGTGATCGCGTCCGTCACCCCTTTGTCCGTCAGGGGATTGCCCCCCGAGTGGCGCACGTTCTTCAGTTTCTGGGGCACAGGCTCGAACTGGGCGGCCAGTTCGCTCATCGGCTTGCCGGACTCCACCATCACGGCCAGCACCTGAAGTGCGGCGATCAGGCCGTCGCCGGTGGTGGCGTGGCGGCTGAGGATCAGATGGCCGGACTGCTCGCCGCCCACATTGAACCCGCCCTCGCGCATGCGCTCCATGACATAGCGGTCGCCCACCTGGGTGCGCTCAAGCGTCAGACCGTCGGCCTTGAGAACGCGCTCAAGCCCCAGATTGGACATGACTGTGGCCACGATCCCGCCGCCGGTCAGGATGCCTCGCCTGGCCCAGTCACGGGCGATCAGGGCCATGATCTGGTCGCCGTCGATGACCCGTCCCTTTTCGTCGCAAAGCGCGAGCCGGTCCGCGTCGCCGTCCAGGGCGATGCCGATGTCGGCGCCGTATCGCTTCACGGCTTCAGAGAGAGTGCGCGGATGGGTGGAGCCGCACTCGGCGTTGATGTTCAGGCCGTTCGGCTCCACGCCCACGGGGAAGACGTCCGCACCCAGTTCATAAAGGGTGGTCGGCGCCACACGATAACCGGCGCCGTTGGCGCAATCCACGGCGATGCGCAGGCCGTTCAGGTTCATCTTTCTCGGGAAGGTCGCCTTGGCGATCTCCACATAACGGGCCTGGGCGTCGTCGATGCGCTTGACCCGGCCCAGGGCGTCGGCGTCCGCCAGCCCCTGGCCCAGGTCTTCATGCATCAGGGCCTCGATCTTCAGCTCCATCTCGTCCGAGAGCTTGTATCCGTCCGGCCCGAACAGCTTGATGCCATTGTCGGCGAAACTGTTGTGCGACGCCGAGATCATCACCCCCAGGTCCGCACGCATGGACCGGGTCATCATGGCGACGCCGGGTGTGGGCAAGGGACCGAAGGTGCGCACGTCCATGCCCACACTGGCGAAGCCCGCCACCAGAGCCGGTTCGATCATGTAGCCGGACAGGCGCGTGTCCTTGCCGATCACCACCAGATGGCGCCGGTCGTCGCCGGACATGAACAACTTGCCCGCTGCCAGACCGACGCGCAGCGCGACCTCGGCCGTCATGGGGTGGCTGTTGGCGCGGCCGCGAATGCCGTCGGTGCCGAAATAACGTCGCTTGCTCACGATCCCTCCGTTTTCGCCGGGAAACCTGGCGAAACGTCTTTTTAGTTGGCGGTCACGGCCTTTCGGTTAAAGCCGAAACGATCAGGCCCGCCCTTTGCACGCGGGCTTAACGCCAGGCGCGGCCTGTGCCAAGCAGCCTGAACCCTTCGTCTCGGGAGAATAGATCAAGCCATGTGCGGAATTATCGGCGTGACCGGGACGGCCCAGGCGGCCCCTCTGATGATCGACAGCCTGAAGCGCCTGGAATACCGGGGCTATGATTCCGCAGGCGTTGCGGCCTTGGTGGACGGCCGCATCGAGCGGCGCCGGGCCAAGGGCAAGATCCGGGAGCTGGAGGCGGTTCTCGCCGATCAGCCCCTGACCTCCGTCGTC
>NZ_PNLV01000031.1 GCF_013823285.1 Brevundimonas sp. | reverse complement strand
GTCTTCACCTCGTAGTCGTGGGTGTCGATGTTGGGCCGCAGCTTGATTTCCTTGAGTTCGACGACCTTCTGCCGCTTGCGCGCCTCAGCCTTCTTCTTCTGTTCCTGGAAACGGAATTTGCCGTAGTCCATGATCTTGCAGACGGGGGGATCAGCGTTCGGCACGATCTCCACCAGATCCAGGCCCGCCTCCTCGGCGGCCTCCATCGCGGAGGACGTCGGCATGACGCCCTGTTTCTCGCCGCTCTGGTCGATCAGCAGCACCCGCGGGGCGCGGATGTCCTGGTTCATACGGGGCCCGTCTTTCACGGGCGGCGCTTGCATGGGACGGCGAATGGGCGTCGTTTCCTTATGTGGTCAATAGATGCACGGGTGAGCGCACGACCGTCTGGTCGCGTTCCCTCCGTGCCGGATATATGACCTCGAACCCCCGCAGAATCAAGCGGGACAAGCCTTTCAAGCCTGCGGAGAGCCCATGAGCCACGACAATCTGCACCGCCCGGACGGCGAGCGGATCGCTTTCAGGCGCGTGGATGGGGCAGGTCCGACGGTACTGTGGGTGGGAGGGTTCCGTTCGGACATGGAGGGCACAAAGGCCGTGGCGCTGGACCAGGCGGCGCGCGAGCGGGGCTGGGCCTATGTCCGCTATGACCATTTCGCACACGGGGCCTCCACGGGGGATTGGAGAGCGGCGACGGTCGGTCGTTGGCGCGAGGACGCCATCGCCATGATGGACTCGATCGACGGACAGGTGCTGCCAGTGGGCTCATCCATGGGCGGCTGGGTCGCGCTGCTGGCGGCGCTGGCGCGGCCTGAAAAGCTGGCGGGGGTGGTGCTGATCGCCCCGGCGCCGGATTTCACCGAGCGGCTGATGTGGCCGTCCCTGCCCGACCATGTCCGCCAGGCGATCCTGCGCGATGGCGAGGCTGAAATGCCGGACGAGGGGCTGGGCCCCTATGTGCTGACCCGCGCAATGTTCGAGGAGGCGCGGAACTGGCTGCTGCTGGACGGGCCCATCCGGTTGAGTGCGCCGGTGCATATCCTCCAGGGCAAGCAGGACGAGCCGGTGCCGTGGCGCCATGCCGTGACCCTAGCCGAGCGGCTCGAGGGACCGGACGTCCGGTTGGATCTGATCCACGGCGGCGATCACCGGCTGTCGACGCCCGCAGATATCGAGCGGCTGATCGAAGCTGTAGGGCGACTGCGGAAGATCGGCTCAGAATAGGCTGAACATCCCGCGCCGCTCCTCGTTCGCGGATGCAGAGGACCGGCGACTGGAAAGGAACAGTCGGGTTCGCCACTGGTCACAAACCACGAGCCCCGGCCTGATCCTTGACGAGGTCAGTCCTCCCATCCGACTTTCGTCGATGAGAGGACATTGAGCCTTAATGCACTGTGGCCTGCTCGACTTCGACGCCGTCGGAGACGGGGGTTACCGGCACGGCGACGGAGGGGCCGGCGTTGGGGAAGTTGTTCTCGTCGCGGTTCGGCGCCAGCCCCTTTTCCAGCAGATCCCTGATCTCTTCGCCAGACAGGGTTTCGTATTCCAGCAGGGCCTGGGACAGCTTTTCGTGGTCCTCAGCCTTTTCGGTAAGGATTCGGCGGGCATCGTCCCAGCCCTCGGTGACCAGACGCTTGACCTCTTCGTCGATGATGCGGGCGGTCTCCTCGGACACGTTCTGGCTGCGGGCGACAGAGTGCCCAAGGAACACCTCTTCCTGGTTCTCGCCGTAGGCCACGGTGCCAAGCTTTTCGGAGAAGCCCCAGCGGGTAACCATGGCGCGGGCCAGCTTGGACGCCTGTTCGATGTCGGACGAGGCGCCGGAGGTGATGTTGTCCTTGCCGAAGATCAGCTCCTCGGCCACCCGGCCGCCAGCCATGATGGCGATGCGGTCCACCATCTGGCGGTACTTCATGGAGTAGCGGTCGCCCTCGGGCAATTGCATGACCATGCCCAGCGCACGGCCGCGCGGGACGATGGTGGCCTTGTGCACCGGGTCGGCCATCTTGACGTTCATGGCGACGATGGCGTGACCGGCCTCGTGATAGGCGGTCAGCTTTTTCTCTTCCTCGTTCATGGCCATGGACTTGCGCTCGGCGCCCATCATGACCTTGTCCTTCGCGTCCTCGAAATCGCGGTGGGTGACCATGCGACGGTCCTTGCGGGCCGCCGTCAGGGCCGCCTCATTGACCAGATTGGCCAGATCGGCGCCGGAGAAGCCGGGGGTGCCCCGGGCGATGGTCTTCACATTGACGTCGGCGCCCAGAGGCACGTCCTTCATGTGCACGCGCAGGATCTTCTCGCGGCCGTTCACATCGGGGTTGGGCACCACGACCTGACGGTCGAAACGGCCGGGACGCAGCAGGGCCGGGTCCAGCACGTCGGGCCGGTTGGTGGCGGCGATCAGGATGATGCCCTCGTTGGACTCAAAGCCGTCCATCTCGACCAGCAGCTGGTTCAGGGTCTGCTCGCGCTCGTCATTGCCGCCGCCCAGACCGGCGCCGCGGTGACGGCCGACGGCGTCGATCTCGTCGATGAAGATGATGCAGGGGGCGTTCTTCTTGGCCTGTTCGAACATGTCGCGCACGCGGCTGGCGCCGACGCCGACGAACATCTCGACGAAGTCCGAGCCGGAGATGGAGAAGAAGGGCACGCCCGCCTCCCCCGCCACGGCGCGGGCCAAAAGGGTCTTGCCGGTGCCCGGAGGGCCCACCAGCAGGGCGCCCTTGGGAATCTTGCCGCCCAGCTTCTGGAACTTGCCCGGGTCCTTGAGGAAGTCGACGACCTCCTGAAGCTCCTCCTTGGCCTCGTCCACGCCGGCGACGTCTTCAAAGGTCTTGCGGCCCTTGTGTTCGGTCAGCAACTTGGCCTTGGACTTGCCGAAACCCATGGCGCCTCGCGCGCCGCCCTGCATGCGGTTCATCATCCAGAACCAGAAGCCGATCAGCAGCAGCACGGGCAGGACAAGGCCCAGCATGCTCATCCACCAGGGCGAGCGGGTGGTTTCGAAATCGATCGGCACCTCGGCCGCCTCAAGCCGCTCGACCACGCTTTCACTGGGATAGGGGATCGTCGCCGTGAAGGCTGTTTCGTCCTCATAGACCCCTCGAATGGTGTCGCCCTTCAGGGTCGCCGAGGCGATGTCACCCGCCTGGATGCGGGCGAGAAGCTCCGAATAGGTGATCTCGGCTGGACGCGAGCCTGCGCCCGCCTTGCCTGCGGTTCCGGGGCCGGACGGGCCGACCATGGCGTAGGCGGCCAGAACAGCCATCATGATGACGCCGACGATGGCCAGGGTGCGAAGGTTCATAAGGGTCCTCAAAACTCGGTGCGGCGACGTTCAGCCGCCGCTACGGCTCAGAAATAGGTCAGCGGGCGGCGTTGCGCCACTTGAATGCGTCAACTGGTCCTCATGCCCGATCCCGCCGGCGGCGGCGATGAGGCGGTCTGCGACCAGACAGCGCGTCTCCGCTCCACGCCATGCAAGAACCGGGCGGGGATCATCGTCCCGGAACAGTACGGGCAAAGCCGGCCGAGCGGAGGGGTGCAGGCGTTTCACGATCGCCTGATCGGCGGGGTCGAGAGCGGCCATGCGGCCCTGCAGCGGACCGACGCGCCAGCCAGGCTCTGACGTCGTGATTTCGAAGCGCCCGTCCCAGATGGCGGAGGCGTTCACCGGCAAGGCAAGGTCGGGCAGGCCGACACGGCCAGGTTCGCGGGCGATGAGCAGATCATCGCCGGATGCCTGGACGCGAGCCCCGCTGAGGGTGGAGGTGACATCGGCGGAGGCCGCCAGCCGGGCATGCAGCGTCGCCAGGCGCGGACCGCGCGGGGGCGTGGTTTGTCCCGAGACGCTGAGCAGGGCGGCGGAGAGCGTCTGTGCAGGGATCGCGCGCGGTAAGGCCAGCAGGCCGGACCAGCTGTCCGCCGCAATCCGCGGAGGGCCCGTTCGGCCCTCATCCCCGGCGCGGAGGCTCTCCGCTGTCGCTTCGGTGCGCGGGTTCCCCGTTCTCCCATGGGGAGGATGGCTCAGCGCCGCGCGCGCCCGGCTACGCAGGAAACGGGGGTCGGCGTTGGCGGGGTCTTCGAGCCAGGAGGCGTTCCGGCTGGTGAGAAGCGTGCGCAGATCGGCGCGGGATGCCGTCAACAGGGGACGCAGCAGCATGAGGCCCCTGCCCTGCGGCCACGCGGGAGACGGGGCCCACTCACGCAAAACACCCAGCGTGGCTCCCCGCTTCCGCATCCAGTCAGATTCGGCGATGTCGTCGGCGGTGTGGCCCATCAGAATGACGCGGGCTCCCGCCTGACGTGCGGCATCGGCCAGCAGCGCATGGCGCGCTGCGCGGGCGGCGGCGGGCAGGCCGGCAGCGGGCTTGGGGCCATCCCAGGTCAGGGCGCGCCACTGGGCGCCCATGGCGCGAGCGGTTTCTCCTGCGAAGGCGGTCCAGGCGGCGCTCCCGGAATTCAGGCGGTGATCGACGGTCAGTGCCAGGAGACGGCGCCCGCGCTGCGCGCACCAGTCAGCAGCTATATGCAGCAACGCCATGGAGTCCCCCCCGCCGGACAGGGCCAGAGCGAGGGGGCGATCCGCGTCCGGGGACAGCCGCGCGTCCAGCGCGGCGACGGCGCTGTTGATCAGGCCGGGCACTCCGCCCGTTCCCGAATCTGGCGGGCCCGGTTGATCAGGGTGGTGGGCGCGCCCTCGCCGTAGCGCTGGAAGAACTCGCGCACCGCGGCGCAGGCCTGGGTATTGCGGTCCGTGGCGTTGAGGCCGGTGGCCAGCTTTATGGTGGCGTCCGGGGCCCAGGAGGTGCGCGGCCAGCCCGACAGGGCCGCAGCATAGGCCTGCACGGCGCCCGCCTGGTCGCCGTCGACCGCACGCAGGTCGCCCAGGCGATAGTTGGCCTCGCGCGCCTGGGCGGCGTCGGGCCAGGTGATCACGAACACCTCCAGCGCGCGACGGGCGCGCACGTCGTTGCTGTTGGCCATGCGGATGGCGCGCTCGAAATCCTGACGCGCATCACCGGTGGGAGAATCCGCCACGATGGGGGCATTGGCCTCCGAGACGGCCTGGAGTTGACCCTCAAGCTCGGTGATACGGTTGTTGGAGTCGGTCAGCAGGCGTCGCATCGCCGCGTTGTCGCGCTGAGCCTCGTCCACAGCGAACGTCAGCCGCTCGATGTCGCCGTTCATGCGTTGGACGGTGGCTTCCAGATCCGCCAAGCGGCGCTGCATGTTTTCCATCACCGCCTGGAGCACCACGACCTCGGGGTCGGTCTCGATCAGGACAGGATCACCGGCGGCGTTGCGCTGGGTCACGGCGCGCTCCAGACGGCGCACGTTGCGGTCCAGCTGGTTCAGGCGGCGCGGAGTCCAGTCGATGGCTTGATCCGGAACCTGCTGGGCCTGCGCCGGTGCGGCGGGCGCAGCGACCAGCACCACGGCCATCAGGGGCGCCAGGGCGGTTCCGGCGATCAGGGCGGAGACGGTGTACGGACGAAGCTGGGTCATGCCTGCATAGGTTCCATCGGTTTGCGGCGGACGCAAGGCCGCGCGCCGGGCGGGCGAAACGTGAAATGAAAAGGGGGACCGACGCGAACGTCGGTCCCCCCGTTTTCCATCAGGAGCGCTTACTGAGGCGCGCCGGAGACGATGGCGGTGTGAGCGTTGCGGTTCTGGGCCCATGCCTGCTCGTTGGAGCCCTGGGCGATCGGACGCTCCTTGCCGTAGGAGATGGTGTCGATGCGGTTGGCGGCCACGCCGCGGTTCACCAGATGGCTGCGCACGGCCTCGGCGCGGCGGGCGCCCAGGGCGAGGTTGTACTCGCGGGTGCCGCGTTCATCGGCGTTGCCCTCAATGCGCACGCGCACGTTCGGATAGCGGTTCAGCCACTGGGCCTGGGCGTCCAGGCGGGGCTGGGCGTCGGCGCGGACCGAATAGCTGTCCAGATCGAAATAGACGCGGTCGCCGACATTCTGACGGAAATCACCGACGGAACCGGGAGCGGCGGCGCCGGGGATGGTTCCCGGGTTCACCGGGCCGGTGGGGGCGCCGGGTTGGCTGGGCTGCGAAGGCTGGGCCGGGCCGGGCTCCGGCATGGGCTCGGGCTGCTGGCGCGGGGCGCAGGCCGCCATGGCGGCGACCATGACGCCGACAGCGGACAGTCGGATGATCGAACGGGTGGATTGCATCAGGGTCGTCTCCTTTTTCTCGGGCCGCGACAGCGGCCGATTAAACCTTTGCCTTAGCCCACTAGCCTTGGCGTTCGTCTGGCGCCAGCGGTGATAACGCACAGTTGAGCGATCAGGTCCGATCGTCACATAACCGTGTCTTTCCACCGTGGCGGCGTTCCGGGGACTCAGCCTGGACAACTATCCGAAGCCTGACCGATTCCCAGATTGGCGGGGGGCGGGTCCAGCAATGGCGACCAGGCGGGATCGCCGGCCATGCCCGAATAGGACGCCTGCCCCACCACGCGGCCGGTCACGTCCACGGTCCAAAGGCGCGAGCCGCCGCCTGCCGCTTGGCGCGCGAACATGATGTAACGGCCGTTGGGCGCCCACGAGGGCCCCTCCTCGAAATAGCTGGAAGACAGGATGCGCTCCCCGCCGCCCGAGGAATCCATGACCCCGATGTGGAACCGCCCGCCCTGCTGCTTGGTGAAGGCGATCAAGTCGCCCCGGGGGCTCCAGGACGGCGCGGTATAGGCTCCGCCCCCGCGCGAAATGGGGCGCTGGCCCGAGCCGTCGGTGCGCATGGTGTAGAGCCGGGCCGAGCCAGACCGGTCCGATACAAACACGAGCTGGTTTCCATCCGGGCTGAACGACGGAGAGGTATCGATGCCGGGATCATTGGTCAGGCGGCGCGTCTGGCGGGTCCGCAGGTCCATGATGTGAACATCGGTGTTGCCTCCGACGCTGATGGAAAAGGCGATCTGGCTTCCGTCGGGCGAGAAGCGGGGTGCGAAAACCTGACCTGGAAACTGGCCGATGCTTTCGCGACGGCCGGTCTGCAGGTTCATGATGTAGATGCGTGAATAGTCCTCGCCCAGCGCCATGTATGTGATTTCGTTAGGGTTGTTCGAGAACCTGGGCGTCAGGATGATCTCTTCGCCGCTCGTCAGGAAGAACGGATTGAAGCCGTCCTGATCCATCACCGCCAGGCGGCTGAAGCGGTTCAGGCCCGTGCCGCTTTCCGAGACGAACACCACGCGGGTGTCGAAATAGCCCTGTTCGCCGGTCAGGCGCTGATAGACCACGTCGGACACCTTGTGGGCCAGACGGCGCCAGTTGTCGGGGGTGGCGGTGAAGGCGAAGCCCACCAGCTGGCACTCGCGATAGGGATCATAGAGGCGGAAGCCCACTTGCACACGGCCATCCGGCTGGGGCGTGGCCGAGCCGTACAGCACCGCCTGCGCGCCGATACGGGTCCACTGCGGAAAGTCCGGCTGGTTGGAGAGGTTGAGGTCCTGCTGGATGAAGGCGTTCGGATCGATGGGATCGAAAAAGCCCGAGCGCTGCAGGTTGCTGGAGATGACGCCGGCGATTTCGGCGCCGTTGGGACCGCTGAACGGGGCCACGGCGATCTGAAGCGGGCGCAGGACGCCCTGGGTGATCTCAACCTCGGGTGAGCCGGACTGGGCCATCACAGGCGTGACGGCCACAGGCGCCAGGGCGATGGCGGCGACGCCGGCGATCAGCGCATTGAGGCGTTTGTTCGGTCGCATGAGATGAAATCTCCCCGGGCAGGCGGTTGGTTGACGCTTCGGCATGGCGCCGGAGCATTGCGGCGACTTTCAGGCTTGGGCACAGGCGCGCAAGTCACAAACGCGCGGGACATGGGGCGGCTCCCCTTCCCTCACCTGTTGGCGCAGGCCTGATCGGCGCGGAAGCGGAAATTGATCTCCTGGGTCTCGAAGCCGCTGGGCACATCAAAGGGCTCGGCGGCGCGGATGGCGCGCAACATGGCTTCTGAAGCGGTCTGCCAGGTGGCACCGGCGCGGCGCTCGGTCAAAGTGGGTCCCGCGCTGATGCGGCCCGTCGACGTAATGGTCACACGCACGGGGATGGAGAGATCGCGCATGCCGTCCACATCGCAATTCAGGATCCAGTGCCGTGTCACCTGTCCGCCCAGATCGGCGATCTGGGAGCCCGTGGCGCGCGGGGCCTGACCGGCGCCGGACTGGCCGGTCGGCCGTTGGGCCTGCTGGCGCGGCGTGGGCTGGGAGAGGGAGTCCAGGTCCAGCCCCGGATCCGGCCGATTCTGGCTGGGCCGCGGCGTCGGGGCCGGGCGGGCCTTTTCGGGCGGCGTGGGGCTGGGGCGCGGCGTGGGGGTCGGGTTCGGCCGGGGCGTGGGGGCCTTTTCCGGCGGCGCGGGTTGAGGCGGCGCAGGCTGGGGCGGGGTCGGCGCCGGGGGCGTGGGTTCCACCTCCGGCAGGATCTCGGCCTCCAGATCGTCCAGCGCTGCCTCGTCGATCAGCTCGTCAGAGGGATTGTCGGCAGGCGCGGCGGCGACCTGCTCGCTCGAGATGATGGAGATCGGCACCGAAGACACCATCGGCGGCGGCGCACTGCGCGGCCATGGAAAGAGGGCGAGCGCCACCACGGCCGCGTGCAACCCGACCGAGCCGATCGTGGCGATGCCGGGACGACGCATGGCTCAGCCTTCGCTTTCCACGGAGGCGGAGATTGCGCCGGTGGGAACCGTATCCGTCACGAGATTGATCTTGCTGAAGCCCGAGGCGGACAGCCGCGCCATGACCCGGGCCACAGCCTCATAGGACGCGGCGCCGTCGGCCCGAACGAAAATGGGTCGGTCCGTGACGCCCGCGCCGGCGATGGCGGCCACGCGCGGCCCCAGTTGATCCAGCGTGGCCGGATCCTGATCCACATAGATGGCACCGGACCGCTCGACGGAGACGCTGATGGGCTCGTTGTCCGTGGAGATGGCCGAGGCGTCTGTGCGCGGCAACTCCAGCGGCACCCCGACGGTCAGCAGCGGCGCCGAGATCATGAAGATGATCAGCAGGACCAGCATCACATCCACCAGGGGCGTGACGTTGATCTCGCTGAGCGGACGCTTCTTGGCGCGTCGACGGCCCCGAACATGGCCGCTCGCGCCGGGACCGGACCCCAGGGCCATGGCTCAGCGTCCCCGGTTGAGGGTAAAGTCGGAAGGCGGCGGCGGCGGCGCGACCGGCGCGCCGCCCAGACGGCGAGCCACAGCGGCCTGAAGGTCGTCCGCGAAGCTTTCCAGACGCCCGGTGAACTTGCCCGCATCGATAGAGAACTTGTTGTAGGCCATATAGGCCGGGATTGCGGCGGCCAGACCCAGGGCGGTGGCGAACAGGGCCTCCGCGATGGCGGGGGCGACGGTGGTCAGGTTGGTGTTGCCCAGTGCCGCGATGGCCGAAAAGGCGTTCATGATGCCCCACACCGTGCCGAACAGGCCGATGAAGGGCGACGAGGTGGCCACCACTGACAGCACGCCCAGGCCTTCCTCCACTTTCTGGCTTTCACGGGCGATGACGGAATCCAGGCTGCGGTCGATGCGGGACACCAGCATGGCGCCCTGATGGTCTGTCAGGGTCTGACCGCGCGCGCCGCGCCACTCGGTCATGGCCAGAACCAGCATGCGCGGCAGGGGATGGGTGGGGTTCGGCCCGGCCTGATTGGCCATGTCCTCGAGCGAGCGGCCCGAGTTCAGGTCATTCTCGAAAGCGTTGGCCTGACGGTTCAGGGCGGCGAATTTGAACGCCTTGTCCAGGATCACGGCCCAGGACCACAGGGAGGCGACGAGCAACCCGATCATCACGGTCTTCACGACCCAGTCGGCCATGAGGAAAAGCGCGATCGGATCGAGCATGGAGGCGGCGTGAGGGGCGGCTTCGACCATCTTTAAATCCCTGGGCGGCGTGGGCGGGCGGTTGGCTCCCGTCCCTTGCAAGGTTCAGGCCTATCCATCCGCACGAGGTGACGATTTCAAGGCGCAAGGGTTAACGGGAATCACCGATTCCGCCGATCTCTAGGGCGATGCGGGCGCCGCGTCATTCATCGTCAGGGTCCGAAGCCCCCCGAACACGAAAATGTCAGACCGGATCGGGTTTCAGCCAGGGCGTGACGGCGGCGATCAAGGTGGCGGGGGCGCGGCGGGGGCGGCCGGTCAGGTCGATGACCGCAGCCTCGACCTCGGCCCGGCACAGCACCTCGCCCCCGCGCTCGATGGTCTGGCGAATGGTCAGGCGAGGACCGCGCAGCGCGTCATAGGTGGTGCGCACGATCAGGGCGTCGTCGATACGGGCGGCCTTGAGGAACCGCAGGTCCATGCTGGTGATGACGAAGGCCAGCGGCGTCTCGCCCGTCAGCAGGTCAGCGTGGCCCACACCCGCCAGACGCAGGAAGTCGGACCGCCCCCGCTCGAAATAGCGCACATAGTTGGCGTGATAGACGAGGCCGGTGAAATCGGTGTCCTCGTAATAGACGCGGACGGGCAGGATATGCTCGCGGCCTTCGAAGCGGCCGGCGGTGGGGAGATCGGTCATGGGGCGGAAGGCTCAGGGTTTGACGCACGCGCCAGGCCGATGGCGATGAGCCATCCCGCCACGAGCGAGGCGCCCAGACCGACGACCGGCAAGGGATAATTGCCGAGCAGGGCCGCACCCACAAGGCCGAGATAGAAGACAGCGAGGCTCAGGGCTACCCGCTCCCCACGCCGCGCCAGTAAAAACAGAGGCGCCATGACAAGCCCGGTGGCGACAGTGGCCATGACGCCGGTCCCGAGCCCGTGGCTCCAGGCATTGGGCAAGACCTGCTCCACCCATGCCACCGAGGGCAAGGCGTCGGGCCGGATCCACGCCCAGGACGTCAGCAAGATCAGTCCCAGGGCCACGGCCCATACATGAATTCCCACGCGGAGCCCGAAACGGGCATGCAAGGCCATCCATGCCAGCGTCAGACCGGTAAGGGCGGCGGCGTCAAACTGCAGCGCGAGAACGCACCCGACAGCCAGAACCAGCAGGCTCCCGCTCCAGTCCGGTCGTCCAACGGAGGCCAACCAGATCACCACCGGCAGCAGAACCATCGACGGCTGGATGCTTACAGACCCCAGCAGCACCCAACGCCGGGCGCCGGCCAGTTCGGGACCCGTGGCCAAAGGCAAGGCCACGACGACCAGCAAGATGGCCAGTCCCACCGCTGCAACAGACTTGCGCCGGGGCGGAGGAACTCGACCGAGCAGGAAAAACAGGACGGCGCCCATGCCTGCCCCCGCAGCCTGAACCATCAGACCGGACACCGGCGCGCCCAACTGATGCTGCACCGCCAGTCCGAGCAGAACCGCAACGCCCGCCGCAATCCAGGTCGCCATATTTGCGTGCTGAAGCGTCATTTCCCGAACAGCCCGCCCTGTTCCGGCGCGACACTCTCAGGTTTGGGCGGTTCGTCCAGGCCCAGGTGGGCGTAGGCTTTTGCGCAGGCCATGCGGCCGCGGGGGGTGCGCTGGATGAAGCCCTGTTGCAGCAGATAGGGCTCGATCACGTCCTCCACCGCGTCGCGGGCCTCGGCCAGGGCGGCGGCGAGGGTGTCCATGCCGACGGGGCCGCCGCCGTAGTTCTCAATCAGCGCCTTCAGGAAGCGGCGGTCCAGAGAATCCAGCCCGGCCTCGTCCACCTCCAGCCGCGCAAGCGCGCGGGCGGCGGCGAGACGGTCGATGACGGGCGAGCCCTCCGCCTCGGCGAAGTCGCGCACCCGGCGCAGCAGGCGGCCGGCCACCCGGGGCGTGCCGCGCGCGCGGCTGGCGATCTCCAGCGCGCCCTCATCGTCGATGGGCGCGCCCATCTTGCGGGCCGCGCCGGTGATGACCCGGACCAGCTCGGCCGGTGTGTAGAACTCGAGCCGCAGCGGAATGCCGAACCGGTCCCGCAACGGCGTGGCCAGCAGGCCCGCGCGGGTGGTGGCGCCGACCAGGGTGAAGGGCGCCAGATCGATGCGCACGCTGCGCGCCGAGGGCCCCTCGCCGATGATCAGGTCCAGTACATGATCCTCCATGGCGGGATAGAGGATCTCCTCCACCGCCGGGTTCAGGCGGTGGATCTCGTCGATGAACAGGACGTCGCGGGGCTCAAGATTGGTCAGGATCGCCGCCAGGTCGCCCGCCTTGGCCAGGATGGGGCCCGATGTGGCGCGGAAACCGACGCCCAGTTCGCGCGCGACGATCTGGGCCAGGGTGGTCTTGCCCAGCCCCGGCGGGCCGAACAGCAGCACATGGTCCAGCGACTCGGCCCGACCGCGCGCGGCGTCGATGAAGACCTTCAGATTGCCCTTGGCCTGCTCCTGCCCGACGAACTCGGACAGGGTCTGGGGCCGCAGGGCGCGGTCGTGGGTTTCGCCGGGGGCGGGCTCGGGCGAGATGACGCGGTCGTCGGTCACCGCCCCAGCTCCTGCAGGGCGGCGCGGATGACGGCGGAGAGGTCGGCGTCCTCACCCAGCTTGATGATCGCGTGATCCACGGCGCGGCGGGCGTTGACCTCGGCCACGCCCAGACCCAGCAGGGCCGAGACGGCCTCGCCGGTGATGGAGGGGACAGGCGCCGACGGCGGGCTGTGAACGCCGGGCGCGGACGGCGCGAAGGTCATGTCGCCCAGCGGCTTGCCCTTGAGCTCCGTGACGATGCGCAGGGCCAGCTTGGGCCCGACCCCGTTGGCGCGGGCCACGGCGGCCTTGTCCTCGCGGGCCACGGCGGCGGCCAGCTCGCCGGGCGGCAGCACGTCCAGCACCGCCAGCGCCGCCTTGGGGCCCACGCCCTGGATGGCCAGAAGGGTGGTGAAGGCGCGGCGCTCGTCCCGGGTCAGGAAGCCGTACAGGCGCGGGCCGTTCTCCTGGCTCCACTGGGTCTCCACATGCAGGATGGCCTCGTCGCCGGGCGCGGGCAGGCGCTGCAGGGTGCGCGCGCCGCAGCTGGCCACATAGCCGACCCCGGCGCAGTCGATCAGGCAGTCGTGCTCGCCTGTCTCCACCAGGGTTCCACGCAGACGCCCGATCATGATCTCCTCCCCGCTCGCGGGGAGGGGGACCGCGCGGGCGACTCAGCCCGCGTGGTGGAGGGGGCGGCTCCGCGACGGAAGGCTTCGCGCGAACAGGCGGCAACGGCCGGCGCCGCCCCCTCCGTCACGGCGCTGCCGCGCCGCGCCACCTCCCCATCGCTGCGCGACAGGGAGAAGAATGTCCGCGCGCCCGTCATGCGGCCAGCGTCCGGACGCGGCGCAGGTGGGCGTGGGTGATCGCCACCGCCAAAGCGTCGGCGGCGTCGGCCTTCACGTCCCCGGCCGTGGGCAGCAGGCGGCGGATCATGAAGGCGATCTGGGCCTTGTCGGCGTGGCCGGCGCCGACCACGGCCTTCTTGATCTGGTTGGGGGCGTATTCGGCCACCGACAGGCCGCAGCGGGCCGGGGCCAACATGACGGCGGCGCGGGCGTGGCCCAGCTTCAGAGTCGAGGACGGGTTCATGTTGACGAACACCTCCTCGATGGCTGCCTCGTCACAGCGGTGCTCGGCGCAAACCGCCCCGACGGCCTCCAGCAAATGCAGCAGACGTTCGGAGAAGGGCGCGGTCTCGGGCGGGGCCACCACGCCGTGGGCCACCCACGACAGGCGCGCGCCCTCGCAGGCGATGACGCCCCATCCGGTGCGTCGCAGGCCGGGGTCCAGGCCGAGGACTCGAATCGCGCTGTTCGTCATTCGTTCCAGTCATGCCCCAAAGAGGGTTACCGGACAATGACCAGCGCCGTCAGTCGTCTCTGGGATCGAGGCGGAAACCGGTGACGCCGGGCACGGCGCCCAGCCGGTCGCCCAGCTCCGCCAGGTGCGCGTCGCTGGCCCGCAGCCGATAGAGGCGGCGCACCTTATCGCCGTCCCGGGTGTGGCCGGTGCGCTTCAGGGCCCCGCCGCGCTCCGACAGGATGGCCTCCACCGCCCCGGAGGGATCGGCGCCGACGGTCCAGCAGACCTCGGCGTCCACCACCGTGTTCTGGGGCAACCCCCTGGACACCACCCGAAGCACGATCAGGATGATGGCGGTCACCACCGTGGCCAAAGCGCCCAGGGTGAACATGCCCACGCCGAACAGAATGCCGATGGCCGAGGTGATCCACAGGGACGCCGCGGTGGTCAGGCCGTGGATGGAGAAGCCGGTGCGGAAGATCACCCCGGCGCACAGGAAGCCGATGCCCGTCAGGATGCCGTGGGCCATGCGGGTGGGGTCCATGACCAGATTGACGTCGCCGGTCAGGTCGAAGGTCCACTCCGCCTGATGCACCGCCGCCAGCATCAGCAGGGCCGAGGAGAGGCTGACCAGAATATGGGTGCGGAAACCCGCCGGGCGCCCGCGATACTCCCGCTCGAACCCGATCATGGCCCCCGCGATCAGGGCGCCGAGGATGGGACCGGCGTATTGCATCAGGTCATCGAGCATGACGGCTCAACGCGGCGGCAAGCGGAACGGTTCGCTCCGCTTCCCACGTCAGGCCTTCAGCGCCTCGACGCCCGGCAGGGGCTTGCCCTCCATCCATTCCAGGAAGGCGCCGCCGGCGGTGGAGACGAAGGTCATGTCGTCCACGACCCCGGCGTGGTTCAGGGCCGAGACCGTGTCCCCGCCGCCCGCGACGGCGGTGATCTTTCCGGCCTTCGCCAGTCCGGCGGCATGGCGCGCGGCCTCCACCGTCGCCTTGTCGAAGGGCGGCACCTCGAACACGCCCAGCGGACCGTTCCAGATCAGGGTCTTCGACAGGTCCATGGCGCGCTTGAGCCGCGCGACGGTCTCGGGTCCGGCGTCGAGGATCAGGTCGTCGGCGGCGATGCGGTCCAGGGCGCGGACGCCCGACTCCACGCCCGGCTTGACCTCTTTCGCCACCACCACGTCCACGGGCAGCAGCAGCTCGCAGCCCTGACGGCGGGCTTCCTCGATGATCTCGCGGGCGGTGTCGGCCATGTCCTTTTCACAGAGGGAGCCGCCGATATCGACGCCCTGCGCGAACAGGAAGGTGTTGGCCATGCCGCCGCCGATGGCCAGGTGGTCCAGCCGGGCCACCAGATTCTTCAGCAGGTCCAGTTTGGACGAGACCTTGGCCCCGCCGACGATGCCCAGCACCGGCTTGACCGGCGTGCCCAGCGCCTTGTCCAGCGCGTCCAGCTCGCGGCGCATGGACTCACCGGCGTAGGCGGGCAGCAGGCGCGCGATGCCCTCGGTGGAGGCGTGGGCCCGGTGGGCGGCCGAGAAGGCGTCGTTCACATAGAGGTCGCCCAGCTTCGCCAGTTCGGCGGCGAAGGCGGGGTCGTTGGCCTCCTCGCCCCCGTGGAAACGCACGTTCTCCAGCAGGGCCACCCCGCCGGGGGCCAGGTCGTCCGCGATCACCGCGCGGGGCGCTTCCCCGATGCAGTCCTCAGCGAACCAGACCGGGGTGCTGAGCAACAGTTCCAGCGGCTCCACCACCGGCTTCAGGCTCATCTCCGGGTTCGGCTGGCCCTTCGGCCGCCCGAAGTGGGCCATCAGCACCACCTTCGCGCCCAGATCCCGCAGCGCATTGATGGTGGGCAGGGCGGCGCGCAGGCGGGTGTCATCGCTGACCTTGCCGCCCTCCATGGGCACGTTGAAGTCCACGCGGACCAGAGCGGTCTTGCCGGACAGGTCGGTGAGGTCGGAGAGGGTGCGGAACTTTGCGGTCATGGAGCCTCTATACGAAGGCGGTCATTGCATCGGAAGCCTGCCCGGGTCCACTTGCGGAACAATGACTGGATTTCTATGCGCCTAGGCGGGATTACACACCGGATATGCCATCAACCAGGTATGGCGGGATGCATAAGCAAAAATGCCGAGCGAAATGATCGCGACGCCCATGCTCAGCGGTGACCGTGGATCGGCTCGTACGTAGCCAAACAGCGCAACGAACCACACGACCGTCAGGCCCGCCAAAAGCAGGGTGAGAGCCGCAGTATCGATTCCTGTTCCCGGCATCCGGCCGTAAACTTCGACCGACTGAATGAAGGGGCGAAGAAAAGAAAACTCCCCAGGGCTTTGCGCGATGTTGCGCACAAGACAGCCGAGACTGACCCCGACGGCGGCCACGGGAGCAGTTGCGGCTAGCGCCAGGCCTTGCCAGCGCCGGTCGTCGAACCGCTCCCAATCAGCCATCAGATCAGCTTGCTCATCGCCAGCGCCGTGTCGCTCATGCGCGTGGCGAAGCCCCATTCGTTGTCGTACCAGCTGAGGACGCGCACCAGCGAGCCGTCGACCACCTGGGTCTGCGGCAGGGCGGCGGTGGAGGATGCGGCGATGTGGTTCATGTCGCTGGAGACCACCGGGTCGGTGGTGGTGAACAGCACGCCCTTCATGGCGCCGTCGGCAGCGGCCTGCAGCGCCTTGTTGACCTCGTCCACCGAGGTGTCGCGGCCGGCGACCACCTTCAGGTCCACCACCGAGACGTTGGGGGTCGGCACGCGGATGGACGAGCCGTCCAGCTTGCCCTTCAGCTCGGGCAGCACCAGACCCACGGCCTTGGCCGCGCCGGTGGAGGTGGGGATCATGGACAGGGCCGCCGCGCGGCCGCGGTACAGATCCTTGTGCATGGTATCCAGCGTCGGCTGGTCGCCGGTGTAGGCGTGGATGGTGGTCATGTAGCCGCGCTGGATGCCCACCAGCTCGTGCAGCACCTTGGCAATGGGGGCCAGGCAGTTGGTGGTGCAGCTGGCGTTGGAGACGATGATGTCGTCCGCCGTCAGGCTGTCGTGGTTGACGCCGTAGACGATGGTCTTGTCCGCGCCGTCGCCGGGGGCCGAGATGAGCACCCGCTTCGCGCCCGCCTTCAGGTGGGCGCTGGCCTTTTCCTTGGAGGTGAAGAGGCCGGTGCACTCGAACGCGATGTCCACGTTCAGGTCCTTGTGCGGCAGGTTCGCCGGGTCGCGCTCGGCCGTGACCTTGATCTTGCCCAGGCCCACGTCGATCCAGTCGTCGCCGGACTCCACGGTGCCGGGGAAGCGGCCATGGACCGAGTCGTACTTCAACAGGTGGGCGTTGGTGGCCACCGGCCCCAGATCGTTGATCGCCACCACCTCGATGTCGCGGCGCCCGTGCTCGACGATGGAGCGCAAGACCAGACGGCCGATACGGCCAAAACCATTGATGGCGACGCGAACGGTCATGGGATGGAACCTCTCCTGAAGGCCTGACGGCGATGTTGTTTGGGGTCTTAGTGACGCCGACCGGCCGAGGTTTCAAGGGCAGGCGCGGTCACGCTGGGCAAGCGAGGATTACGACCTCAGGGTTTGCGGACCGCAGGCAGCGTCAGCGTGGCGGTCAGGCCGCCGTCCGGGCGGTTTTCCAGCGTCACCTCCCCGCCATGGGCGCGGGCGATCTGGCGCGCGACGGCGAGGCCAAGGCCCGCGCCGCCTGTCTGCCGATTGCGCGAGCGCTCGCCCCGGATGAACGGCTCGAACAGGGCTTCGACCTGCTCCGGCGCAACCCCCGACCCATCGTCCTCTATCAGCACATATACGACGTCGTCTCTTGCCTCCATCCGCACCCGCGCGGTCCCGGCGAACTTGACGGCGTTGTCGATCAGATTGGCCACGGCGCGACGCAGCGCGGCGGGGTTCCCCATGACCGCCACTGATTTTCGCCGGGTCATGGTGACCTGCGCGCCCGTTTCAGCGAAATCGCGTACGGTTTCGCGCACCAGACGGGTCAGGTTCACACGGGAGCGCGGCTGCCCCCCTTCCTCGCCCCGCGCATAGGCCAGGGCCTGGGCGATGAGGGCGTCCATCTCCTCGATGTCGGCGGCCATGCGGTCGCGCACGGCGGTTTCGGCCTGTTCTGCGCGGAACCGCAGGCGGGTAAGGGGCGTGCGCAGGTCGTGGGCGATAGCGGCGATGGTCTGGGTCCGCTCGGCCACGTGACGGCGGATGCGATCCTGCATGTCATTGAAGGCGGCCATGGCGGTGCGCACCTCGCGCGGGCCGGACGGGGTCAGGGGCTCGGCCTCGGGATCTGCGCCCAGGCGCTGGGCGGCTTCCGCGAACAGGCGGATGGGCCGGGTCAGGCGCCGGGCCATGATCCACACCAGTGGCGCCAGCAGGGCCAGGGTGATCAGCAACCCCATCAGGATGCGGGCCTGCCACGGGCTGAGCAGGCCGCGTGGCGGCGCCACCACGGCCCATCGCCCGTCCTCCAGTTGAAGGGCGGCCGTGAAGGGCGCGAAGGTCAGATGCTCGGCCAGCAGGGTGAACCCGGCCCCGCCCCGCTCAATGCGGATCGGCGCCCCTGCTTCTCCCTGGCGAATGACCCGAACCGCCGTACGGACTTCGGCATGGGCGTCGGCAGACGCCGGAGCGGGGACGACGGGCGGTCCGTCCTGCTCGCCGCGCTGGACGAAAACGAAGCTCTCGCTGCGTTGCTCGACCCGCCCGGGCGCAGGTCCCCGCAAGGGCGGGGCGAAGCGATCAGTGCGCGGCGGCTCCAGCCGCACACGAACAGCGTCGGCCTCCACCCCGAGACGTTCGGCGAGGGCCGCGGCCAGCGCGATTTCCAGGGGGGAGGCCTGCGGCTGGGCGAACGGTTCCGCCGCGATGCGACGGCGCAGGCGGCGGCCGTCGGAGGTTTCAGCCTCGCCTCCCATCAGGGCCTCGGCGGCGGCGGTCACCCCGAAGCCGGCCGGGCGCGGCTCCGGCGCCAGAACGATCAGGGCGAAGGTCACGGCCTGGGCCGCGATCACCGCCACCGCCGCCAGGGCCGCCACCTGGACCAGCACCGGTGGCGCGGTCCATCCGGAGAACCGGCTCGTCATCGTTGCGTCACCGGGGCGTCGAACAGATAGCCCTCGCCGCGCCGGGTGACGATCAGCGACCGGCCCGAGCTGTCGCCCAGCTTTTTTCTCAGGCGGCTGATCTGCACGTCCACGGCGCGGTCGAAGCTATCTGTGGTCTGGCCGAAGGCCGCGTCCAGCAACTGGTCACGGCTCATAACCCGGCCGGGCCGCCGGGCCAGGGCGTGCAGCAGGGCGAACTCCCCCGCCGTCAGGGCCACGGCGCGTCCGGCCGGAGCCGTGAGTTCATGGCGGGTCAGGTCCAGCCTCCACCCCGCGAAGGCCAGCACGGGCGCTTCGCCCACGGGCGCAGAGCCATCGCGGCGCCGCAGCACGGCCCGCACCCGCGCCAGCAATTCCCGCGGGTTGCAGGGCTTGGCCAGATAGTCGTCTGCGCCCAGCTCCAGCCCCACAATGCGATCCGTCTCCTCGCCCATGGCCGACAACATGACCACCGCCTGCCCTCGCGAGGCCAGGCGGCGGCAGGCCGAAAGCCCGTCCTCGCCGGGCATCATCACGTCCAGCACCACCAGATCGGCGGGCCGTGCCTGGAGCGCCCTGTCCATCTCGGCAGCAGAGGCGGCAGGCTCGGCCGCATAGCCGTGCCGGCCCAGATAATCGCACAGCACCTCGCGGATGCCGGGGTCGTCATCCACGACCAGCAGGCGGGGGCGGGCTTGGGTGTCAGTCATGACCCTCATTGTGAAAGGCAGTCGCGGCGAGCGTATTTCAAGGCTGAAACAAAGGCGGGGTCGAGTGAAATATCCCCGCAAGGCGCGTGGTTCATCAGGTGGTATCCGCGCCGTTCGAAGGCGCATTCTACGGGAGACTTCTCATGCGCACAGCCGCCGCCATCGCCGCCCTCATGCTTATCGCCCCCGCGGCCGGGGCGCAGGAGGCCGAGACCCGCACCGAAACTCGCGTCATGGTCCTGAACGGACCGGGCGGCGAAGGGGGGCTGGACCGCGACGGCGACGGCTATGTCACGCGCGAGGAGTTCCTCATGCCCATGATGAGCGCCTGGGCGCGCATTGACGCCGAGGGCGCCGGGCGCGTGTCCACCGAGACCCTGGCGCAGGGCGTTCGCCGGGGCGAGGGCGGCGACCGTCACGTCTTCATGTTCCGCTCTGGCGAAGACGGCCCGATGGAGTGGCATGGCGAGGGCGGGCCGGTGATCATCGAACGCTCGGGCGGCGAGGACGGCGAGACCCGCGTGGAGGTGCGCCGCATCGTTCGCGGCGGCGCGGGCAGCGGCGAGCACGGCCCGCGCATCATGATGCTGGGCGACGGGGCGGGGGCCATGGATACGGATGGCGATGGCCGCGTATCGGAAGCCGAGTTCCTGGCCCGTATGCGCGAAGCCTTCCGTCACATGGACGCCGACGGCTCGGGCTATCTGGAAGAGGGTGAACATGGCCAGCGCCGCATGATCCGCCGCGAGCGCGCGGAGGAGTAGGCGCGGCCGGCGAGGACGAGGTTTGCCCCGCCCTCGCCCCGCATCAGGCCGTGGTCGCGGTGGGACGCACGATGATCTCGCTCACGTCCACCTCGCGCGGCTGTTCGATGGCGAAGCGGACCGCCCGGGCGATGGCTTCGGCCGGGATCGCCTTCTTGCGGTATTCATCGATGAAGGCCGCCGTGTCGGCGTGGGTGATGGTCTCGGCCAGCTCCGACACGGTGACGCCGGGCGAGACGACCGACACCCGCACCGTGTCCGTTTCCTGACGCAGGGACTCCGAGATCACCCGCACCGCGAACTTGGTCGCGCAATAGACCGAGCCGGTCGGCAGGATCTGGTGCCCGGCGGTGGAGGCGATGTTGACGATCTGGCCCTCACCCTGGGCTTCCATGATCGGCAGGGCCGCCGCGATGCCGTGCAGGACGCCGCGGATGTTCACGTCGATCATGCGGTCCCACTCGTCGACCTTCAGGGCGGCCAGCGGCGACAGCGGCATGACGCCCGCGTTGTTGACGATGACGTCGACCCGGCCGAAGCGGTCGCGCGCCGCCTCGACGAAAGCCTTCACATCCTCGCGCGAGGTCACGTCCAGGGCGCGGGCCATGGCCTCGCCGCCCGCCGCCTCGATATCGGTCTTGAGGGCCTCGAGCCGGTCCAGCCGCCGGGCGCCGATCACCACCCGCGCGCCGGCCCCGGCCAGTTCGCGGGCGATCGCTTCGCCGATGCCGCTGCTGGCCCCGGTCACGAGCACCACCTTGTTCATTGCATTCGTCATGTCTGTCTCCTTGATCTGACGAGGCCGGGATAGGACGTGGACATGCGGACGCGTTAGAACGGTCCTCGCCGGTTCTTGCACGATCCTCCACAGCGGCGCATGGCCCATTGTGCCGGACGTCCGGCGGTGGGAAGCAGGAACCATGGACCATCTCGCCGCCCTGATCGCCCGACACACGCCCGGCGACGGCATGTTCGACACAGCCGTTCCCGGCATGGCGCTCATTCGTCAGGCGCAACCGACCGACCGAATTCCGGTGCTGCACCAGCCGGCGGTTTGCATCATCGCCCAGGGCGCCAAGGTGGTCATGCTGGGCGAGGAGACCTATCGCTATGACGCGGCGTCCCATCTTGTGGTGTCCGTCGACCTGCCGCTGACGGGCCAGGTGACCGAGGCCTCGCCCGGGCGCCCCTATCTGTGTCTGCGTATCGATCTGGAGGCGGCGCTGCTGATGGACCTGATGGCGGCGCGCCCGCCCGCACCCGGCGGCGAAAGCGCGCGCGGGGTGCACCTCAGCCGCACCGCGCCCGAACTGGCGGACGCGGCGGCGCGCATGGTGCAGCTTCTGGACACGCCCGAGCACGCCGCGACGCTCGCGCCCCTGATCCGGCGCGAGATCCACTACTGGCTGCTGACCGGCGATCAGGCGGGCGTGGTCCGTCAGATCGGCGCGCCCGACAGCCGCCTGTCCCACGTGGCCCGCGCCATCGCCTGGATCCGCGACAACTATGATCGCCCGTTCAGCATCGAGGCCGTGGCCCGCGAGGCAGGCATGAGCCCGTCGGCCCTGCACCAGCATTTCAAGGCGGTGACCGCCATGAGCCCGCTTCAGTACCAGAAGCAGATTCGTTTGCAGGAGGCCCGCCGCCTGATGCTCAGCGCGGCCTGCGACGCCCAGGGGGCGGGCTTTCAGGTGGGCTACGACAGCCCGTCCCAGTTCTCGCGGGAATACGCCCGTCTGTTCGGGACGCCGCCCGCCCGCGATGCAGCCCGGCTTCGTGCCGAGGCGCCGCTGACGACCGCCGTGTGACCCTGCACACAAGTTTGCGTTCCCGGCCCGCGGGCGATGGGGCTAGCGTGGCGGCATGACGTTCAACATCCGCCTGTCCCCGTTGCTCATCGGTCTGGCCGCCCTCGTCCTGACCGCGTGTCAGAGCACCGTTCCCTATGTCCGCACGGATCAGCCCGCCCCTGCGCCGGTGGTGGTGGCGGACCATTCGCCCGAGCGACGGGCCCTGAACGAACAGGTCTATGACGAGGCGACGCGCTGGGTGGGGCGGCTGTTCTACCGCTCGGACTTCGGCGGGGTCGACTGGGATGCCCTGACGACCCGGCGGCGCGAGGCCGTGGTGGCCCAGCCCGACGAGTTCGCCTTCTACGACAGTCTCAACGCGGTCATCGAGACGCTGGACGACCGCCACACCAACGCCCGCGCCCCCCATCGCCGGGTCCGCACCGAGGCGCTGGAGCGGGGGGAGGCCCAGGCCACCTACGGCATGACGCTGCGCTGGTCGCCCGACGGCTGGATCGTCCATGTGGTGCGCCCGGACAGTCCGGCGGGCCGCGCGGGGGTGCAGGTGGGCTGGAAGGCCGAAACCTTCGATGGCCGCAGTCTGGAGGCCTCCCTGCCGCCGTCGGAAGGCCGGTCCGAGGAGATCGTCTTCACCGATGAGACAGGCGCATCCCGCGCCTTCACCCTGACCGCCGAGATCATGCCGGCCCTGCCCCAGCACCGGGTGGAGCGTCTGGATGGCGACCTCCTGCTGGTCGCGTTGGAAGGCTTCGACACGGCGCCGGTCGAGGCCGTGATGGACGCCATCGCGGCCTTGCGGTCCGAGCAGCCGGCCCGCGGCGTGATTCTGGATCTGCGCGGCAACCGGGGCGGCTCGCTCTATGAGATGACCCGTTTGATGGGCATGCTGGTGCGCGAACCCATGATCGCCACGATCATGACCGGCCGCTTCGTGGACCAGCGCATTGCGGTGGACCCGGCCGAGGGCGCCTACGGAGGGCCGCTCGTGGTTCTGGTGGACGCCGCCTCGGTCAGCGCCGCCGAGGTTCTGGCCGCCGCCTTTCAGGAATCCGGCCGGGCCATGGTCATGGGCGAACAAACCGTGGGCGTGGTCGTGGCCTCCCGCCATCTGAACCTGTCGGACGGCGGACGGCTCAGCGTGGGCATGCAGGAATTGCGCACCCCCTCCGGGGTGGTGCTGGAGGGGCGCGGCGTGACGCCGGACGTGGAGATCATCCCCACCCTGGCGCAAAGGCGCGCCGGCGAGGACGTGATCCTGGCGGCGGCAGTGGCCTGGTTGGCGGCTAACCCTTGACCGGCTTGACGCGCGAGGCCGCCTCGCGGGCGCGCTCACGGGCCTGATCCGTGTCATCGCCCCGCGCCAGGGCCACGCCCATGCGGCGGCGCTCGAAGCTCTCGGGCTTGCCGAACAGTCGGATGTCGGCCGTGGGCACGGACAGGGCGTGGTCGACGCCCTCGAAGGCGATGCCCTGGGCGTCCATGCCGCCATAGATGACGGCGCTGGCGGCGATGTCGGTGCGGCTCACGTCCACCGGCAGGCCGAGGATGGCGCGGGCGTGGATGGCGAACTCGCTGAAGCGCTGGCTGGCCAGCGTCACCAGCCCCGTGTCGTGCGGGCGCGGCGAGACCTCGGAGAACCAGACCTGATCGCCCTTCACGAACAGCTCCACCCCGAACAGGCCGAGACCGCCCAGCGAGTCTGTCACCTTGCGGGCGATGTCCTGCGCCGACGCCAAAGCGGCGGCGGTCATGGCCTGGGGCTGCCAGCTCTCCACATAGTCGCCCTTGACCTGGCGGTGGCCGATGGGGTCGCAGAAGTCGGTGACCACCACGCCGTCGCGCAGGGAACGCACGGTCAGCAGGGTGATCTCGAAATCGAAGTCGATGCGGCCCTCGACGATCACCTGCGCCGTCTCGACCCGGCCGCCGGACTGGGCGTAAGCCCAGGCGTTGGCGCAGTCTTCCAGCGCCTCCACATAACTCTGCCCCTTACCGGACGAGGACATCACCGGCTTGACGAACACCGGCAGGCCGATGCGGTGGGCCGCGTCCGCCAGTTCCATGGCCGAGCCGGCGAAGGCGTAGGGGCTGGTGGCAAGGCCCAGCTCCTCGGCCGCCAACCGCCGAATGCCCTCGCGGTTCATGGTCAGCTGCGTGGCGCGAGCGGTGGGGATGACCGTGGCCATTCCCGCCGCCTCGATGGCGGCCAGAACGTCGGTGGCGATGGCCTCGATCTCGGGCACGATGATGTGCGGCGCCTCTGCCATGATGACCCCGTTCAGGACCTGCGGGTCGGTCATGGGGATGACGTGGCTGCGGTGCGCCACCTGCATTGCCGGAGCGTTCGGATAGCGGTCCACCGCCACCACCTCGGCGCCCAGGCGCTGCAGCTCGATGGCCACTTCCTTGCCCAGCTCGCCCGCGCCGAGCAGCATGACCCGCACGGCGGTGTCGGAAAGCGGGGTGCCGAGTTTCATCGTGGTGTTCCCGAGGTCAGAGCCGCGCCTTCACCTGTTCGACCACCGCATCGGCGGTGATGCCGAAGCCTTCGTACAGGCGCGGAGCCGGGGCCGACGCGCCGAAGGAGGACATGCCGACGAAGCCGCCGTCCTCGCCGATGAAGCGCTCCCACCCTTGCTTGATGGCGGCCTCGACGGCCACGCGAACCGTGCCGCGGCCGATGACGGCGTCCTGATAGGCCTTGGGCTGCTGCTCGAACAGTTCGAAACAGGGGACCGAGACTACCCGGGTCGGCACGCCCTGGGCCTGCAGCGTGTCGCGGGCTTTCAGAGCCAGCGGAACCTCTGTGCCGGTGGCGAACAGGGTGGCCTTCGCGTCGCCGTCGGCGGCGCGCAGCTCATAGGCGCCCCGGGCGCACAGGTTCTCGTCCGACGCCGTGACGCGCACCGCCTCGGTCTTCTGGCGCGACAGGGCCAGGGCCGAGGGGGCGGTGCGATGCTCCAGCGCCAGCTTCCAGCACTCGAACGCCTCCACCGTGTCGGCGGGGCGGAACACCAGCAGGTTCGGGATGGCGCGCAGGGCGGCCAGATGCTCCACCGGCTGATGGGTGGGGCCGTCCTCGCCCAGGCCGATGGAATCGTGAGTCAGCACATGCACCACCCGGATGCCCATCAGGGCGGCCAGACGGATGGAAGGGCGTGAATAGTCCGAAAACACCATGAAGGTGCCGCCGTAGGGGATGACCCCGCCGTGCAGCGCCATGCCGTTCATGGCCGCAGCCATGCCGTGCTCGCGGATGCCCCAGTTCACATAGCGGCCGGAATAGTCCGGCGTGTCCAGGATGGGCGTGTCCTTGACGTAGGTGTTGTTGGAGCCGGTCAGGTCGGCCGAGCCGCCGATCATCTCGGGAATGCGGCCGAACAGTTCAGTCAGGGCCGCGCCGGATGACTGGCGCGTGGCCTGGGCCGGCCTCGTCTCCACCAGTTCGGCGATCCTGGCCTCGAGGGCGTCGAAGGCGCCGGTGGGCAGATCGCCCTTCATGGCGCGGGTGAAGTGGTCCGCCTGCGGGTGGGCGGCCAGGCGGCCTTCCCAGGCCTTGCGGACCTTCGCGCCCCGGCGGCCCACGGCGCGCCAGGCCTTCTCGATGGTCTCGGGCAGTTCGAACGGCTCGTGATTCCAGTTCAGACCCAGACGGGTGGCGGCCACCTCGGCGGCGCCCAGGGCCGCGCCGTGGGTCTTGTGGCTGCCTTCCATGGTGGCGGCGCCGCGGCCGATCTTCGTCTTGCAGGCGATCAGTGTGGGTTTGTCCTGTCGCGTGGCCCACAGCAGCGCGCGTCGAATCTGGCCTTCGTCATGGCCGTCGATGGCCTTGACCGCCCAGCCAGAAGCCTTGAAGCGCGCCAGCTGGTCCGTGGCGTCGGACAGGCGCACCGCGCCGTCGATGGTGATGTCGTTGTCGTCCCACAGCACGGTCAGGCGGTTCAGCTTCAGACGGCCGGCGATGCCGATGGCCTCCTGGCTGACGCCCTCCATCAGGCAGCCGTCGCCGGCGATCACCCAAGTGCGGTGGTCCACCAGATCGTCGCCGAAGCGTGCATTCAGGTGCCGCTCCGCCATGGCGAAGCCCACGGCGTTGGCCAGCCCCTGCCCCAACGGACCTGTAGTGGTCTCCGCGCCAGGGATGTGGCCGTACTCCGGGTGACCGGCGGTCTTCGACCCCCACTGACGGAAGTTGGACAGCTCTTCTTTCGTCACCGCCTTGTAGCCGGTCAGGTGAAGCAGGCTATACAGCAGCATGGAGCCGTGCCCCGCCGACAGAATGAACCGGTCACGGTCCGCCCAGTCCGGGCGGCTGGCGTCGAACTTGAGATATTTCGAGAACAGCACCGTCGCCACGTCGGCCATGCCCATGGGCATGCCGGGGTGGCCGCTGTTGGCCTTTTCCACCGCATCCATGGACAGCACCCGGATCGCATCCGCCATCTGGCGCATTGAGGGCTTGGCGGACGGGGTGCGGATGGTCTGGGGCTCGGCCACGGCGGCGGACCTCTCGAAGAATGAATAGTAAACGGGGGCGGCGCCGCTTTACCCCGACGCGCCTTCGGGTTCTATACGAAAACTGGAGGATTTGAGCATGGCTGACGCCGTCGAGGCCGCACGGGGCCGCATCGACCGTG